>JAPLQZ010000276.1 GCA_026399415.1 Rhodocyclales bacterium | reverse complement strand
AGGCTCATCTGCGCCGTCCACGGCGACGGCATCATCACACAGCGCACCCGGTCCGCGCCCAGCGCATCGACCGCGATCGCCAGCGTCAGCGCCGAGTCGATACCGCCGGAAAGGCCGATGATGGCGCCGGGAAAGCCGTTCTTGCCGAGGTAGTCGGCAACCCCGAGCTTCAGCGCCGCGTAGACTTCGGCTTCGCGCGATGGCGGTTCGACGATACGGCCGGGAAGCAGATGCCCGTCGGCGTAGTCAATGAACTCCAGCGCTTCGACAAAGGCCGGCAGCTGATGCGTGAGACGGCCCTGCCCGTCCATGGCAAACGACGCGCCGTCGAACACCAGCTCGTCCTGCCCGCCGACCAGGTTGGCATAAATCACCGGCTTGCCGGTCGCGGCCACGCGCTCGCGCAAGACCTCGTAGCGTCGCGCCTGCTTGTTCATGTGAAAAGGCGAAGCGTTGAGCGTCAGCATCAGTTCCGCCCCGGCCAGTGATGCGGCTTCGGCGGCACCGGATTCCCAGACATCGGCGCAGATCGCCAATCCGCAACGCACGCCGTTGAGTTCGATCACGCAGGGCTCGCGCCCCGCCGCGAAGTAGCGCTCTTCGTCAAAGACTTCGTAGTTGGGAAGACGAAACTTGCGGTAGGTCGCCACTACCCGGCCATTGGCCAACAGCGATGCGGCGTTGTAGTACTTGCCCGCCGCCGCCTCGGGATAACCAACCACTATCGGCAGCGTGGCGGCGCGGGCCAGGACATCGAGCTGCGCGGCGCAGGCACGATAGAAATCCGGTCGCATCAGGAGGTCTTCGGGCGGATAGCCGCTCAAGGCAAGTTCCGGCGTCAGCAGCACGTCCGCGCCGCCGTCACGGGCGCGGGCCGCGCACTCGAGAATGCGAGCGGAATTGCCGGCAAGATCGCCGACATGGGCGTTGAACTGGGCGATGGCGACGCGAAGGCGGCTCATTCTGAAACCTCGGGTCTTTGTGTCCAGCCGCTTCCCCAGGCTAAAACGCCGGCTTTTCCCTGGCGCTCTGGTAAGCAGCGACGCCGTCCATGATTTCCTTCTTGGCGTCCTCGACACCGAGCCAGCCCTGCACCTTGACGAACTTGCCGGGCTCCAGATCCTTGTAGTGCTGGAAGAAGTGCGAGATCTGGTCGAGCACGATCTGCGGCAGGTCGCGCGGGCTGTCGACGTCGCGGTACATCGGCGTCAGCTTGTCGACCGGAACCGCCAGCAGTTTGGCGTCTTCACCGGCTTCATCGGTCATCTTGAGCATGCCGATCGGGCGACAGCGAACCACGACTCCCGGCGGCAGGGCGAACTGCGAAAGCACCAGAACATCCACCGGATCGCCGTCGCCGGCGATGGTGTGCGGTATATAGCCGTAGTTGCATGGGTAGTGCATCGCCGTCGACATGAATCGATCGACGAATATGGCGCCGGACTCCTTGTCCACCTCGTACTTGATCGGCTCGGAGTGCATCGAAATCTCGATGACCACATTGAAATCGTTCGGCAGATCCTTGCCGGATGGAACGCGATCGAGGCCCACGGGCGGCTCCTTTTTACTAAAGGTCCGATTATAGCGCCGCGAATATTTCGCCTTCCTGACGCGCGCCGCGGAGAAGCATTGGCATTGAACGACCATCAAATCCCGAATTCCCCGTTGACAATCGAGCGCTTCTAGTTGAGAATGATTCTCATTCGATATTGATTGGCGAGCGTTCCACCATGAATACAGAAACCCGGTCATCGACCACGACTCCCCCAAGGCCAGCACTACCCGTGGCTTCCGGGCAGCCACTGGATAGCTCGGTCCTTCTCGGCAACCGCGACGAGATCGAGATTTCCCATAAGGGAGAAACCTATCGCCTGCGGCACACACGCCAGGGCAAGCTGATCCTGACCAAATAGATTCTGCTTCGTTTTCTCGACGACCCCCAGTCGAACGCTTTATCTCCGGTAGCGCAACAGGCTGCCACAACCAGCCAGCCAGCCCGACCATCGGCAAGCCAGCCAAAGTCAGTTTCATGTTTTCCTTTGGAGGTTTGCCATGTTTCGTTCGTTGCTTCGCTCGTTGTTCATCATTATCGGCGCCGGTTTTTCGCTGACCGCGGCCGCGCTCGAATATCCCATCGGCTCGCCACAAAACGTCGCCGGCATGGAAGTCGGCGCCGTCTATCTGCAAGCCGTCGAAATGGAGCCCGAAGGCCATATGGCCAAAGCATCGGCGACGGACATTCACCTGGAAGCCGACATCCATGCCCTGGCCAACAATGCCAATGGCTTCGCGGAAGGCTTCTGGATTCCGCACCTCCTGGTCAAGTACGAACTGACCAAGCTGCCCGGCGGCGAAGTGATCAAGGGCGACATGATGCCGATGGTCGCCAGCGACGGCCCGCATTACGGCGACAACGTCAAGCTCAAGGGCCCCGGGAAATACAAGGTCAAGTTCATCATCTATCCGCCCAACGCCAAGGAAAACCCCCACGGCAACCACTTCGGCCGTCACACCGACCGCGCCACCGGCGTGCGTCCGTGGTTCAAACCGGTCGAGCTGGAATGGGAGTTCGTCTACGCCGGCATCGGCAAGAAGGGTGGCTATTGAGATGAACCTCACCCGGAAGGTGATTGCCGTCGCCATGGCGACGGCAATGGCGACACCTGCGATGGCTGCCGATGACGAGATGGCCGCGCTCAAGGCGGAGTTCAAGCGTCTGGCGGAGCGCATCGAAACCCTGGAGCGACACAACAAGGAAATGGAGAAAGGACTCGCCACCAATCGCATCAGCGAGAGTGAACCTGAACTTGCCACGCGGCTCAAGGCTGTGGAATTCCAGACGCTGTCGATGCAAAAGCAGGCACGCCAGATCTCCGCGCTGGAAGACATCACGGTCGGCGCCAGCCTCACCGGCGTGCTGCAAAAAGTTATGCAAAGCGGTACCCCCGGGGGGGGCGCTGGCGGTACGGCGACCGGCGGCGGCGAATCGCGCGCCAGCTATCGCGGCGACATTTCCGTCACCCTTCCGGGCGGCAAGATGGGCGACATCGACGGCAAGATCTTCACCCACTTCCGCCTGGGCCAGGGTACCGGCGTGCCCTTGCGCCGGACCTATACCAGCACAGTCAACACCACGGCCTTTCAGACCAACGCCGGCGCCGACGACTCCTTCGCCATCCTGGCGCAGGGCTGGTATCAACTGGCCGTGCCGCTGCCGCGCGACGGCATCAAGGCCAACTCGAAGGAACGCTTGAACCTTACCTTCGGCAAGATCGATCCCTTCGTCTTCTTCGACCAAAACGCAGCTGCCGACGACGAGTCCGCCAAGTTCCTGAACAATGTCTTCGTGCATAACCCGCTGCTCGATTCCGGCGGCGGCGTCAGGGCCGATGCCTACGGCTTCGCTCCGGGTGCCATCGTCCAATACGGCAACGCGCACGAGAAGGGCTCCGAATGGGGCCTGTCGCTGGGCGTCTTCGGCTCCGGCCCGGGGGCCAACTTCAGCAACTCGCTGGCCGGCCCCTTCGTCATTGCGCAAGCCCAGACAGCGACGCGATTCAACTACTTGCCGGGCAACTACCGCGCCTACCTGTGGCAAAACGGGCGCGGCAACGGCTATGACAACGTCGAGCGTCGCCACAGTGGCATCGGCATCTCGGCGGATCAGAAAGTCACCGACGAGCTGACCCTGTTCGGACGCTACGGCCATCAGTTGAAAGGCCAGGTGCGTTTCGACCGCGCCCTCACGCTCGGCACCGAGCTCTCCGGCAGCCGCTGGGGCCGAGGCGCCGATTCGTTCGGCGTCGCGCTCGGCGCCTTGCGTACCAGCGAGAAGTTCCGCAACGACTCGCTGACCATCGATGCCAACGCCGACGGCACGCCGGATTTCGGCTATCAGGCCAGCGGCTGGGAAAAGCAGCTGGAGTTGTATTACCGCTTCAAGGTCAACAGTCGTTTCGAGTTGAGTCCGGACATTCAGCTGATTCAGGGCCCCGCCGCAGACGGCGCCGGCGGGACGATCAAGGTGTTTGGCTTGCGCGCCAGGATCGGATTCTGAACATGCTGCGCGCACCCTTCGTGCATGGCGCTTTTGTCGCAGCACTCTGGCTGGGCCTGGGCTGGGCCGTGGAGGCTCCAGCCCAGACCGCGTCGGCTGAGATACCGGTGTTCTCCGTCGTCATCAAGGACGGGCGCATTACTCCGGCCCGACTGGACGTGCCGGCTGGCCGCAAGATCAAGCTGGCGCTGAAGAACGACGGCACCGGCCCCTGCGAGTTCGAGAACCTCGGCCTGCGGGTCGAGAAGGTGCTTTCGCCGGGCGCCAGTTCCTTCGTCGTGATCCATCCGCTGCAGCCGGGCACCTACCGCTTCATCGACGATTTCCACCCGACCACTTCCGAAATGCTGCTGGTTGCCAAATGAGGTTCTGACATGCTGAATGCCCTGATCGTCGTCTTTCGCGAAAGCCTCGAAGCCATGCTGGTGATCGGCGTGCTGCTGGCCTGGATCACCCGCCAGCCCTATCCCGCAACGCTGCGGCGCGGTCTCTGGGTGGGCGTGATGGCCGGATTCGGACTGGCGATCATTCTCGGCTTCGCCACCTTTGCCGCGCAAAGCCAACTGGAGGGCAATGCACTGGAAGCCTTCCGCGTCGGCATGGTGCTGTTCGCCGCCGGCCTGATCATGCAGATGGTGCTGTGGATGCGCCGCCATGGCCGGCACATGAAACGGGAGCTGGAAGCCCATGCCAGCCGCGTATCCGGCACCGTGGGCATTGCTACCGTAGCGGCGCTGGCGGTAGCGCGCGAAGGCGCCGAAACCGTGGTCTTCCTCTACGGCATGGGCCTCGAACGCAACGGCGGCGACCTGCTCACCCTGCTCGGCGCCGCGGCAGCCGGGCTGGCGCTGGCTGCGGCCACCGGCTGGCTGGTGACGCGCGGCGCGCGTTTTCTCAGCTACCGCGTGCTGTTCGGCGCCAGCGAAATCCTGCTGCTGCTGATTGCCGGCGCACTGCTGGCGGCCGGCATCGACCGCATGATCGGCCTCGACTGGCTGCCGCCGCTGCTCGATCCGGTCTGGGATACCTCGGCGCTGCTCGACGACGGCAGCGGCGCGGGCCGCCTGCTGGCCGATTTCGTCGGCTACCGGGCGCGACCCTCGGCCAGTCTGCTGATCGCCTACGCGACCTTCTGGGCCTATACGCTGTGGCGCCTCGGCCGCAATACAGCCCCCGCGCGCTGATGCCATGGAAAACGCCGCAGCAAGCACTCACGTCCTGAAGTTCGTTTCGCCGGCGGCGCGCCGCAATGGTCGCGATGGCCGCACGCGTCTGGCCCGCGTGGGAGACTGGATGGCGCGGCACCGGCGCAGCATCATCGGACTGCAGTGGGTCATCGTGACCTTCTATACCGTGCTGGTCGCGCTGCCCGCGTTTCTGCCCCATCCGCTGCCGGAATCGCGCCTGTTCTCGGGCAACTTCGGCGCCAGCTCCTTCATCGACCCGAGCCTGTGCCTGGCATCGGGCGAGCCGGTCCTGCAGGAGAAGATGCCGACCCTTACCCCATGGCACGACAAGCTCGTGCTCTTCGCCCAATTCGCCTTCTGGGGCGTCTGGTGGCCTTTCGTCATCCTCTCGATGATGCTGATGGGCCGCGTCTGGTGCGGCGTGTTCTGCCCCGAAGGCGCGCTGACCGAGTTCGTCAGCCGCCATGGCCGCGGCGACGCGATCCCGAAATGGGTGCGCTGGAGCGGCTGGCCCGTGGTCGCCTTCGCGCTGACCACGATCTACGGCCAGCTCATCAGCGTCTACGAATATCCCAAGGCCGTGCTGCTGATCCTCGGCGGCTCCACCGTGGCGGCCATGGTCGCCGGTTATCTGTGGGGCAAGGGCAAGCGCGTCTGGTGTCGCTTCCTGTGCCCCGTGTCGGGCGTCTTCGCGCTGCTGGCACGGCTGGCGCCGTTCGCGTTTCGCGTTGATCGCGCCGCGTGGGAACGCCACCCGGAGCAGCGCGCCGCCGTCGATTGCGCGCCGCTGCTCGACGTCAAACACTTGCAGGGCATGGCGCACTGCCACGCCTGCGGCCGTTGCAGCGGCCACCGCGAGGCCGTCGTGCTGGCGCCGCGTTCGCCGAATGCCGAAATTCTGGGCTTGCAGCACGCCGGCACCGCGGAGGCGCTGCTGCTGGTATTCGGCATTTTCGGAGTGGCCATGGGTGCCTTTCAGTGGAGCGCGAATCCGTGGTTCGTCGCCGCCAAGACGGCGGCGGCTGAATGGCTCGTGACGCGCGAAATACTCTGGCCGCTCGACAACAGCCCCGCCTGGTGGCTGCTGACCCGCTACCCCGAAGCCAACGATGTATTCACCTGGCTTGATGGCATCGGCATCCTTGTCTATATCGGCAGCGTGACGCTGATACTGGGCGGCTTCATCTTCGCGAACCTCGTCACCGCAGCACGACTGGCGCATGCCGACTGGCGCCGAATCGCTCTGGGCCTGACCCCGCTGGGCGGTGCCAGCCTGTTTCTGGGTCTGACCATGCTGACCCTGACTCAGTTGCGCGCCGAGGGTTTCAGCTTCGCCTGGCTGACGTGGGCACGGGATGGAATTCTGAGCGGAGCCGTGCTGTGGTCGCTATATCTGGGCTTCCGCCTGCTCCGTACAAACGCCGGAATTCGTGCCACGCTGGCGGCGATGCTGCCCTATGCCGCCGCGACCAGCGCCATTGTTGCCGCCTGGATACTTCAGTTCCATCGCTGAATCCTGCGTCTGGATCAGGAAGCGTCGAAGCCTGCGTCCTCGATCACCTGGGTCAGCTGCGCGCGATTCACCTTCGCCGCGTCGAACTCCACCACCGCCTGCTTCTGCTCCAGCGAAACCTCCGCCTTCGCTACACCGTCGAGCGCAGTCAACACCCCGGTAACGCTTTTCACGCAACCGCCACAAGACATTCCGCCTACCTTGATTGTTGTCGTTTCCATGTCAGTCCTTGTCTGGTTTCCAGTTTCTCAGGAGCAGGGAGTTGCTCACCACCGACACCGAGCTCATCGCCATCGCCGCGCCGGCGATCACCGGGTTCAGCATGCCCAGCGCCGCCAGCGGAATGCCGAGTACGTTGTAGATGAAGGCGAAGAACAGATTCTGCCGGATCTTGGAAAGCGTCGCGCGCGAGAGCGAAATCGCATCGGCGACCGTTACGTCGGCCGCCTGCATCGCGACGTCCGACCCCGCCGCCATCGCGAAACTGACGTCGGCCGCGGCCAGCGCGGGCGCATCGTTGATGCCATCGCCGGCCATGCCGACCAGGCGGCCAGCGCCCTTGAGTTTATTCACCGCTGCCGCCTTGTCGCCCGGCAATACCTCGGCCTCGAAATGCTCGATGCCGGCCTCGTGAGCCACGGCCTGTGCCGTGCCAGCATTGTCGCCGGTAAGCATCACGACCTCGATGCCGAGGCGGTTCAGGCGCATCACGGCAGCGGCTGAACTGGCACGCAGCGGATCGGCGATGCCGATGAAGCCGAGCAGGATTTCGTCGGCCACCACCGCGACGACGCTGCGGCCGGCCTGAGCCAGTTCGTCCGCCTGCGGCGCGGACCAGCCCTGTTCCTTGATCCATGTTACAGAGCCGAGTTGCACACGACGGCCATCGACTTCGCCCTGAAGACCCCTGCCCGCGCTCGTCAATACGTTCTGCGGCGTCGATAGTGCGAGTCCGTCGGCCTTGGCTCGCGCCACAATCGCCGCGGCGAGCGGATGCGTCGAGCCCTGTTCGAGACTCGCCGCCAGTTGCAGCAAAATTATGTCCCCGGCTGTGCCGGGGACGGTATCCCTTGCGGACGCCGTGTCGCCAGCGCCGACTGTTGCAGGAATCACATCGGTCACCACCGGCCGCCCCTCGGTCAGAGTGCCCGTCTTGTCTACCACCAGCACCTTCAACTTTTCCGCGAGTTCCAGCGCCACGGCATTGCGGATCAGCACGCCGGCCCTGGCGCCCTGCCCGGTACCGACCATGATCGCGGTCGGCGTCGCCAGGCCCAGAGCGCAGGGGCAGGCAATTACCAGCACCGCCACCGCATTCACCAGCGCCTGGGTAAAGTCGCCGTCCAAGGCCCACCACGCAACGAATGTCAGCAGCGCGATTACGGTCACCACCGGCACGAAGATCGCCGCCACCTTGTCGGCCAGTCGCTGCACCGGTGCCTTCGAACCCTGCGCTTCTTCGACCAAACGAATGATGCCGGCCAGCAGCGTGTGGCTGCCAACGCCGGTGGCGCGGCAGCGCAACAGGCCATCGCCATTGATCGTCGCGGCGAACACGCGATCGCCCGCAGCTTTGGTGACCGGGAGGCTCTCGCCGGTCAGCATGGATTCGTTGGCCGACGATGCGCCTTCGATGACCTCGCCATCCACCGGCACCGCCTCGCCGGCGCGGACGACGAAAACGTCGCCGGGAATCAGCGTTGCCACCGCAACATCGACCAGTTGGCCGTCACGCTCGATGCGCGCCGTCTGCGGCTGGAGTTTCGCCAGCGCCTCGATGGCGGCCGAAGTTTTTGCCTTGGCCCGCGCTTCGAGAATCTTGCCCAGCAGCACCAGCGTGATGACCGTCGCCGACGCCTCGAAATAGACGTGCTGATGATGGAGATTGGCAACCGTGACGACGAAGCTGTAAGCCCAGGCCATAGTGGTGCCGAGCGCCACCAGCACGTCCATGTTGCCCGCGCCGCCACGTAGTGCGTTGAAGCCTCCGACGTAAAAACGCCAGCCGATCCAGAACTGCACCGGAGTCGCCAGCAGCAGTTGCAGCCAGCGCGGCAGCATGTCGTCATGGGCCCCGGCGCCGAACATGAAGGCCATCTGCGCCACCAGCGGCAAGGTCAGCGCGGCGGCAATCCAGAAGCGCCGAAGTTCATCGTGATAGATCGCGACTTTTTCCGCCTTCTCGTCGGCGCGCGTGTCGGCGGTAGAGACAGCGGCGGTAAAGCCGGTCTTCACCACCGTGGCGATCAAGCGACCAACGTCCACTTCATCGGGTGCGTAGCGCACATGTGCCCGTTCGGCGGCGAGATTAACCACCGCCTCGACTCCGGGCAGCTTGTTGAGCTGCTTCTCGATGCGGCCTGCGCAGGTCGCGCAGGTCATGCCCCCCAGCGCCAGTTCTACGGTTTCGCGACTGCTGTCAGTCATGGATATTTCCACTGGAACATTAGTAAAGTCTAATTATGCGGCCACGCCTGCCCCGCCGCAAGGTTCGCATCGCTCACACCGCATTCATCGCCGTCCCGCGAGCGCCGACTCTCAAACGTGGCAGACCACTCCCTGCCACAGCTTGCCACCCAGCACCGTGGCATTGAACAGGCCCCATAAGCCGAAGGCCAGCACGATCAAGCCGGAACCAAGACGCAGCGCACGTCCCTGGATGATGCCGCGAAAGCGGACCAGCAGAAGCCCGGCGAGCATCAGGTTGGGCAGGGTGCCGAGTCCGAAGACCAACATGATTGCAGCGCCGCGCGCCGCGCTGCCGGACAGCAGCGTCATTGTCAGCACGCCATAGACCAGGCCGCAGGGCAGCCAGCCCCACAGCATGCCAAGCGGAAAGGCCTGGGCCACGCCGTGCACCGGAAGAAAGCGCCGGGTCGCCGGTTGCACCCGCTGCCACAGCCATTGGCCGGCATGCTCGGCAAAAGCCAGCGTCCGGGTCAATCCGGTGAGGTAGAGGCCGAGCGCCACTATCATCAGGTTGGCAGCGACATACAGGGTCATCTGCACCGGCAGCCAGTTGTTGAGCAACAGCCCGAGACTGCCCAATGCACCGATCAGGGCACCGGCAATGGAGTAGCTGGCGATGCGCCCGAGGTTATAGGCAAGATGGATGGGCCATGCCGGGCCGGACCTCACCGTGGCACCCGGCGTTTGCAGGCTCAGCGCCGAGACGATGCCGCCACACATTCCGGCGCAATGCACTCCGCCCAGCAGGCCGATCAGGAAAACCGCGAGAAAACCGCTATCAGGCACCGAGCGTCGCTAGATAACTTTGGAATAGCGGACGCGTTCGCGGTCGGTGCGCAGATAGCGGTCAAACGCCATGGCGATGCCGCGCACCAGCAAGCGGCCCCGCGGCAGAACGCTGATCCACTGGTCGTCGATGGAAAGCAGGCCGCCCTTTGCCATTTCCCGCAAGTCTTCAATTTCAGATGAAAAGTAGGACTTGAAGTCAATCAGGTGGGCAATCTCGATGGATTCAATGGAGAGTTCGAAATGGCACATCAGCGCCTGGATGATGCTGCGGCGTAATAGATCGTCCGCATTCAGCTCTATGCCGCGAAATACGGGCAGCACGCCCTGATCGAGCCGGTCGTAGTACTCATCGAGAGTCCGCACGTTCTGGCAGTAGCTGGGCCCTACCTTGCCGATGGCGGAAACGCCGAAGGCCATCAGGTCGGCCTCGGCATGCGTCGAATAGCCCTGGAAATTGCGATGCAGGCGACCCTGGCGCTGCGCCACGGCAAGTTCGTCATCCGGCTTGGCGAAGTGATCCATGCCGATGAATACATAACCCGCGTCGGTCAGCCGACGGATCGCCAGTTGCAGAATCTGCAAGCGTGCGTCAGGCGTCGGCAAATCGGATTCATTGATCCGCCGCTGCGGCTTGGCCAAACTCGGCAGGTGGGCATAGTTGTAAATCGAAAGGCGATCAGGATCGAGCTTGAGGACCTCGTCAAGCGTATGGTTGAAGCTGATCACGTTCTGCTTAGGCAGGCCATAGATGAGGTCGACCGAGATTCCCTTGAAACCAAACTCGCGCGCCGAATCGATCACCAGTTTGGTTTCTTCCAGACTTTGCACCCGATTCACGGCCACCTGCACTTCGGGCGAGAAATCCTGCACGCCAACGCTCATGCGGTTGAAACCCAGTTCGCCGAGCAGCTTTACGGTCTCGCGATCCACCTTGCGCGGATCGACCTCAATCGAGTATTCACCCCCCGGCAACAAGCGGAAATGTTTGCGGATGATATCCATCAGCCGGCACATTTCGTCGTTCGAAAGGAAGGTTGGCGTACCGCCGCCAAAGTGCAGTTGAACGACTGATCCTTGGTGATGATCTTGTTGCAGGCGCAGTAGTAGCAGATGGTGTTGCAGAAAGGGATGTGGACGTATAATGACAGCGGTCGGCCTATGCCTCCCACCGTCCTCTGTCCAAGCCAGCGCGTGTAGTCATCAGCGCCGAAGGCCTCGACGAAACGGTCGGCGGTCGGATAGGAGGTGTATCTCGGCCCATTTACATCGAAGCGTCGAATGACCTGTGGGTCGAAGATTAGTTCCTGATAATCCATTGGGCAAAGGTACGGGATTGCGGCAAGCACGGCAAGCTTGCGCGAATATGTATGATGCCGCAATCGCCGGAAAGTTGCATTGACACAGATCAAAGGGGTACCCGTCACAGGGTAATGCAGGCAGCGTGCACGCAAACGTCAAACAGAAGTGCACGCAAACGTCAAACAGAATGTAATCCCGCTCATCACTCCGGGACTCAAGCTCGCCTGTGCGCAATGCAACCTGCGCGAACTGTGTCTGCCGTTTGGCCTTTCGGAAGACGACATGGGTCGTCTCGACAACCTGATCGGCGGCGCGCGCAAGCTGAAGCGCGGAACGCACCTGTATCGTGCCGGCGACGTTTTCGAGTCCATCTTTGCCGTCAAGGCGGGGTTTTTCAAGACCGACGTGCTGACCGAAGACGGACGCGATCAGGTGACAGGTTTCCAGATGGCAGGGGAGATTCTCGGCATGGACGGTATCAGCACCGAGGTGCACACCTGCAATGCGGTGGCCCTGGAAGACAGCGAGGTGTGCCTGATCCCGTTCACCGAACTGGAAATGCTTTCCAGCGAGATTCGCTCCCTGCAGCGTCACCTGCACAAGGTCATGAGCCGCGAGATTGTGCGCGACCACGGCGTCATGATGCTGCTCGGCACGATGCGCGCAGAAGAGCGTCTGGCCGCCTTCCTGCTCAATCTTTCGCAGCGCTTCACCGCTCGCGGCTACTCGCCGACCGAGTTTCACCTGCGCATGACGCGTGAGGAAATCGGCTCCTATCTCGGCCTCAAGCTGGAAACCGTGAGCCGCGCCTTCTCCCGTTTTCAGGACGAAGGCCTGATCTCCGTGCAACAAAAGCACATCCGCATTCTCGATATTCCCCGGCTCAAGACCCTGCTGGCTCCGCCCGACGGGCGTATCCGCTAGTCCGGTTTCCGCTAGGCCAGCGCTGCCAGGAAGCCCATCGGCTGGCGCATCAGGGCCACCGAAACGATCCAGCCGAATACCACCAGCGCCGCCAGCCAGCAAACGATCCGCATCGGCCGCGTGCTCCCCGCCCGCAACGCCAGAGATCCCAGGATGATGTAGGCAATCACCCCCAGCACTTTCGCGGTAACCCAGCCGACGACAAACGGATACTGCTCCGACATCACGGCCAGCGACAAGGCCGCAATCAGCAGGATGGTGTCGTTGATGTGGGGCAGCACCTTGATCCAGCGCGCGTTCATCAATGGCGAAGCGCGAATGATCAGAAGGCCGCGCAGAAAGAAGCCTGTCACGCTCAACACCACGCTGACTACATGCACGTATTTGACCAGGATATACATTAGCCGCTAGCCCGGTTTGCCATCCTCGCGCGGACGCCAGCAAGCTGGCGCATAACGCCAGACCCACAGGGCGAAGGCGCCCAGCCAAAGCATTGATGACAGCCACATCAGGTGGTACGCACCGGGCAGCGCGGGCAGTTCGCTGACCACCCGCAGCAGCGCCGCCGCCTGCATCGTGCAGAATGCCCGCCACATTACCTCATCGGCCGCCACCGGCCGGCCTGAATGCCCCATCGTCACCCGCGATGCCATGCCGAGCAGCATCGAGGCGAAGAAGCCGAGGGTCAGCGCATGCAGCGGCGCCTGGCCAAGAAACCCCGGCGTCACATCGTGCAACAGGCTCTGCAAGGCAGACAGGCCAAATGCCGGACCCAGCCAGGCAAAAGCGACATGCAGGACAGTCAGCATGCGGTTCGCCATCGCTGCGCGACTCCACCAGAGCCAGGTCAAATACCCCGCGACAAGCATCGCCGGCAGGTCGGGCAGCCAAAGCCACTGTACTTGCTCCAGAAACGCTAACACGCCGTGCGCCAGGCTAAGC
>JAPLQZ010000022.1 GCA_026399415.1 Rhodocyclales bacterium | reverse complement strand
GAGCAGAATGAGGCGAAATACCACGCGTTCCGGCTCAAAGCAGGCCCATTATTTGATGAAAATGACATTGGCGTCACGATTTCGTCTCGATTTCAGTTTGTCACTGAATTTTGCAGTGGCTTATTCAGCGTTTCCCTAGCACTTTGGACACGTTGGCGCGGACTTCCGCATCCGTGATGTACGACAAATGGTCATCGAGCTTGTGAACAACGACCGTATCGGGCGGAGAGGGGATTGCCTGTTCAGAAAAGACCGGAATGATGTCGTCGCTGTTCTCCAACTTGATGCACGAGTATGTAAAGAGAGAAATGGGTGCATCTATCCACTTGCACCGATTGATGAGGGTTTGAGAGAAGCTCGGCGCGACAAGAAGTAAGCGAACTGGCTGAGTCGGATCGACGTTATGGCTTCGATAGAGCCGTGCGTAGGTTTCAATTCTTGCAGCCACGTGATCGTAGTAGTCCAGACATTGGAAAAGCATGCCATCGTCTTCGATGACTTTTAGCTCCGCGACGACTAACGAACGTCCGCTGTCAACGAACAGAACGTCAAGGCGACCGCCAGCAGCTTGCTGCTGATGATCGACGAAGATCAAGCCCTCCTCGATGAGGTCGGAGCTTTGGCGAATTAGGTCTTCGAGTTGCTGTTCAGATACGTCGACCTTCTTGTACTTCGACATGGCTAGATGCTCCTGATTGATGAGGCAGAACGGCGAAGATCAGGGGCGCTGCACGGCGCTTTATCGCGCAGCGTCCCTTGACCCGTGTTGTTAGGCCACAAGTGCACGGATGTTCAACCCAAATGCTTCTTCAAGAAACTTGACGGTTTTAGGCTGGCCATCGAGAGATGCTCGTACATGAGTGGTCGTATAAAGGTCCGCCTTTGGTTTCCACTTTGCCTGCGCGCGGTCCAACGCCTTTTCCCATGTTACTAGAGCGACATATTCGCAGAGGTCATCCGAGCCGGCGTTATCGCCCATGTTCTTGCATCGGAGTTTGTGCTTCAGTATCGCCTTTCCGCGGATCGTGACATCTCGAATCGGTTTGGCGCGTGCGGTGATTCTGCCGACACCGACAAAGCCGCATTTCTTGAGATAAGCTGCCACGACGTCGCCTTCCTGAAACCCAAGCATCGCGTCGCGCCATCGAACGCCTTGGCCAGCCGATATGAACCCGAACTCGACGTAATCGTCCCAATCACGATGCGGACTTTCTCCGACGTTGTAGTAGTAGATGCCACGCTGATAGTCGAAACCAGAAAGGTCAAGGTGCAGCGTGTCGTGTGGTCGGAAGTTTTCTGCGTAGTGCCCCGACGAGACGTTTGTAAGCTGGCGACCGAGTTTCCATAGCAGTGTCTTTTCTACCAGAAGCGCGTCATGTTCGGTGAGGTCACGGGCAATGACACGAATAATCGGCTTCAACCCTGCCTTGTGAATTGCGGCGATACGACGCGTCTTTCCCGAACCTGATGTGTCTGATAAGTGCGCCTCCTTGCGCGAACCTCTGCCTTTGCCGAAGTAGAACTCTTCGTAGTTCCGAGGGTCAATGTAGACGTAAACATAGAAGCGATCCATGACGATGTCCTCTTGCTTAATGTGAAGGTTGCCCCAGTAGTTCGTGCTAGTTGTCCTGCCTGGCTTCAGGAGTGTCCTTCAGGATGGCATCAATTTCCGCCTTATAGGTATCGATGTCATTCTGCCAAGCCGCGATGCTTGATTTCCATGCTTCAATACCGAGGCGACATGCTTTCTTGGCTAGTTTTAAGTACCGCTTGTTCGTTGCGGTTTCGGCTTCAGCGAGAAGAGAATCCAGCCACGCTGATTCGGAAGCCAAATTCTTTTGGTCGTCAGCAATCATGGCTTCGGCTTCAGCTATCGCTACGGTCAGGTCTCGGATCGCAGATATTTCTGAAGTGGGTTCGGGAAATTCAAGGCCATGAGACGTTATTGCTCGACTGATTTTCATGGCGTGCTCACTTTGTGAAGATGCACCTATTTTCAGACCTGACTGGCTCACTAGGTGCGCCAGCGGAGATTTACGATGATCGCGCATGTTTGTTACCCCGGAGTGATAAGGGGTCTCGGTTATTGTGTTCGCGGCGCCAATCGTTCCCGAAAAGTCGGCGCTGGCGACACGGCGATTCGCTTCGCCGTCAGGCTGCCTTTTGTGGCACCAAACGTACTTGCAGCTCGCAGCCAACCGCCCGCGCGTAGCGCTTTAGCGTTGCCAGCGACGGGGCGTGCTTGGCGGCGGACTCGAGCCTTGAAATCGAGCTCTTCGTCGTTCCCATCCGCTCGGCCACTGCGTCCTGTGTCAGCCCGGCACGCGACCGCGCCTTGAGCATCTGATCGGCAAGCTGGTATTCGAGGGCGAGCGCGTCGTATGCCTCGACAAAGCCTTTGCGAGCCGCAGCCTTGGCAAGGAATTCCTTGTGGCTGTGGCGAATCGGATTGAATTTCAGTTCAGCCATGCAACACCTCCTTCTTGCGTTTGTGCGCCAGCTTCAATTCCCGGCGAGGATGCGTTCGTTGAACTACTCGACCTCGGAATGCATGTCGCGATGTTAGCAAATATGCGAACAACGGACAAGCTGTGCAATTACCGCCGCCTGCCGTAATCCGCTATCCTTTCACCCATGCAAGTCGTGCTCATCAGCGGCCTTTCCGGTTCCGGCAAATCCATCGCCCTCAATGTGCTGGAGGATTCCGGCTATTACTGCGTCGACAATCTGCCGGCGCCGCTGCTGTCGGAGCTGATCGGGCATCTGCGGCTGGAGGGGCACGAGCTGGTGGCGGTGGCGGTGGACATGCGCGGCGGGTCGAGCATTGCGGCGCTGCCGCCGCAGTTGCGCAATCTCGAAGCGCAGGGTGTCACGCTGCGCTTCGTGTTTCTCGATGCGCGCACCGATGTGCTGATCCAGCGCTTTTCCGAAACCCGCCGCCGTCATCCGCTGGCCGGAGAGGACGTGACGCTGGAAGAGGCCATCGCCCGCGAGCGCGAGGCACTGGAGATGCTGGCCTCGCTCGGCCACCATATCGACACCAGCAGCCTGCGGCCCAATGCCCTGCGCGCCTGCGTCAAGGAGTTCGCGGCGCTCGACGAGCGCAGCGGGCTGACGCTGCTGTTCGAATCCTTCGGCTTCAAGAACGGCATTCCGCTCGATGCCGATCTGGTGTTCGACGTGCGCTGCCTGCCCAACCCGCATTACGACCCGGAGCTGCGTTTGCTTACGGGGTGCGATGCCGCGGTGATCAGCTTCCTCGAAGCGCAACCCGAAGTGGCGCGCATGGAGGCCGACATCCGCCGCTTCATCGGCGACTGGCTGCCGGCGTATATCCGCGACAACCGCTCCTATCTGACGGTGGGCATCGGCTGCACCGGCGGCCAGCATCGTTCGGTGTATCTCGCCGAAAGACTTGCCACGCATTTTCGCGGATCGGCGCGGGTACTGGTCCGCCATCGCAGCCTGATCGAATGAGCGACAGGATTCCCGACGGCCTGCGTGAACTGCTGGCGCATGCCGCCGGAGCGGGCCATGCGCAGTGGCGCACGCTGCTAAAGTCCGGCGACTGGCTGCTGCTGCTGGTTGCCGGCGTGCTGGTCGCGGCGTCCTATCCGTTGTTGTGGCGCGGTGGCACGGCGGATCGCGCGATCGTCAAGCGCGACGGCCAAGTGGTGACCGAACTGGCGTTGAACGTTGCGCGCAAGTACGAGCTTACCGGCGCCATCGGCACCACGGTGATCGAGGTCCAGCCCGGCCGCGCCCGTGTGCTCTCCGATCCCGGTCCGCGCCAGTACTGCGTGCAGCAGGGCTGGCTGACGCGCGCCAATGCCGTGGCGATCTGCGCGCCGAATCACGTCACGCTGCAACTTTCAGGACGCAGCGGCCAGAATGGGGCGTATGACACCCTCAACTATTGAACTGCCGGTCACCGCCGATGACTACCGCATCGCACGTTATGCGGCGGCGGCGATCGCGCTCACCGTCGCCGAGGCCGCCCTGCCGAGTCCGCTGCCCGGCATCAAGCCGGGGCTGGCCAACATCATCGTGCTGGTAGTGCTGGCGCGCTATGGTTGGCGCGATGCGGCCTGGGTCAGCCTGCTGCGCGTGGTGGCGGGCAGCCTGGTGATCGGCCAGTTTCTCGCACCGGGGTTTTTCCTCGCGTTGTCCGGGGCGTTGTGCAGCCTGGGCGTGCTGGCGCTGGCGCAGCATCTGCCGCCGCGCTTCTTTGGCCCGGTCTCGGCCAGCGTGCTGGCGGCTTTCGCCCACATCGGCGGCCAGCTGCTGCTCGCCCGTGTCTGGCTGGTGCCGCATGACGGCGTGTTCTATCTGCTGCCGCTGTTCGCCACGGCGGCCCTGGTCTTCGGCGCCATCAACGGCCTGGTGGCGGCACGCCTGCTTGAGGCCCCGGTCGCCGCGCCTGTCGCGGTGAACCCCGGCTCATGATCATTCCGCTGTTTCCCCTGCAGTCGGTGCTTTTCCCCGGCGGACGGCTGCCGCTGCGGATCTTCGAGCAGCGCTACATGGACATGGCCAAGGTTTGTCTGAAGGAGTCCAGTTCCTTCGGCATCTGTCTGATCGCGCGTGGCGAGGAGGTCGCCCGTGCCGGCCGGAAGCCGGCCGAACCGCATGCGGTGGGAACTCTCGCGCACATTGCCGACTGGGACATGGCGCAGCTTGGAGTGCTCAACATCATCGCGCAAGGCGGCGAGAGCTTTCGTTTGCTGCGCCACTGGACCGAGGATTCAGGCCTGTTGCGCGGCGAGGTCGAACTAATTGCCGCACCCAGCGTGCTGCCTGTTCCCGGCTCTTATGCGCGCCTGGTGCCGCTGCTGCGTGTCATTGTCGGCGAGATGGCTGCCGGTGCGCCCAATGCTCCCGCCACGCCGCACCGCTTCTTCGACGCCGGTTGGCTGGGCATGCGCTATGCCGAAGTACTGCCGATTCCTTTGGTCGCCAGGCAGAAGCTGCTGGAGATCGAGGACAGCATCGACCGCCTCGAAATCATCTATCGCTTTCTTGAAAGCAAGGGCTTGCTGCCGGACATCTGAGCGAATGCAAGGCATGGCTCCGTTTTTCATCGCCTACATTGCGGCATGGACTGCCGCCTGCGTTATCGCATGGGTGATTTATCTCCGCGACAGGCCGGCATTCGCGTTCTCGCACCGCAGCTATTGGCGCTATCTCGGCGCGCCATGGAAGCTGGCGACGTTTGCCATCGCCACCGCCGGCATCACGCTGATCGCGCCCCATACCGGCGACCCGACCTGGGACTATGCCGATGCGCTGCTGATGTCGGTGCTGACTTTCGTCACGGCGCCCTGGGCCATCGGCGTCATCTACCTGGCCCTGCGCCGGCGCGCGCCGGCGCAGCAGGCCTACGTCGCCGCCTGCGCCTGGATGTTCTCGGCGAGCTGGTGCTACGACATCTACCTGGTCTGGCGCGACGGCATCTACCCGGAAACCTGGCTGGCCAACATCGGCGCCTCGTCGACGCTCTACGTCGCTGCCGGTTTGCTGTGGAACCTGCAATGGCGTGCCGGTCGCGGCGTCGTCTTCGGCTTCATGCTCGACGGCTGGCCCGACCTGGGGTCCAATCAGTCCGGGCTGCGGCGCATTTTCTGGATCGCCCTGCCGCTAATGCTTTTCGCCGCCATCGCGATCCTGTCATTCGTCCTGTCGAACCCTTTCAACTGACACGGCCTGCTCGAGTATCCGCCGCACTGGTGCAGGCAGCGCGGCAGCGGCCAGTGCATCGAGCGCGAGCCACTGCTGGTTTGCCTCCATGGCGCGCAGCAAAGGTACGACCTGCATTCTCAGCGGCATGATGTGCAGGCGGAAGTGGCTGAAGGCATGCACAAGAGTCGGCGCTGGCGACACGGCGATGACGCGGCAGGCGCAGCGCCGCTCGGCCCATTGCTGCGCCTCGGCGCCTGCGGGCAGTTCCGGCAGCGACAGCAACCCGCCCCAGATGCCGGCCGGCGGACGGGTTTCGAGCAGCACCCTATTGTCGTGCAGCAGTACCAGCAGCGTCGCATGGCGTTGCGGAATTTCGCGGCGCGGTTTGGCCTGCGGCAGTTCCCCGATGCGGCCGGTGGCGCGGGCGACGCAAATGTCATCGAGCGGACAGGCCTCGCAGCGCGGCTTGCCGCGGGTGCAGACCATGGCGCCGAGATCCATCTGCGCCTGGTTGTGGATGGGGCCGTGGCGCTTCGGCATCAGTTCTTCGGCCAGCGCCCAGAGACGTTTCTCCACCGCGCTGCTGCCGGGGAAACCCTCGATGCCGAAGGCGCGGCACAGCACGCGCTTGACGTTGCCGTCGAGTATCGGCGCGTGGGCACCGAAGCAGAAAGTGGCAATGGAGTTGGCGGTCGAGCGGCCGATGCCGGGCAGTTGCGCGATCTGCGCCGCGTCGCGCGGAAAAGCGCCGTGGTGTTCGGCCATCACGGCGCCTGCAGCGGCGTGCAGGTTGCGCGCCCTGGCGTAGTAGCCGAGTCCGCTCCACAGCGCCATGATCTCTTCGACGGGGGCGGTGGCGAGATCCGCCAGCGTCGGAAAGTGTTCGAGAAAACGCAGGTAATACGGAATCACCGTCGCCACCTGCGTCTGCTGCAGCATGATTTCCGACAGCCAGACGCGGTAGGGATCGGTGGTGTTCTGCCACGGCAGATCGTGGCGGCCGTGTCGCCTGTGCCAGCGGATCAGCCGCTGCGCAAATTCGGGCAAATGCGCTTTCACCCCTTGACGGGTTTCACGCGGCTCGCCGCGAGCTTCGCCCGTGTCCGCGCTTCGTCGGTGGTGTCGGCGTTCGCCACCGCCACGCCCATGCGCCGCTTGACGAAACTCTCGGGCTTGCCGAACAGGCGCAGATCCGATTCGGGTACTTGCAGCGCGTGTGCCACACCTTCGAAGGCGATGCCCTTTTCTTCCAGGCCGCCATAGATCACGGCCGAGGCGCCGGGGCGGCGCAGCGAGGTGTCGACCGGCAGACCGAGGATCGCCCGCGCATGCAGTTCGAATTCGGACAGGCGCTGCGTTGCCAGGGTCACCAGGCCCGTGTCATGCGGGCGCGGGCTGACTTCGGAGAACCACACCTGATCGCCCTTGACGAACAACTCGACGCCGAAGATGCCGCGGCCGCCGAGGTTGCCGGTGACGGCGCGGGCGATGTCGCGCGATTTTTGCAGGGCGCCCGGCGTCATTGCCATCGGCTGCCAGGATTCGACATAGTCGCCCTTGACCTGGACATGGCCGATCGGTTCGCAGAAGAAGGTTTCGACATTGCCGGAGGCACCGACGGCGCGCACCGTGAGCTGGGTGATCTCGTAGTCGAAATCGATGAAGCCCTCGACGATCACGCGCCCCGCGCCAACACGGCCGCCGGCCTGCGCGTAATCCCACGCGATCTGCACGTCGGCCTGGGTTTTCAGCAGCGACTGGCCCTTGCCGGAGGAGGACATCACGGGCTTGACCACGCAGGGAAATCCCACTCCACCACAATTCGCGCCGTCGATGGCTGCCTGCATTTCGGCCAGCGAATCGGCGAACTGGTAGGGCGACGTGGGCAGGCCGAGTTCTTCCGCCGCCAGGCGACGTATCCCCTCACGGTTCATGGTCAATTGCGCCGCACGCGCGGTCGGAATGAATTCGGGAAAATGTCCGGCGACGCCGTCGCGCTCGATCTCGACCAGCGTGGCGGTGGCGATGGCTTCGATCTCGGGCACCACCAGATGCGGCTTCTCCTTCTCGATCAGCGCGCGCAAGGCGGCGCCGTCGGTCATGGTGACGACATGGCTGCGATGCGCCACTTGCATGCCCGGCGCATCGGCATAGCGATCGACACCGATCACCTCGCAACCCAGCCGTTGCAATGCGATAATGACCTCCTTGCCCAACTCGCCGCAACCCAGAAGCATCACGCGCGTGGCGGAAGGAGAAAGCGGAGTGCCGATACGATTCACGATGCCCATCAGGTGCTCCCGATAAATAAACAAGTTCCCCGAATTTTAGAGCCTCTTGACGACCCGCCCCAATGAACCAGCCGGATCAGTACCTTGTTGAAAGACGCACCCTGCGCCATGCGCTCGGGGAGTTCGCCACCGGCGTGACGGTTGTCACTGCGCACGGCGCGGACGGGCAACCGGTGGGCGTCACCATAAATTCCTTCGCCTCGGTCTCGCTCGAGCCGCCGCTGGTGTTGTGGAGTCTTGGTCTTAACGCGTCCGCGCTGGCGACCTTCGAGGGGTGCCGGCATTATGCGATCAACGTGCTCGCCGCGGACCAGGAGGAATTTTCGCTACGTTTTTCGCAGGCGCAGGGCGACCCGTTTGCCGGCATCGATCTGGAAGTCGGCGCTAACGGCACGCCGATGCTGCCGGGCTGCTGCGCCTGGTTCGAGTGCCGCAACGAGATGCGTTATCCCGGTGGCGACCACCTGATATTTGTCGGTCATGTCGAGAACTTCCATCGCCAGGACAAGCCGCCGTTGATATTCCATCGCGGGCGCTATCGCCGCCTGCCTTGAACGCGGCTTCATCCACCTCCCGCGCCGGTTGGGTCGCGGTCACGGCCACCATCTGCATCTGGACCGGCTTCATCCTGGTTTCGCGCGCCGGCGGCAAGGGCATGCTGACCGGCTGGGATGTGGCCGCGCTGCGCTTTGGCGTCGGCGCCTTGATCGCCGTGTGCTTCCTGCCGCGCGTGATGCTGCCGCCGCTCAAGGTGGTCGCGCTGTTTTCGCTGTTCGGCGGCATCGGTTATGCGATTACCGTGTATTCGGCCTTCCGCCTGGCGCCGGCGGCCCACGCCGCAGTGCTGATGCCCGGCGCGTTGCCCTTTGAGACCGCCGTCATCGCCTGGCTGTGGCTCAGGCAGGCGCCTTCGCAGGCGCAGCGCATTGCGCTCGGGCTGGTTCTTGCCGGCATCATGCTGACCGCCGCCGATACGCTTTGGCATGGCTCGCAGGTCACCGGCACGCAGATGGTAGGCGACGCCTTGTTCCTCTGCGGTTCATCGGCGTGGGCCACTTTTACCCTGCTGCTGCGGCGCTATCCGGTAACGCCGCTGACCGCGACGGTGACCACGACCCTGGGCAGCGCGGTGGTGTATCTGCCGCTCTGGTGGCTATTCCTGCCGAGCACCCTGGCCCAGGCACCGGTCGCTGAAATACTCATGCAGGCGGTGTATCAGGGCGTGCTGGTGGTGTTTGTCGCCATGCTGTTGTACACGCTGGCGGTGCGCCATCTCGGCCCGCAAACCGTCGCCCTGCTGATGGCGGTGGTGCCGGGGCTTTCGGCACTGGCGGCGGTGCCGGTGTTGGACGAACCACTATCGCTGCTGGCGCTGGCCGGGTTGGGCGCCGTGACGGCAGGAGCAGTTCTGGGTGCGCGGCAAGCGCCCAAAGTGGGGTAGTCAGGCGCCGGGGTTATTGGCGCGCGGGCCGGCGTCAGGAAGAATGGCCGGTCTTCGGGTTCCAGGAGAACAGCGGGCGCAGGCTTTCGCCGATTGCCGCCAGCGCTGACAGGGCCGTGGCGGCCAGTAGCCGGCCGTACAAGCCGAGACGCGCGGCGATGAGGCCTTCGATGCGTTGCAGTTCCTTGGCACGGAGTTGCCGGGCTTCCTGTTCAATCCTGACAATATCGATCGGGTTCATGATGGTTTCCTGTGATGGTGCGGTGCAACACCGCATGACTGAACTCTAATTACATTTTGATATGAATACAATCAGTCGGATAGGAACAACATTGATGAAATTTAGTCAATAATGACGCCATGGATCGCATCGGCGAAATGACCGCTTTTGTTCGTGCCGTGGAAACCGGGGGGTTTTCAGCGGCGGCGCGGGACCTCGGCCTGACACCCTCTGCGCTCTCCAAACTGGTGACGCGCCTGGAGGACCGGCTCGGCGCCCGGCTCCTGCACCGGACCACCCGCCGTCTGCAACTCACCGCCGAAGGCGAGGCCTTCTACGCCCGGGCGCGCCCGATCCTGACGGCCATGGACGAGGCCGAGGCCGAGGTCACCCAGGCCGGTTCCAGCCCGCGCGGCCTGTTGCGCCTGCATTGCGGCTCGGCCTTCGGCATGCATCAGTTGACGCCGGTCATTCCGCGCTTCCAGGAGCTGCATCCCGAGGTCGACCTGGACATCACCATCAGCGATCAGCCCCTGGCGGCCATGGAAGAAGGCATCGATCTGGCGATTCGCATCGGCCCCCTCGACGAATCGTCGATGGTGGCGCGGCGCATCTGCAACCTGGAGCGGATCATCTGCGCCGCGCCCGCCTATCTGCAACGATGCGGCACACCGCGCACGCCGGACGACCTACAGCGGCACAACTGCCTGTCGATCACCAGTTTGCCGGCCCTGCGGCGCTGGCCTTTCGACACCGACGACGGCATCCGCGTCGTGCATGTCGGCGGCAATGTCAGCGCCAACAATGCCGAGACCGTGCTGCAACTGGCGGTGGCCGGGGTCGGCATCACGCGCCTGACCGATGTCGTGGTCGGCGAAGCGATCCGCAGCGGCAAACTGGTGCCGATCCTGACCGACTGGAACCACGTCGAGCCGGTGCCTCTGTTCGCCACCTATCCCAGCGGCCGCAACCTGTCACCCAAGGTGCGGGCGATGGTGGATTTTCTGGTCGCGGAATTCGGCAGCGCGCCGTGGCGGCGCGCGCGCGGGATATGATCTTTACCCTGGACTATTGCGCCTGTGACGACGACCATGAAACCGAACCCGATCCTGAATAAATTCAAGAAGCCCGCGCTGATCGGCCTCGGCCTGATTCTCGCCATGGTCGCTTTTGCCTGGCTGGCGCTGCCCTCGATCATCCAGTCGCAGGCTGAGCAGTTCATTGCCGGGAAGACCGGCCATCGCCTGAGCATGGCCCGGCCCGAAATCAATCCGCTGGAGCTGAGCGTGCGCCTGCGCGAGCTGCGCCTCACCGATCCGGCCGGTGCGTCACTGCTTTCCTTCGACGAACTTTTTGTCGACGTCTCGGCGGCGAGCCTGACCGAGCGCGCACTGGTGTTCGATGCGATCCGCCTCGACGGATTGAACGGCAGCCTGGTCCAGCGCAAGGCAGGCGGCCTCAACTGGAGCCCCTTGCTCGACGCGCTGCAAGGCAAGGAGCCGCAACCGGAGTCCAAAGGTTTGCCGCGCCTCGACATCCGGCAGTTGCGGGTCAGCGGCGCGAAAATCGAATACACCGACCAGCGCGTGGCGCCAGCCTTTGTCACGCGCATCGAGCCGCTCGATCTCGAACTGACCGACGTATCGACCCTGCCCGATGACGCCGGCAAGTTCAAGCTGACGGCGAAAACCTTGTTCGGCGCGCAACTGGAGTGGGAGGGCGACGTCACCCTCAATCCGATCGCCAGCAAGGGCCGCATCGCCTTGAGCGGGATCGACCTCAAACGCCTGGCGCCGCTGTTGCAGGACCAGCTGCCGATTGCACCGCCCGCCGGCATCGCGGCCCTCGCCGCCGATTACCGGATGGTCCAGGCCGGCGGCACGCTGAGCCTGAGCCTGGAACAGATGGGCTTCTCGGTTTCAGCTTTGCGGCTGCAGCAAGCGGCGGGCGACCGCGCGCCGCAGCTTGCCGTCGACCGCGTCGAAATCAAGGACGGCCATTTCGATCTGGGGACTCAGCAGCTTGCATTTGGCGCCATCCGCCTGCAGGGAAATCGTGTCGAGGCCGTGGTTGCAGACAAGCCGCGGGCGGCGGTATTCCGGCTCGATGACATCGTATTGAGCGATGCCAGGGTCGATCTCGCAAAACGCAAGGCAACGCTGGCGGCGATCACCATCAAGGGCGGCGGCCTCAGCGCCCGACGCGATGCGCAGGGCAAGATCGATCTGTTCGGCGTACTCGACGGCCTGAGCGAAAAATCTGCGTCGAAGCCTGTGGTCGCGGCCAGGCCGGCAGCATCGACCCAGGAGAAGCCGGCGGCGCCGTGGCGCTTCCGCGTCGAGCATGTCGCCCTGAGTGGCCTGGGCCTTGTCGCTCGCGACGAAACCGTGTCGCCGGCAGTGGATCTTGCGCTCGACAACATTGCCATTGCGGTCGATGGGCTCAGCGAAGATCTCAAGGCGGCGCTGCCGCTCAAGGCCAGCCTGGACGTGAAGAGCGGCGGCCGGCTGGAGATCGCCGGCAAGTTCACGCCGGCCGATGCCGCGGCAGAACTTCAGGTAAAGCTGAGCGGTCTGGCGCTCAAGGTCGCGCAACCCTACCTCTCGAAATTCGCCGCGCTGGATCTCGCCGGCGGCCAGGTCGAGGCGGAAGGACGCGTGGTCCGCAATGCAAAGACCAGCAGCTACCACGGCGGCTTTGCCGTGCGCGACCTGCGCCTCAACGAGGCCGGCACGCAGAACGTGTTCCTCGCCTGGAAGGCGCTT
>JAPLQZ010000182.1 GCA_026399415.1 Rhodocyclales bacterium | reverse complement strand
GCAAACGGCGCCTTTTCCTGGGTGCGCAACGAGAACGAGGACAAGTTCGGCACGGAAACCGACCTGCGTCGCAACCGTTTCATCTGGTACGGCACCAGCAAGGTCTTCGACAGCCTGTCGCTGACTTTCCGCACTACCGAACACGGCGTGTTCTGCGCCCATCACTACCGCTACAGCCCGCGCATGAGCACCTTTCTGGTCGAGGTCACGGACGCCACCTGGTGGCGTGCCGGGTTCGCGGACATGAGCGAGGCAGAGACGATCCGTCATTGCGAGCGGGTGTTCGCCGTCGACCTCGACGGCGCGCCGATACTTTCCAACAAGTCCTTCTGGCGCCAGTTTCCCGCAATCTCGAACCGGCAGTGGAGCTTCGGCAATGTCGTGCTGATGGGCGACGCCCTGCGCACGGCGCACTTTTCGATCGGCTCCGGCACCCGTCTGGCCATGGAGGACGCCATCGCGCTGTGGAAGGCGCTGCGCGATGCGGGCAGCCTGCCGGAGGCGCTGGCGCTCTACCAGGAGCGCCGTCTGCCGCCGATGAAGAAGATCCTGGACGCCGCCAATGTAAGCATCCGCTGGTACGAGGAGATGGACGAATTGATTGCCCTGCCGGCTGTCGATTTTGCCTACAGCTACATGACGCGCACTGGCCGGGTCAGCCATGCCGAGGTGCGTCGTCGCGATCCCGCACTCGCCGAAGCCTACGAGAGAAATCATGCGGATCTGCGGGTGAATTGTTGACCCGCTTGCCGTAGCCATCAACCAACGCTCATGGTCACTTGAAACCATCCGCAGAGAATGAAATACGCGAAAGGCGAATTGATGGCCCGCCCCTCCCATCCTCCCCTCGCGGGGAGGCTTTTATTCAGATCGCTTTGCTCGGCTATCAGTCGCCGCTCCGAACGAGTTAATTCAAGTTAAATTGAGTACATCATTCCCTATGACCTATGTTCTTGAACCGGAAGCACCCGTAACCATTCCCGTGGAGGGAATTGACGCGCTCTTTCCTGTGCGCCGAATCTACTGTGTCGGGCGCAACTATGCGGCTCATGCCAGGGAGATGGGATTTGATCCAACCCGCGAGCCGCCTTTCTTTTTCTGCAAGCCGGCCGATGCCATCGTGGCGGTTGCCCGCGGTCAGGTCGGCGAAGTGCCGTACCCCTCGCAGACAAGTGACTTTCAGCACGAGATCGAACTGGTGGTTGCGATCGGCAGGGCGGGACGCGACATTCCGATTGAGCGTGCCAACGAGCATGTATGGGGCTACGCCGTTGGCCTCGACATGACGCGCCGCGACCTGCAGCTGAGACTGCGCGACAAAGGCCGTCCCTGGGAACTGGGCAAGGCCTTCGATCAATCGGCACCGATCGGCCCGCTGGCGCCGGCATCGCGAATCGGTCACCCGACCGCGGGCGCAATCTGGGTACAAGTCGACGGTCAGGATCGTCAGCGCAGCGACATCGCGAAGCTGATCTGGTCGGTGCCGGAGGTTATCTCCAATCTCTCTGCTTACTTCGAACTGCGGCCCGGCGACCTGATCTATACCGGCACCCCTGAAGGTGTCGGTAGCGTGCTGGTCGGCCAAACGATGTTGGGCGGCATCGACGGTCTGGGCGAACTATCGGTCAGGGTCATCTGAAAAGGGGGAACGCAATGAGCAATCAACTCGGGCGGGTGGAAGACCTGCCGGCCGACTACTACCAGAGCCTGGTGTCGATGAATACCCTGCCGCTTTGGCCCTCGCTGCGTTCGATGCTGCCGCACAACATTCCGGCCCGTCGCACGCAGCCCGTCATGTGGCGGTACTCTGACATCCGTCCCAACCTGCTGCGTGCCGGGGAATTGACTCCCATCGAGAAGGCTGAGCGCCGCGTACTCGCGCTGTGCAATCCGGGACTGGGTCTGCAGAACATGCAGGCCACTGCCTCCATCTACATCGGCATGCAACTCATCCTGCCCGGCGAAACCGCGCCGAACCATAGACATACTCCATCGGCGGTCCGTTTCGTGATCGAGGGACAGGGTGGGTTTACCGTGGTATCGGGCGAGAAACTGCCGATGGAGAAGGGCGACCTGATTCTGACGCCGCCGGGCCTGTGGCACGAGCATGGTCACGAGGGCACGGGGCCAGTGGTATGGCTCGACGCGCTGGACCTGCCGCTGATTTATGGCATCGATGCTTCCTACTGCATCGAGGGCAAGTCGCAGACCGTGAACCAGCAGCCGGGCAAATGCAATGCGGAATTCCGGCAGGGTGGAGTCATTCCCTACCGCTCCCTGGATTCCGCTTCGACACGCTATCCCCTGCTGCGTTTTCCGTGGTGCGAGGTCAAGCAATCGCTGGCGGCCCTGGCGGGCGTGACGGCGAAAGGCGAATTGGTCCACCTTGCCTACGTGAACCCGGAAACCGGCCGGGAGTGTCTGCCGACCTTGGGCTTCTCGGCACTCATGCTGCGTCCCGGTGAGGAAATTCGCCTGTC
>JAPLQZ010000039.1 GCA_026399415.1 Rhodocyclales bacterium | reverse complement strand
CGACGTCGACCTCGCCGATGTACTCGACTGGCTTGCGGCCGACCCGGATACCGAAGCCATCCTGGTGCAGTTCGACTCGATCACGGCCGGACGCAAGTTCATGTCGGCGGCGCGCGCCGCGGCGCGCAACAAGCCGGTCGTCGCCATCCGCGGCGCGCGAGTCGAGACCCGGCGTTCAGCGGGCACGCCATTCACCATGGATGATGTCTACGAAGCGGCCCTGCGCCGGGCCGGCTGGGTTCGCATCGACACCCTGGAGGACTTGTTCGACGCCGCCGAGGCGCTGGCGCGGGTGCGTACCACGCACGGCGACCGACTGAGCATTCTTGCCAACGGCCACGGCCTCGGGCGCATCGCTGCCGACGCGCTGCTGCGCTCCGGCGGCCGGCTCGCGACATTGTCCAAAGACACCCTGAAGCAACTCGACGGATTGCTGCGGACCGGCTCGCGACTGGGCAATCCGCTGGCCCTGCCAGGCGACATCACACCGCAGAACTGGGCCGCATCGCTCGCCGCGGTACTCGCCGACCCGGAAACGGATGCCGTGCTGACGGTCTACTCGCCGTCCCCGTTCGCCCCCAGCGGCGAGGTCGCCAGGGCAATCTGCGAAGTCGCCAAAACCACGGACCGCAACGTATTTACCTGCTGGGTGGGCGGCGCCGCGATGCTCGAAGCGCAACAGATTGCGGCGGCGAATGGTGTGTTGAGCCATGACTCGCCGGAAAAAGCCATCGCGATTTTCTGCGGTATCGTCAATTACGAACGCAACCGGGAACTGCTGGCGCAAATGCCGCCTTCGGTAGCGGAGGATTTCACCCCGGACATCGAGACTGCCCGCGGCGTTGTCGCCGAAGTGATCGATGCCGGCGCGGATATCCTGCCGGCGCGCGAGGCGCGGCGTCTGTTGCAGGCCTATGGTATCGACGCCACCGAGTATCCCGTGGCGCGCAGCGTCGATGCGGCGCTGCGCGCCGCCGATGAAATCGGCTATCCGGTGGATATCGCCCTGGTGCTTGCCAACGCCGTGGAGCATGAACAGGTGGCGGCCGGACTGCGCTCGCCGGCGGATATCCACATTGCTGCGCGCGGCCTGCGCAACACCGCGCGTCGACTGAGTCCTGGCGTTCGCGTCAGCGGCTACCGGCTGCGGCCCAGCGCCGCGCGCAGCGGCAGCGCCGCGCTGCGTATCGGCGTTGCCGACGATCCGGTGTTCGGTCCGGTAATTTTCCTCGGCCCGAGTTCCCCCGCAGGAGCCCGCGAGGGCGCTTTGGTGGCAGCCCTGCCGCCGCTCAACAGGATGCTGGCGCGGGACCTGGTTGTGCGCAGTCGTTTTGCCGAGGCAGCTGCCGACAACGAGCGCGAAGCACTGGAATCGGCTTTGGGCACGGCGCTGGTGCACTTGTCGCAACTGCTCACGGATATCGACGGGGTCGCCGGCATCGAGCTCGACCCGGTGCATGTCGAGGCCTCGGGGGTGGTTGCGCTGGACGTCCGCATTCGCGTCGAGAAGAGGGCGCGCAAGCTCGGATTCAGGCGCTTTGCGATCCGCCCCTATCCGCAGGAGCTGGAGCAAGGCGTGGATTGGCAGGGCCGCCGGCTGCTGATCCGGCCCATACGCCCGGAGGACGAGGCCACCCTCGGCGATCTTCTCAACTCGCTGGATGCCGAGGATTCACGCATGCGCTTCTTCGGCGCGATGCGGAATCTGCCACGCTCCCAGCTCGCCCGCTTTACCCAGATCGACTACGATCGCGAGATGGCGCTGGTGGCGATAGAGCGCGGCAGCGATGGCGTCGAGCGCTCGCTCGGCGAGGTTCGCGCCATGGCCGATCCGGACAACACCGTGGCCGACTTCGCCATCGTTGTGCGTTCCGAAATCAAGGGCCAGGGGCTTGGGCGACTGCTGCTCGCCAGCATCATCGATTACTCCCGCAGCCGCGGCATCAGCGAGTTGCGTGGCGAAACCCTGGCCGGAAACCTGCGCATGCAGCATCTGGCCCGCGACCTCGGCTTCAAGCTGACGACGGGAACCGACATCGGTACCATTGATCTTCGTCTACAGCTGCGCGAGCACGGCAAAGACTAGTTCACGCCGCGCCTTGTTGCCGCGCGGCGATGAAGTTATGATCCGGAATGAACACCCAGGACCGGGACGACAAATTTTGACTCGGGAGCCACTCATGAAAACCCATCAACTGATTGTGACCGGCGCGGCAGCCCTTTCGCTTCTGGCATTTGCCAATTGCCAGGCAGAGGAAGGCAGCAAGCAAAGCGCATCCTCCAGACAGGCATCGAAAGCCCGCGACTACGCCAATCGCCAGGACAAGGAAAGCCCGCCCGATGTTGCTCCCGCCTCTACCACCACAAGCGGACAGAAGGACGGCGACAAGTTGCCCGCGGTGGACACCCAGATGGTTGATAAGGCGGCCAAGGATACGGGCGACAACTGGAAGAAACTGGAGAAGGTGCTCGACCGCTTCTGACGCGGGTCGTCGTCAGGTTTTGTGGTGGGCCGACGCCATGCCGGTATGCATCCGGATCTGTCCGACGAAGATCATCGCGATCAGCGTGGCGGCAACCGCCAGGTAGCCGACCCGGTCGTAGCCGACGATATGGCCTGACGCGTCGACGGCAATCATCGCCCCGCCGAGCCAGGAAGCGGCGCCTGAAGCCAGTTGCTGCACGGCGCCGTTCATCGACAAAAAGGTCCCGCGCAGACGGGGTTGCACGGCCGAAGTGACGATGGCCATGGCCGGCACCATTCGTCCCGGCACAAAGATGAAAAACACCGTCGAGCAGACAATCATGAGCCACAGCGGCACCGGCATCAGGTGCGTCTGGACCAGCAGCGGCACCATCGAGCACAGCGCCATCCAGCGGTAGACCCGGATCTTGCCGTGGGCATCGGCCAGCCGGCCGACCAGGCGCGAGGTGAAGAAGGTGGCGCAGCCGCCGAACAGGTAGATCAGCGGAATGTCTTCCTGGCGGATGCCGACGTTCGCCGTGACATAGATGGTGATGTAGGGGATCACGGTAAACCCGGAGAACATGATCAGGGCCATGAACACCAGCGCCCGCAGATGGTTGGCATCGCGCAGCACGGCCGCCATCGCCGCCAGCGGATGCGCGCGCTCGGTTTCGCTGACGGTGGCTGTCGGCAGATGCCCGCGCAACGCCGGCAGCATCTTCCAGCCGAGCAGCAGGAAGGCGCAGGACAGCACCGCGATGAAGATGAACGGAAAGCGCCAGCCGAAATGATTGGCGAGATACAGGGACAAGGGTACCCCCGCCACGGTCGACAGGGAAAACGCCGACATGATGGTGCCGCTGGCCCGGCCGCGGCGCTCGAAGGGGATCAGGTCGCCGACCATGGTCTGCACCATCGACCCGAGCACGCCGCCGAATGCTCCCGCCGTGCCGCGCGCCAGCAGCAGCGTGCCGTAGCTTGGCGCCAGGCCGCAGGCCAGGGTGGCCAAAGCGAACAGGGCGAACATGGTCAGCAGCATCCGCTTGCGCTCGAAGCGATCGACGAAAACTGCCGCCAGCACGCCGGTGAAGGCGGCGGTGAACGTGTAGGCGGACACCAGCAGGCCGAATTCGTGGGTGCCGACCGCAAGTTCCTGCATCAGGATAGGGCCGAGCGGCATCATGACCATGAAGTCGAGAATGTGGGCGAACTGGATGCCGGCCAAAGTCACCAGCAACGAACGCTCACGCGCAAGATCGAGGGGTTGGGGAGTGGCGGGTTGCTGCATATCGGGAAACGGGGGTAGAGAGTTCAATGGGTGCGGCAATAGTCGGCGCTTGCCGGCCCGCGAAGCGGAATCCCCGGCAGACAGAGTCCGCTACGGCGATCAGGATTGCGGGGGCTCTTGTTCGGATCTGCACTCCGTCGATTTACGGATGCGATAAAGAGAATCGGATAGAGGCAGAATAGCAGCTTTGAATTTCGAGCGAGTTTGCCGTGACTATTCGTCTTCTTGCCTTCTGCGGCAGCGCCCGCAAGGAATCCTGCAACCGCCTTCTGCTGGCCGCTGCCGTCACGACGGCCCGCGCCGCGGGCGCCGCGGTTGCCGAACTGGATCTGCGCTCCGATCTGCTGCCGATCTACGACGGTGATCTGGAAGCGCAGCACGGGCTGCCGGCGGCGGCACTCGAGTTGAAGAAGCTGTTTGCCGGCCATGACGGCTTGCTGATCGCCTCCCCCGAGTACAACGGCTTCTTTTCGCCGCTATTGAAGAACGCGCTGGACTGGGTCTCCCGACCGGCGCCGAATATGCCGTCTCCCTACGCCGGAAAGGCCGCCGGACTGCTTGCCGCTTCGCCCGGCGCCCTCGGCGGCATCCGTTGCCTGCCGCATCTACGCCTGCTGCTGAGCAATCTTGGCGTCACCGTGTCGCCCACGCAGTTGGCGCTCGGGCAAGCCGATCACGCCTTTGCCGGCGACGGCAGTCTGGCCGACGCCAATCAGCAGAAAATGCTCGACAAGGTCGTTGGCGACCTGATCCGGCTCGCCACGGCAATCAGGGCCTGAAGACTGGCTACGACGGCAAGGCGCTGCCGCTACATCTCGCTGACAAGTTGGCCAAAAGCTTCAACTTGTTGCCAGTCGGTGAATTCAACGACGGTCCCGGGATCGGTCGGACCCTTGGTCATCAACATGATGAACCGGATCATGAAACGGTCGAAAGAACTGTATCTGGGGTAATCCAGTTTGCCGGCGAAGACCGCCAACTTCTTGGGACGCCAGGCTATCTGCCTGAGAAACTTGCGCATGTAGGGATTGGTTTCGGGACGATTCTTTTCCGGCTTCCGGGCGACGATATTGACCGAGAAAAAGGCGTTCGATTTGCTGTCCAGCAGCGGCAGGTTGCGGCCGATGAAATCGACAATCAGCTTGCTGTGTTTTCCATAGCGAATGCTGGCGCCGATAACTATCTTGTCGAAAGCGAGCAAGTCTGTCTGCCTTACATCCTTGACCGAAACCACGGTTACCTGATGCGCGTTCCGTTCGATCACCTGCTGCAGTCGATCGCATATCTTTATGGTGTGTCCGTCGGTCGACGAAAAGACGATAAGGATCCTGGCCATTTTTCTGTTTCCACCTTTTCCTGGATGCGGTAGCGCCGGCAAACTTCTGGTCACTTTATACTTGAAAATCAGTGCATGAAAGTGTGGCCGGGTTTAATTTGGGCTATAGTCAATCAACCCCCGACGGACGTCAGGTCGGCGATAATTGCATAAGGCGCGTAATCACCCTTGTGGCATGAACTTCAGCGGTTTCAGGTGGTACGCAGGGTGGTGACTGTTTGTTGACAAGGATGGGAGTCCGAAAAATGTCTGGAAAACTAACCGATTGCGGTATTTCATCGATCCGGATGCTTGCCAAGCCTTCGGTTCGTGGCTCGTTGCTGGCGCTGGCGATACCGTTGGCGTTCGGCGTGACGCTGGCGCAGGGCGCTGAACGCAGCGGCGAAAGCATCGCCAAGGAAGTTTGCGTTGCTTGCCACAAGACGGGCGAAAAGGGTGCGCCGGTCATCGGTGACAAGGCGGCATGGGCCAAGCGGAAAACGCAGGGCCTGACCAATCTCGGCCAGCACGCCGTGGAAGGCATCCGCAACATGCCCGCACACGGCGGCAACGCCGGCCTGAGCAGTCCCGATCTGGAGCGCGCCATCACCTACATGGTCAATCAGTCCGGCGGCAGCTGGACCGAACCGGTCAACAAGGCGGCTCCCCAGAAGGCCCGTACCGGTGCGCAGCTGGTGAAAGCAAAATGCGGCGACTGCCACCTGACCGGAGCAAACGGAGCGCCGAAGATCGGCGATCGGGACGCCTGGGTGAACCGGGTCAGCGGTGGCCTCGACAAGGTCATCGCTTCGGGAATTCACGGACGCGGTGCGATGCCGCCGCGGGGCGGGCTGGCGGACATCACCGATGCCGAAATGCGGGCCGCGGTTATCTACATGTTCACCGAAAGCACCGCGCCGAAGAAGAAGTAGGCAACTGAAAATCCGGTTGCAGAAATCTAGGCCTGCGTTAGCCGCCGATCATCCGGCGTAGCAGGTGCGCGCTCCGGGGGAGCGCTGCCGCCAAAAAAAGACGCGCACTACCGCTTGCCGCCCTCGGCACGAACGCGTGCGACCAAAGCTTCGACGACAGCTATCAGGTCCTCGTAGTTTCCCTCCGTTATCGCCTGATAGCGTCCGTGCACCACCACCGCCGGGACGCCGGTCAGGCTTGCCGACTGGCTAAGCTTGCGCGCCTGCTGCACGCGGCTCTGGACACCGAAGGAAGCCCAGGTCTCGCCAAACTTTTTCGGATCGATGCCCTTTTTTGCCACCCACTCGAGCAGGATTTTTTCGTCATCGAAACGCTGGCGCTCGACGTGTATCGCAGTGAAAACGTCGGTATGCAGTTTCTCCAGCAGATTCATGGCTTCCAGGGTGTAGTAAAGTCTGGCGCCCGGCGTCCATTTGTTGCTGGAATTTATCGCCGGCACGCGGCGAAAGCTGACATCGGCGGGAAGTTTTTTCACCCACGCCGCCAACGTCGGCTCGAAATCGAAGCAATGCGGGCAGCCGTACCAGAAGAACTCGGTGACCTCTATCTTGTTCGTGTCCGTCGCCAAGGGCGGATTGATCAGCCGGAAGTCCCGGTCCTGCTTCAGTTCGACCGCGCCTGCGCCAAGCGCCAGGCATAAGCCAAGCGTCGCCAGAACTCCACGCCATGCCCTCATCGCTATCTCCTATTCTTTCTGCTTTATAACCGTGCCCTGCACCCCGCTTTGAGACAACAGGGTGCGCGCGCGATTCATTTCTTCGGGATCGCGGAAGGGGCCGACGCGCACCCGATGCATGGTGCCCTTCTCGGGAACGCTGACTTCCTGCACGCTGGCTTCGAGGCCGGTGAGCGCCAGCTTGGCCTTGAGGTTGTCGGCATCGGCGGCTTTCTGAAAAGCACCGACCTGAAGAAAGAATGTTTCGCTGGGCGCCGGCTTGACTTCGACTGCGGGCGCAATCGATACCCCCGGCAGCGGCGTAGCCGGCACGGCAGCGCCGGGCGTGCTTGGCTGCTTGTTGCCTTCGAGAATGCCGTAGAACTCGAAACGCTGGCGGTCGACAGCCTTGTCGCCGGGCTTGCCGGGTAGCGGCGCGGGAGTCTGCGCGGTAGCCGCCGCACCGCCGGGCGTCACGGGCTGCTCCTTCTCGGTCTTCGGTGCGCCTTCGTATTTGTTCTGGAACGGCAGGGGCGACTTGTTGAGATACCAGACCACGCCGAAGGCGATCAGCATGCCGATGACGAGGCCGATGAAAATGCCGAGCAGCGTGCCGCCGCTGCTGTTCTTCTGCGGCCCGCGTGTGCTCGACGCCGCACGTGAGACTTTGTCCGAAGTCTTGTCCCTGTTCCTGTCGAATTTGCCGAATTTACCCATAGTCACATGCTCACCGGTTGTGAAACACCCAGCAGGGAAAGACCGTTCTGAAGCACTTGCCGCGTTGCCAGCGCCAGCGCCAGGCGCGCCAGACGGGTCGGCGCATCATCGACCAGCAGCCGCTCGGCGTTGTACCAGCTGTGGAAATCGCCGGCCAGATCCTTGAGGTAAAAGGCCAGCGCATGCGGCGCATAGTCGCGCGCCGCACTCTGAATCAGTTCGGGGAACTCGGCCAGCCGCGCGCATAGCGCAAATTCGCGCTCATGCTGCAGCGGCGCCAGATCGGCCTGGGCCAGCGTCGCCTGATCGCCGTCCCACTGCGCCAGCACCGAGCAGATGCGGGCGTGGGCGTACTGGACGTAGTACACCGGATTGTCATTGCTCTCCGACTTCGCCAGGTCGAGATCGAAATCCAGCGCCTGATCGCATTTGCGCAGCATGTAGAAGAAGCGGCAGGCGTCATTGCCGACTTCCGCGCGCAACTGGCGCAGCGTCACATACTCGCCGGAGCGGGTGGACATCGAGACCTTGTGGCCGTCGCGGAACAGGCTGACGAATTGCACCAGGGTCACGTCCAGCCGGTCGGCATTCGCCCCGAAAGCGCTGAGAGCGCCCTTGACGCGCGGGATATAGCCGTGGTGATCGGCGCCCCAGACGTCGATCACCTTGTCGAAGCCGCGCTCGAACTTGTTCAGGTGATAGGCAATGTCGGATGCGAAGTAGGTGTAGAGGCCGTTGTCGCGCTGGACCACGCGGTCCTTTTCGTCGCCGAAGGCGGTGGAGTTGAACCACTTGGCGCCGTCCTGCAGATAGATGTGGCCGGACTTTTCCAGCGTCGCGACGGCCCGCGCCACCATGCCCGTTTCGTAGAGGCTGCGCTCGGAGAACCAGACATCGAAATGCACGCCGAATTCTTCAAGGTCGGCGCGGCAATCCGTCAGTTGCTCGTTCAGCACATGGCCGTGAATGTACAACCAGTCCTCGCCCAGCAGATCCTTGCCGGCGAGGATCAGGCCGTCGAGCCGGGCCTCGAGGTCTTCGTCGCCTTCACCATGGGGTGGTACGCAGGCCAGCACCGCTTCCGCGGGATGCACGTAGCGGTCGCCGTGAGCCAGTTTCACCTGTTCCGCCATCTCGCGCACGTAGCCGCCCTGATAGGCGTTGGGAGGAAAGGGCACGGGTTCGTCGAACAGTTCGAGATAGCGCAGCCAGGCGGACACGGCGAGGATGTCCATCTGCCGGCCGGCGTCATTGACGTAATACTCGCGCGTCACCTCGAACCCGGCGAACGCCAGCAGCGAGGCCAGGCTTGCACCATAGGCCGCACCCCGACCGTGGCCGACATGCAGCGGGCCAGTCGGGTTGGCGGAAACGAACTCAACCTGCAGCCGGCGCGCCATCTTGCCGCTGCGCGCCGCGCCACGGCCAAAGGCATGCCCGGCGGCAAGCACAGTGCCGACCACGGCGGTTCTCGCTGCCGGGGTCAGGGTGAAGTTGATGAAGCCGGCGCCGGCGACTTCTGCCTTCGTCACGTAGGGCGACAACGGCAATTCGCGTGGCAAAATCACCGTGGCTGGCCTGCTTCGGGCGTTCGAGGATGATCTCGGCAAGGCCCTGTTCGGGCGCCACGCTGGCCAGCGCGGCACGCAGCAAGCCGGCGAGATGCTGGCGGACATCGAAGGAACTGCCGGCGGTGCAGTTAGGTGCGCTGGATACAGCCATATCTTGAGTATGCAGGGTGTTTCGGTAGGCTGTGAATTATACTTCCCGTTTATTGTCCGCCCCAGTCCCCCCTTGCGCATCTTCCGCCTCATCCGCATCGCCCGTGTTGCCTACCTCTACGGGCTTGACAGTCTGATCCTCGAACACGAACTCGAGCTCGGCTTCTGGCCGCGCGTCCTCCAGGGCATGCAGCGGCTGATGTTCTGGCGCGACTATTCGGAGCGGATGCGGGCGCCGCGCGCCGTGCGCCTGCGCCAGGCGCTGGAAGATCTGGGACCGATTTTCGTCAAGTTCGGCCAGTTGCTGTCGACGCGCCGCGACCTGCTGCCGCTGGATATCGCCGACGAACTGGCAAAGCTGCAGGACAGCGTGCCGCCGTTTTCGTCGGACCTGGCCATCGCCGAACTGGAGAAGGCCTACGGCCGGCCGGTGGCGCAGGTCTTCGCCGAATTCGACCGCGAGCCGGTCGCCTCCGCCTCGGTGGCGCAGGTGCATTTCGCCGTGCTGCATGAAAAGGACGGTGGCCGCGAAGTCGCGGTAAAGATCCTGCGCCCGGGCATCCAGCCCGTGATAGAGCATGACATCGCCCTGCTGCAGGTCGCCGCCAGCCTGCTGGAAACCCTCTGGGCCGATGGCCGCCGGCTCAAGCCACGAGAGGTGGTGGCAGAGTTCGACAAGTACCTGCACTACGAACTGGACCTGATGCGCGAGGCGGCCAACTGCTCGCAATTGCGGCGCAACTTTGAGGGCTCCGATCTGCTGATCCTGCCCGAGGTGCATTGGGACTGGTGCACGCAAAGCGTGATGGTGATGGAGCGCATGCATGGCACCATGATTTCGCAGGTCGACACGCTGCGCGAAAAAGGCGTCGATATCCCGCGTCTGGCCCGTGCCGGTGTCGAGATTTTTTTCACCCAGGTGTTCCGCGACGGCTTCTTCCACGCCGACATGCATCCCGGCAACATCTTTGTCGTCACCGAGGGTGCGCGCAAGGGCTGCTACATCGCGCTCGATTTCGGCATCGTCGGTACCTTGTCCGATGTCGACAAGAATTATCTGGCGCAGAATTTTCTTGCCTTCTTCCAGCGCGACTACAAACGCGTCGCCGAAGTGCACATCGAGTCCGGCTGGGCGCCCAGAGACACCCGTGTCGACGAATTCGAGGCGGCGATCCGCTCCGTCTGCGAACCGTTCTTCGACCGGCCGCTGAAGGAGATTTCACTGGGCCGGGTGCTTCTGCGCCTGTTTCAGACCTCGCGCCAGTTCAATGTCGAAGTGCAGCCGCAGCTGGTGCTGCTGCAAAAGACCCTGCTCAACATCGAGGGCCTGGGGCGCGAACTCGATCCCGAACTCGATCTGTGGCAGACGGCCCTGCCCTACCTCGAACGCTGGATGAGCGGGCAACTGGGCTGGCTGGCCCTGGAGAACAACATCAAGCGCGAGGCCTCAAGCTGGGCCAAGCTGCTGCCGACCCTGCCACGCCTGATGCATCAGGCGCTGACCGCCACCGCGACGCCTGCGCCCAATCTCGAACTGGAAAGCCTGTCCGCCGAAGTGCGCGGTCTCCGTCATCTGCTGTGGGTTGTGCTGGCTGTTGCAGCCGGCGCGCTGGTTTTCGCCATTCTGCGCTAGCTACAGGAGGACAGAGATGCTGCTCTGGTTTGTTGTGCTCTATCTTCTGGTGTCGGTCGGCATCGGACTGTTTGCCGCCACCCGCGTCCATAACGCCAGGGATTTCGCCGTTGCCGGCCGCAGCCTGCCTTGGCCGATCGTGATGGCGACGGTGTTCGCCACCTGGTTCGGCGCCGAATCGATTTTCGGCATTTCCGCCACCTTCCTGAAGGAGGGCCTCGGCGGCGTGGTGGCCGACCCCTTCGGTTCCTCGATGTGCCTGATCCTCGCCGGCATCCTGTTTTCCAGATATCTCTACAAGCTCAACATCATTACCCTCGGCGATTTTTACCACATGCGCTACAACCGCACGGTCGAAGTACTGACCACGCTCTGCATCGTGGTGTCCTATCTCGGCTGGGTGGCAGCGCAGGTGAAGGCCCTCGGGCTGCTGTTTTTCGCCGTCACCGATGGTGCCGTCGGGGTGGAAACGGGCATGGTGCTGGGTACCGTTCTGGTGCTGACCTACACCGTGTTCGGCGGCATGTTCTCGGTGGCGATTCTCGATTTCGTCCAGATGATCGTCATGCTCGGCGGCCTGCTGTTCGTCGCCTGGCTGGTCAGCGGAAAAGTCGGCGGTGGCGCTACGGCGGTAATCGATCACGCCAGCGCCGCCGGTAAATTCTCCTTCTTCCCGCCGGCCGATCCCTGGCTCTGGCTCACTTTCCTCGGCACCGGGATAACCATGATGTTCGGCTCGATCCCGCAGCAGGACGTGTTCCAGCGCGTGACCTCGGCGAAGAGCGCAAAGATCGCGCTGTGGGGCTCGGTGGCGGGTGCGTCGCTGTATTTCTGCTTCACTTTCGTGCCGATGTTCATCGCCTACTCGGCGACGCTGATCGACCCGGCCATCTTCGGCGACCTGCTGGAGAAAAACGCCGAACTCATCATCCCGACACTGGTCAAGAATTACACGCCGGTGTTCGCCCAGGTGATGTTTTACGGCGCCGTGCTGTCGGCCATCATGAGCACCGCCTCGGCGACGCTGCTGGCGCCGTCGGTCACCTTCTCCGAAAACGTGGTGCGCGGCCTCTATCCGAACATGGGCGACCACCAATTCCTCAGCTCGATCTTCAAGATGGTGGAGAACGCCTACAAGATCACCCTGGCCGGCGCCTTCGTGCCGCTGGTGTTCGGCATCCTGTGGGCGCGGGCCACCACGCAGGGCGCGCTGGCGGCGATTTTTGGCGGCCTCACCGCCTGGATACTGGTCGAGGTATTGATCGGCGCGGCCAGCCCGGTGCCGCCGCAACTGATCGGGCTCGGAGTCTCGATCCTCGGCATGGTGATGGGCTCCCTGCTGCCGCAATGGGTCGGTCACAAACTGCCGCCGCATGATCTGCACGCAATGCTGCATCACCATGCGGCCGCGCAGACCCATCATGCCGAGCCGGAGCACAGGCATTAAGTCAGTAGATGGCCGAAAAGCAATCCCTCTACGAACTTCTCGGACTCACCAGCAAAGCCTCGCCCGAGGATATTCAACACGCTTTCGAGAAACGCCGGCGGACGCTCGATGGCGAGCCGGATGGCGAGGAGCGACGCAACCGTATCACTATCCTGCAGCATGCCCGCGATGTATTAAACGATCGGCGCCAGCGAGCGGTATATGACCGCCGCAGGCGCGACAGGCGGGCGGCGAGCGTGCAGGCGCCCCAGCCAGCGCGGCCGATCCGGCCTGCTCTCGCCATGCTGCTGATTGCAGTCGCGGCTTATCCGGCCTGGCTTTACGTCGCGCCGGACAAACCCGCGCCGAGCGCGCCGGCGAAACCGCTCAACGCGCCGCTTGCAGAGAAGAAAACCGCGCCGCCCGCCATAAGCGAGGACATCGCCGCCTTGCTGCCCTCGGCGTCTACTAACGTTGCACCATCCGGCGCCGCAGCGAAGGTTCCGACGGCCTCTCCGCAAGTCCAGCAGAAGCTGGTCTTCGATGGGCCCAATGCCGCCATCATGGCAAAGTTTTCCGACTCGACCTATCTGATCATCGGCGCGGAAGGCCTGGGGACCGGCGTGGTGATCGAGCACGACAAGCTGCTGACCAACTGCCACGTAATCGCCCCCAATGTGCTCAAGGGGCCGATCCTGGCCATCAATCCGGCCACGCGGGAAAGGACGCGCATCACCGAAGCTGCTTTCCTGATCCGCGAAGACGCCTGCGTCGTGCATGCGCCCGGCCTCAATGGCAAACCCATTGCGATCGGCGATGCGGGGCAACTGGCGCGCGGGGCACCCATCTTCAACATCGGTTTCGCCAACGGCCGTCTGATGGCATCGGCGGGCAACCTGCTTGGGGTCATCAATCGCGGCGGGCAGAACTATCTGGTGTCGTCCAACTACTGCGATCAGGGCGTTTCAGGCGGGCCGCTGGTGGATGACCAAGGCCGCCTGGTGGGCCTGACTTCCGGCGGGCCGGCGGATCGCAGCTTCTGTCTTTCTCTTACAGCAGAGACGGCGCGCACGGTGCTAAGCCAAACCCTGATCGCGATCGATGCCTTTCCTCCCCACTACCTGAGCAATCTGGCGCGCCGCTGGTAGCCCCGGGGCAAGCCCTTGTCCCATTGCAGCGAAGCCGGCAGAATCCGGGATTGTGGCCAACAGCTCACGCACCCATCTGACCCTCTACCTGATCAGCGGCTATGTGCTGCTGATCATCTACGCGAGTTTGTATCCTCTCGCCGGCTGGCACGACAGCGGCGGCAACCCGCTGACCTTTCTCGGCGCGGCATGGCCGCGTTACTGGACCGGCTTCGATCTGGCGACCAACGTCGTCGCCTACCTGCCCTTCGGATTTTTCTGCACCACCGCATTGCGCCGCCGCATGGCTCCGCGCTCGGCGTGGCTGGTGGCTGTTCTGCTCGGCGGCGGACTGAGCTTTCTCATGGAACTGCTGCAGAACTACCTGCCCAGCCGGGTGCCCTCCAATCTGGATATGGGCTGCAATGCTGCCGGCGCCCTGCTCGGCGGCCTGATCGGTGCGCGCTGGGGTTCACGCGCGCTGGATGAAGGACGTCTGGCGCTCTGGCGCCGGCGGAACATGATGCATGCGTATGGCGTCGACATCGGCGTGCTGCTGATCGCGGCCTGGCTGATGACCCAGTTGTCGCCGGAGACCCTGCTTTTCGGCAGCGGCAACCTGCGCCAGATGCTCGACCTGCCGCCGGTGCAACCCTTCCTGCCGGAGCGCTTCGTCAGCCTCGAAGCCGCCATCGCCGCCGCCGGCCTGCTCGCGGCCGGGCTGATTGCCACCTTGCTGCTGCGACGCCAGGCCCGCCTGATCACCGCCGGCCTGTTGCTGACTGCGGTGCTGGTCAAGACCCTGGCTCATGCACTGCTGATGGGGCCGGCGGCGGCCCTGGCGTGGATCACGCCGGGTAACGGCGTCGGCATGGCCATCGGGCTGGCCATGTGGTGGGCTGCGTCCTTCCTGGTCTTTCCGCTGCAACGCGCGGTGGCGGCGCTGGCGCTGCTGTTCGCCACCGTCATGGTGAATGTCGCGCCGGAGAATCCCTACCTGCTCAATACGCTGCACATCTGGAACCCCGGTCAGTTTTTGAATTTCAACGGCCTCACGCGACTGATCTGCTCGTTGTGGCCGTTTCTTGCCCTGCCCTGGCTGATGATCTACCGCCCCGAGAGAAACAATGAACTCGATTACTGACCTCGCTACCCTGCGCGATGCGCTGCGGGCCTTCTGCACCGCACGCGACTGGCATCGCTACCACACGCCGAAGAATCTGGTCATGGCCCTCAGCGTCGAGGCGGCTGAACTGGTCGAGCATTTCCAGTGGATGACGCCGGAGGAAAGCCAGAATCTGAGCGCTGAGCAGCGCGCCGAAGTCGCCGACGAAATCGCCGATGTGCTGATCTACCTGACGGAGCTGGCCGACGTGCTCGGCATCGACCCGATCGCCGCGGCGCGCGAAAAGATCGTCAAGAACGCGGTCAAATATCCGCCGCCCCTATAATCGATTCCTTCTCCCGCCTTGCCGACAATCCGCCGCCCCATGAGCTATTTCGAGCACCACGTGTTCTTCTGCACCAACCAGCGCGCCACGGGCGAAACCTGCTGCAACAATCACGGCAGCAGCGACATGCGCGCCTACGCCAAGGACCGGGTCAAGGCGCTGGGCGACAAGGTGCCGGGCAAGGTGCGCATCAATACCGCCGGCTGCCTCGATCGCTGCGAAGAGGGGCCGGTGCTAGTGATCTATCCGGAGGCGGTCTGGTACACCTACGTGGACAAGGAAGACATTGACGAGATCATCGACCAGCACCTGGTGCATGGTCGCGTCGTCGAGCGCCTGAAGATCTGAAATGAGTTCCAGGCATGAGCGCATCCTGGTCGACGGGCCGGACGGCAAGATCGAGGTATTCGTCGAAGGCCACGAGAAGCCGCAAGGTATTGCCCTGATCGCCCATCCGCATCCGCTGTTCGGCGGCACCGCCGACAACAAGGTGGTGACCACCCTGGCAAGGGCCTTCCGCGAGCGCGGCTGCATCACGCTGCGGCCGAGCTTTCGCGGCGTCGGCGGCAGCGAGGGCGCACACGATCATGGCGACGCCGAGACCGACGACGTGCTGGCGGTGCACGACTGGGCGCGCTCCCGCTATGCCGACGTGCTGACCTCGTCCGGCGCCCCGCTGCCGCTTTACCTGGCCGGCTTTTCCTTCGGCGCCTATGTCACCACGCGCTTGGCAAAGCGTCTCGCTACGGCCGGCGATCCGGCGAAATGGCTGGTCCTGGTCGGCACCGCCGCAGGCCATGTCGAAGGTACGCGCCGCTACGAAACCGAGGCGGTGCCGGCCGACACGCTGGTGATCCACGGCTCCGCAGACGAAACGGTGCGCCTCGCCAACGTGCTGGCCTGGGCCCAGCCGATGGACCTGCCGGTGGTGGTGATTCCCGGCGCCGACCACTTCTTCCACCGCCGCCTGCACCTGATCCGCGACATTATCCATCGCGCCTGGCATTGAGCGAAAGATGAGTCCGCTGCGGGTCTCCGCCTTGCGCAAATCCTACGACGGCCGCGAAGTCGTCGCCGGCCTCAGCTTCGAATTGCGGCGCGGCGAATGCTATGGCCTGCTCGGCCCCAACGGCGCCGGCAAGACCACCACCTTGCGCTGCTGCCTGGGGCTGACGGCGCCCGACTCGGGCGAGATCACGCTGGTCGGCGAGCCGGTGCCGGCGCGGGCCCGCGAAGCGCGCGCGAAGATCGGCGTGGTGCCGCAGTTCGACAACCTCGATCCGGACTTCACGGTGGCCGAAAATCTCATCGTGTATGGCCGCTACTTCGGCATGGCCGATGCCGCAATCCGGCCGAAGATCGGCGAACTGCTGGATTTTGCAGGCCTTGCCGGCAAGGAAGACGTCAACATCCGCACCCTGTCAGGCGGCATGAAGCGGCGCCTGACGCTGGCCCGCGCCCTGGTCAACGACCCCGAACTGCTGCTGCTCGACGAACCCACCACCGGGCTCGACCCGCAGGCGCGCCACCTCATCTGGGAGCGCCTGAAGCGACTGCAGGCGCAGGGCAAGACCATCCTGCTGACCACGCACTTCATGGACGAGGCCGAACGCCTCTGCCAGCGCCTCGCCATCATCGATGACGGACGGATGGTCGCCGAAGGACCGCCGCGCCAGTTGATCCAGCAGCACATCGAGGCGCAGGTGGTCGAGGTCTATGGCGAGGATGCGCCCGGCTGGGCCGGGCGCGAAGCACAGGCTTTTTCGCGGCGCGTCGAAGTCAGCGGCGAGACCGCCTTCTGCTATGTCGAAGATGCCGCGCCGCTGCTCACCCATCTCGCCGCGTGGCCGGCGCTGCGAACCCTGCATCGGCCGGCGAACCTGGAAGACGTGTTCCTCAAGCTGACCGGCAGGGAGTTGCGCGACTAAGCTGAACCCGTTGCAAGGGGCTTCGGCGTCGCGCCTTGATCCGGACCGGTTCAGAGTGGCGATGCAAGAGTCGGCGCTGGCAGGACGGCGACGCCGTGGGCGAGTGTCAAGCGCCGATTGACACTCGTCAATCATGACTTTACACTTCGCCGATGATACTAAGCTACCGGCACAAGGGCTTGGCGGAACTGGCCGATACCGACAGGTCAGCCAAAGTACGGCCCGATCTGTGGGTGCGAACGGCACGGCGGCTGGATGCCATCGCTACGGCAAAGACGCCAGAGGCGCTACGACTGCCCGGGTTTGATTTTCATCCGCTGCAAGGCATGCCGCGGCGTTACAGCGTGCATGTGAATGGGCCATGGTGTCTCACGTTCGGCTGGGAAGGTGAAAATGCCGTCGATGTGGATCTGGAAAACTATCACTGAGGAGTGTGCCTGATGAAGACGAAGACGCGCTGCCCGACGCATCCGGGTGCGATTCTGCGAGAGGATTCCTTGCCTGCGATGGGTCTGTCGGTGGCGGCGTTCGCCCGCGCGCTGGGCGTTTCGCGGCAGATGGTGCATGGCATTCTGGCTGAGCGCTCCGCGGTATCGCCGGAGATGGCGGTGCGCCTGGGGGCGTTCTTCGGTAACGGCCCGCAGTTGTGGATCGACATGCAGACTCGCCGCGATCTCTGGCTGGCGGAAAAGCGCATGGCGGGCCATTTGCCGAAGACGTTTGAGACCTTGGCTGCGTAGAAACTCATAGGTCGCCAATACGACAGCATAGACATGGAACTCAAGCCCATCCGTAGCAAAAAGGAATACCAGGCGGCGCTGGCTGAAGTCGAGCGCCTGTGGGACGCGCCGGTAAAGTCCGCGTCGTCGGACCGACTCGACGTACTGACGATGCTGGTCGAGAGCTATGAGCGGCAGCACTTCCCGATCGCCGATCCCATCGAGTTCCTCGGCCATGTCATGGACAGCCGCGGCATGACGCGCAAGGATCTGGAAGCCTACATCGGGCCGCGCGGCCGCGTCGCCGACATCCTGAACCGCACCCGGCCGCTAACACTGGAAATGATCCGGCGTCTCGCCGATGGCTTGCAGTTGCCGGCCGAGGTCTTGATCAAGCCCTACCGGCTGCGCAGGGAAACTGACGAGCTTGCGGCGGCATGACCGCTATCGCTTCACTAACCAGAACATTTCCGCTTATCAGTTGGGGTCGCAGATCGGCTTCCCGATGAGTGACTTGAGTTGCTCCTTTGTCGGCGCCACCTTCATCGGATAGTTGTCGACAACGCCCCCATTGACGTCGCCCTTGACCTCCAGCGAGCTGCCCTTCATCGTTGCCGATGTGATCGTGGTCATGACGCCGTGAAGCCTCTTGCAACCGGCAATTTCGAAGGCGATATTCTTGAGCACTTGCTCGAAGGTTACGGCGGGAAGCGATGTACGTTTTATCGGGACGACCTCGACAGCGATGGCAGCATTCAAACTGGCAGCCACCAGAAGTGAGGCGATCAGGATGGTCTTGCACATAAAAGCTCCTTGGCAAATTCAAGCCTGGAGGGCAATCAGGCTATGACGGGAGTTTAGCTGTTTCAACAACAATCGGGCATGCGACAAGGGCTCGGGTTCGCATGTATTGTTGCGGCGGCCTGCGTCGCCGTGCCGTCGGCGCCGACTCTTGCCGGGCGCTTGCCGTTGATGCCCGATTGCCGGCCTGCTAGAGTGGCGCATGCAGATCATTGCACCCGCCACATTGCGAACCATCCCGGAACAGTCCGCCAACACTGAGACGCCGTTGCGGCCATGTCCGTGAGCGCACAAACCCTCCCCCTGCCGCAGCTTTCCAGCCGCGCCTTCGCCGTCTGGCGGCGCAATTTCCTGGTCTGGAAGAAGCTCGCCATCCCCTCATTGCTGGGCAACCTGGCCGATCCGATGATCTACCTGTTCGGCCTCGGCTACGGTCTGGGCGGACTGCTGCCGCAGATCCACGGCGTGTCCTACATCGGCGCCGGTCACGCTGGAGGACGTCATGGCCGGCGAACTGCTGTGGGCGGCGGCCAAGGCCACGTTGTCCGGCACGGCGATTCTGGTGGTCATCTCGCTGCTGGGTTTCGTCGCCTCGCCGCTGGCCTTGTGGGCGCTGCCGGTGATCTTTCTCACCGGCCTGGCCTTCGCCGCACTCGGCCTGATCGTCACCGCGCTGGCCCCCTCTTACGACTTCTTCATGTACTACTTCACGCTGTTCATCACGCCCATGGTGCTGCTGTGCGGCGTATTTTTCCCGCCCGATCAATTGCCGCCGCTGGTGCAGGCGGTGGCGGCCTGGCTGCCGCTGACGCATGCCGTGGCGCTGGTGCGGCCGCTGTTGTTCGGCGAGATTCCGGCGGGCATCGTCGGTCACCTCGCCTCCCTGCTGGCGGTAGCGCTGGTCGCTTTCTGGATCGCACTGACACTGATCCGCCGTCGCCTGCTGAAGTAAAATCGATTCATGGACATCATCATCAACGGCGAGCCGCAGCAGCTGCCGGAACCCACGACCGTGGCCGCCCTGCTGGCAGCGCGCAATCTCGCCGGCAAGCGTGTCGCCGTGGAAAGAAACGGCGAGATCGTACCCAAAACCCGGCATGCCGAGACGCTCCTGGCGGCGGGCGACCATATCGAAATTGTCGTCGCCGTCGGCGGCGGCTAGCAAATCTTCAGGATCAACTCACCATGAACCCAGATTCCCTCGTCATCGCCGGCAAGGCCTACCGCTCGCGCCTTCTGGTCGGCACCGGCAAGTACAAGGATTTTGCGCAGACGCGAGAAGCCATCGACGCTTCGGGCGCCGAGATCGTCACGGTCGCCATCCGCCGCACCAACATCGGCCAGGAGCCCGGCCAGCCCTCGCTGCTGGAAGTGCTGCCGCCTTCGCAGTTCACCATTCTGCCCAACACAGCGGGATGCTATACGGCGGACGACGCGGTGCGCACCCTGCGCCTGGCGCGCGAACTGCTCGACGGCCACGCGCTGGTCAAGCTCGAAGTGCTGGGCGATCCGCAAACGCTGTTTCCCAACATGCCGGAAACCCTCAAGGCCGCGGCGACGCTGGTCAAGGATGGCTTCCAGGTGATGGTGTATTGCGCCGACGATCCGATCCAGGCGCGCATGCTGGAAGACATCGGCTGCGTCGCGATCATGCCGCTGGCATCCCTGATCGGTTCCGGCATGGGCATCCTCAATCCGTGGAACCTGCAACTCATCATCGATCAGGCGAAAGTGCCGGTGCTGGTCGATGCCGGCGTCGGCACGGCCTCGGATGCGGCGATTGCCATGGAACTCGGCTGCGACGGCGTGCTGATGAATACCGCGATTGCCGGCGCGCAGGACCCCGTGCTGATGGCCGGCGCCATGAAGAAGGCGGTCGAGGCCGGGCGCGAAGCGTACCGGGCCGGGCGCATGCCGAAGAAATATTATGCGGCGACGCCCAGTTCGCCCGGCGGCGGACTGATCGGCCACGGCAGCAAGTGAAGCGCGTTGTCGCCTGCGTCCTGTTCGTTGCACTACTGGCTGCAGCGCGGGCTGAAGACACGCCACAAACAATCACGCCAGCCGAAGCTCAGCCTGCACTGACGGTCATGCCCGGACGTCTGGGCTACGCTGTCGATCAGCCGGAGATCCTGATTCGCCAACGCCTGTTCGGCCTGGCGCACGGACTGTCGCTGCTGGCGGCGGCCTGTCTCGATCTGCCGGCGTATTCACAGCCGATACAGGATGCCTACGCTGCCTGGCACGTAAAACAGCGCGCGACTATTGAAACCATCGTGCGCGACCTCAGCCGCTATTATTTCGGCCCGCGCGCCGACGAGGCGCAATGGCCGGATCTGTCACGCGCGCTGGGTCTCAAGGACAGCATCGAGCCGGCGCTGGGCGAGGTCACCCTGCATGCTGCCTGTGCCAGCCTGCCGGCGGCGATCGTGCGGCCTCGCTATGAACTCGACCGGATGCTGGTGGAAGGCCTCGATCCGCCACCCAGCCAGGCGACGATTCCGGTCGTTACGCCGGGAGACTTGCCGCCCGGCGCCGTACCGTCAGCGCCGACTCCTGTCACCCCCCGCGAATGAACGACAGCGACGACGACGCAACATCAGCGCGCCGCGCCAGCCACATCCGCAGCTTCGTCCTGCGCCAGGGACGCGTCTCGGACGCCCAGCGGCGCTTCCACGAGGAAGGCATGCCGCGTTGGGGCATCGCCTACCGACCCGCCGCGCTGGATCTGGACGCGGTCTTCGCTCGCAGCGCGCCGAGGATTCTCGAAATCGGTTGCGGCATGGGCGAAACCACGGCGACCATCGCCGCCGCGCATCCGCAAAACGACTACCTGGGCATCGAGGTCCATACTCCCGGCGTCGGCAGCCTGCTCAAGGAAATCGCCACGCGCGAACTGTGCAACCTGCGCGTGATCCAGCACGATGCCGTCGAGGTGGTGCGCGACATGATTGCGCCGGAATCGCTATCCGGAATCCACATTTTCTTTCCCGACCCCTGGCCGAAGAAGCGCCAGCAAAAACGCCGTCTGATCCAGTCCGGGTTCGTCAAGCTGCTGGCAACGCGGCTGGCGCCGAACGGCTACCTGCATTGTGCGACCGACTGGGAAGAGTATGCTTTGCAGATGCTGAATGTGCTTTCCGCCGAAGCGCTGCTGACCAACATGGCAAACGACTTCACCCCGCGGCCGCCCTACCGGCCGCAGACCAAGTTCGAGAGCCGCGGACTCCGGCTTGGACACCGCGTCCGGGACCTCGTCTTTCGTCGCGCCACAATCCCATGAGCATAGATCCGCGCACCGTCATATTGCTTGCGGGAATAATGGGCGGCCTGATGTCGGTGGTGTTGTTCTTTATGCGCCGCAACTACCCGCCGACGATCCGCGGGCTCGGCGAGTGGGCCAGCGCATCGGCGCTGATCTTCGTGTCAACCATGCTGCTCGGCGCGCGCGACGCAATCCCCGACCTGTTCTCAGTGGTAGCGGGCAATATGCTCCTGCTCGCCGGACTCGCGCTGTTCCACGTCGGCAGCCAGCGCTTCTTCGGCCAGCCACCCTGGACACGACCGTGGGCAGGCCTGATACTCGCCTCGCTGCCGGCCATGGTCTGGTATACCAATGTCGAACCGCATTACGGCATCCGCGTGCTGCTCATGAGCCTGATCATGATCCTGCTCACCGCAGCCCACGCCCGGACGATCGTGCGCCACGGCATTCGCAGTCTTGCCACCTTCCTCTGCGTCGCCGCATTGCTGGCGCAGACCGGCGCGCAGACCGTGCGCTTCTTCTCCGCCTTCGGCACCACGCCCGAGAGTTCGCTGTTCATCCTGTCGCCGACGCAGACCTATTTCGTTACCACCTATGCTTTTTGCATGTTGCTGCTGTGCATCGGCGTGGTGCTGATGGCGACCGACAAGCTGCGCGCCGAATTCGAGCATCTGGCCAGCCATGATTCGCTGACCGGCGCGCTGACACGGCGCGCCCTGATTGAAGCCTGCGAGCAGGAGTTGGAGCGCGGCCGACGCAAGCGGCGCGACATGTCGCTGTTGATGATGGACCTGGATCACTTCAAGGGGATCAACGACAGCCACGGCCATCTGGCAGGCGACCGCGTATTGACCGGTTTCGTCGCTCGCGTCACTGCCCTGCTGCGGCGACCGGACCGCTTCGGCCGTTTCGGTGGCGAGGAATTCGTCGCCTTGCTGCCGGAGACCTCGCTGCAAGAGGCTCTGATTGTGGCGGAGCGGATTCGCGCCGAGGTAGCGGCCGCCAGTGGCCTGCCTTTGTGCACGGTCAGCATCGGTGCTGCCGCCAGCTGCCACGATGACGTTTCGCTCGATGTGCTGCTGGCGCGTGCCGATGCCGCACTCTATCAAGCCAAAGCGGCGGGCCGCAATTGCGTCAAGGCGACGGCGTAGCCGTGCAATGAAACTGTCAGCGCATCCGTTGTGGCTGGTCGGCTTCCGGCCTTTTTTTGTCCTGGCCTGCCTCTCGGGCCTCAGCCTGCCGATGCTCTGGGTGCTGATCTATCTCGGCGCCGTGCCTGGCCCTCAATCGTCGTTCACGATGGTGCAGTGGCACGCCCACGAGATGTTCTTCGGCTTCGGCTGGGCCGTGCTCGGCGGCTTCCTGCTGACCTCGACCAAGAACTGGGTGCAGGTTCGCGGCTATCACGGCGCAGCCCTGATGTTCCTCGTCGCGGCCTGGCTGTTTGAACGAATCGGAATGTGGTTCGGCGGGCGCTGGCCCGCCTTCCTCTTCGAATTTTCGAACAAGCTGTTTCTCGCTTCGATCGTCGCCATGCTGGTGTGGACGCTGGCGCGCTACCGCAAGGACGACAGCTATCGCGACAACTATTTCTTCCTGCTGATCCTTCCCGTGTTTCTGCTCGCCAAACAGTTGATGCTGAGCGTCGACCAGTTCCAGATTGGCATCAGCATGGCCACCGGCCTGTTCCGCGTGGCGTTTCTGGTCATGCTGGAACGCACCCTGACCCAGTTCATGAAGAACATCTTCCAGGTGGACATCCTGCGCAACGCCGCGCTGGACAGGATCATCAAGCTGCTCGGGCTGCTGCTGGTCGGCGCCGGCCTGATGCCGCCGCCGCTGGCGGGTTGGCTGTCTCTCCTGCTGGCGCTGCTGCTGACGGGCAGATTGTTTTTCTGGAAGCCGCAACTGGCGATGCAGCGGCTCGACCTCGGCATCATGGTTCTGGGCTACGACGCCATCGTGCTGCAACTGCTGGTCGAGTTCCTCGGCCAGATCGCGCCACCGGCATGGGTCGGCGCGTTGTCGGTGCATGTCTTCGCGCTCGGCGCGATGGGCCTGATCATTCCGGCGATGCTGATCAGAATCTCGAAGGGGCACACCGGCAGAAAAGTGGTTTTCGATGCTGTCGACAAACTTGTGCTCTGGATCATGATCGCTGCCTTCGCGCTGCGGGTGATTGCACCGCAGATTCAACCCGCCGCGTACGCAGTATGGATTGCCCTCGCCGCCTCCTGCTGGCTGGCCGGCTTTGCCATCCTGGCATGGCGCCTGATTCCCTTTCTGGCCCAGGCCAGAGTGGATGGCAAGGAACACTAGCCGGCGACGGAGGCGTTTGACCGCGATGCGGAGGTCAGGGATACTATGTGGCCCATGCGCTTACGATAGCGATCTGTTGCAAAGGAGACTGCCATGCTTGTCCATCCCAAAAACGTGTTGATTGCGGCCGATTGGCTGAAGCGGATTGTTCTGACGACGGCGCTGTTGCTGGTCACGGCGGCTCCGGCCCTGGCGGCTGCCGTCGGCATGGTGACGGACCTGACGGGCAAAGTCTGGTTGGTCGACGGAGCCATCCGCCAGCCACTGGCCATTCTTGCCTACCTGGAACCGGCTGCGGTGATCGATGTGGAAAAGGGCGGCAGCGTCTCGATCACCTTCTACAGCCCGTCCGAAGAGCAGGTGTTCTCCGGCCCGGCGAAGTTCAAGATCGAGAAACAGGGCATCACCCGAATCAGCGGGGCAGCGCCTGCCGTGCAGCGTCTCGGCGCGCTGGCGGCCGACGCGGCGACGAAGGAGATTAATCAGGGCGGACGCAGGACGCAGGCGGCGGTAAGAATGAGGAGCATGGCCCTGGGTACTTCGATCGTCGGGCTGTCACCCGACAAGACCGCCGTGCGCTCGACCGCGCCGCGATTTTCCTGGACCGCTGTGTCCGACGCCGGAAAATATCTCCTGACCCTGACCACTCTCGAAGGGATTCCGGTACTCGAAGAAGCCGTTGCCGGCACGGAATTGCGCTTGCCTGCGGACAAGGCGCTGACGCCTGGCCGGGAATACACTTGGAGAGTCGAAGCGGCACGGGTCGATGGCGCCAAAATCGTCGGCAAGGGACGTTTCAGCGTGCTCGATGCGAATGCGGAAGCGCGTCTGGCCGCAGAGTCGCCGCAGAGTGGCGCGCCTTTCGCGCAGCGGGTACGGCATGCCATCACGCTGGAAGCAGCGGGCCTGGCGGAGGAGGCGCGCGACCTCTGGCGCGAACTGGCCAGGGAGCGGCCAGGGGAGCTGGCGGTACTGAATCGGGCGCAACAGTAACCGGGCAGAACCCTTGTCCGCGGTCTTGAAGACGTCAAGCCTGCGGCGGGATCTCTGGCTGCTGCTGGGGTTTTCCGCGGCAGCCGTAGTGCTTCAACTGACGGGAGCGTTCGCGCCGTTCGAGCGACCGGTGCGCGATGCCGGATTCCGCCTCCTGCGCGCCAGCGGACCCCTGCCGATTGCCAACGATCTGGTGCTGGTGGCCGTCGATGAAGCCTTTCTCGAATCGACGCCGGAACCGCTGACGCTGATTCATCCCTATCTCGGCCGGGTCATGTCCGGGTTGGCACAGGTGAAGCCGAGCGTCGTCGGGCTGGACCTGGTGCTGCCTTCCAAGAGCTATCGCGACATGCAGTCGTCGCGCGTGAAGGATTACGATCTGGCGCTGCTGACCGGCCTGCACGCGCTGGCCAAGGTATCGCCGATCGTTCTGTCGGAAACCTGGGACGGGCTGCAGGGCCGCTTCCGCCCCATTTTTCCCTCCTTCGTGACTGTCGCCCGCCGCAGTTCCAAAGGCGATCCCACGGCCTCGCCGGTGGTTTGCGAAGACCCGGACGACATCGTGCGCAGCTATCCCGGGAGCAAGTGCCAGCCGACCACGGCC
>JAPLQZ010000313.1 GCA_026399415.1 Rhodocyclales bacterium | reverse complement strand
GACCGGCTTCGATCAGCCGCTGCTGTGCGGCATGTATGTGGACAAGCGGCTGGCCGGCATCCAGGCGGTGCAAACCCTGTCGCGCCTGAACCGCGCCTGGCCCGGCAAGGACACCACCTATGTGCTGGATTTCGTGAACGATCCCGAGGAAGTGCTGGCCGCCTTCAAGACCTACCACACCACGGTCGAGCTTGCGACGACGACGGACCCGAATCTTGTTTTCAACCTGCGCGCCAAGCTCGACGCCGCCGGCCACTACGACGACTTCGAGGTGGATCGCGTGGTGGCGGTGGAGTTCTACCCGCACGCCAGGCAGAGCGATCTGATCGCCGCGCTGGAGCCGGTGCAGGACCGCGTGATGAAACGCTACAAGGCCGCCCAGCAGGCGCTGGCCGCTGCGCAGGTCAAGGAAGACGAGGCCGCCACCAAAGCCGCGCAGGACGAGCTGAACGCCCTGATCCTTTTCAAGAGCGACATGGGCGCCTTCATCCGGCTCTATACCTTCCTCTCGCAAATCTTCGACTACGGCAACACCGCCATCGAGAAGCGCGCCATCTTCTTCAAGCGCCTGCTGCCGCTGCTAGAATTCGGCCGCGAACGCGAAGGCATCGACCTCTCGAAAGTGGTGTTGACCCATCACCACCTGAAAAATCTCGGCAAGCAGGCCATGCCGCTGGGCGAAGGCGACGCGCTCAAGCTGTATCCCATCACCGAAGCCGGCAGCGGCAGCGTGCAGGAGAAAGAGAAAGCCTGGCTGAACGAGATCATCGAGAAGGTGAACAACCTCTTCGACGGCGAACTCACCGAGCAGGACAAACTGGTCTACGTGAACAACGTCATCAAGGGAAAGCTGCTGGAATCGGAAACCTTGCAGCAGCAAGCGACCAACAACACCAAGGAGCAGTTCGCCAATTCACCCGATCTGAAAACCGAGCTGCTGAACGCCATCATGGGTGCCCTCGACGCGCACACGCTGATGAGCACGCAGGCTCTGAATTCGCCAACCATTCAGGGCGGTATGAAAGACATCCTGCTGAATCACGCGGGCCTCTACGAGAAGCTGCGAGAGCGAGCTGCCCCGTAACGGATATAGATTCCTTGGCTTGCCGGAATGCTTTGGCTTGTGAGCAATTTTGTCCGCGGTCAATAAGTTTCGACGTGGTACCGCCCCTGTTGCAACAGCTCCGCCTGGAGTGTTTTCCAGTCGAGTCCGTGGTGGCTGCAGATGTCGCTGAAGGCTTCATCGACGCCGGTCTCCATGCCCTTCAAGCCGCACAAATACAAATAGGTATTCTCGTCGCGCAGCAGGCGCACGACTTCGTCGCCGCGCGCGCGAATGAGGTCCTGAACGTAAGCCCGGGGCTGATCGGGAACGCGGGAAAAAGCAAAATTGATGTCGATGAATTCCTTTGGCAACCGGGTCAGTGGGCCGAAGTAGGGCAGCTCGGCTGGCGTGCGGGCGCCGAAGAACAGCATGAGCTTGCCGTCCTCCTTGGGCGCCGATTTGCGCCGCCGGCGTTCCGTCATCGCCCGCATCGGCGCCGAGCCGGTGCCGGTGCAGATCATCAGCAGATTGCTGCCGGGATGGTTGGGCATCAGGAAACTGGTGCCGTAGGGGCCGACGACGTCGACCTTGTCGCCCTTCTTCAGGTCGCAAAGAAAATTCGAAGCCACGCCGCGAACGGCGGCGCCTTCGTGATCGGCGGTGACCCGCTTTACCGTCAGCGACAGGTTGTTGTAGCGCGGACGCTCGCCGTCGCGCGGGCTGGCGACGGAATAGAGGCGAACATGGTGAGGCTTGCCGTTGGCGTCCAGACCCGGCGTCAGAATGCCGATGGTCTGGCCTTCGAGCACCGGAAACGAGGCGTTGCCGAAGTCGAGCACGATGTGACGGATGTCGCTCGACGCGTCCTCGGCCGTCAGGCGGAAATTGCCGCTGACGGTTGCCACCGCAGGTTTCTGGATCGAATAAAGATTGATGTAGGGGTGCGCGGCCGACCATGGCGGCGGGGCGACTCCGCCCTGCCCGGAAGTCGACGCCGCGGCAATCCGTTCGACGTCATCGGGAAGAAAAGTCGCCGTGTCGCCAGCGCCGACTTCTGGGCCTTCGTCGAGAACGGCTTGCGCCGGCAGCGTATCCCACAGCAGTTGCTCGGCCAGGGGATAGGCAGTTTCCGCCTGAACATGGCGCCAGTTGTCGATGGCGCCGGTGGGGCAGGGCGAGATGCAGTTGTAGCAGTACTTGCACTTCGCCGCGTCGACCACGTAGTTGCGCGAGTCGTGGCTGATCGCGTCAACCGGGCAGGTTTCTTCGCAGGTGTTGCAGCGAATGCATATTTCCGGATCGATCAGATGCTGGCGCATGATCGTCATTGCCGATTCCTCAGTTGAAGCGAACGTACTCGAAGTCTATCGCCTGATTGTTGATGCCGCGCGCCGGTGGCGCGATCCAGTTGGCGTATTTTCCCGGCTCGGCGACGCGACCCATCAGCGAGCCGACAAAAATGCGATCCTCGGCCGACGGCAGCCACTGCAGGTGGTGGTGCGTCCATTCGGCTTCGGAGAGCACCTTGCCGGCGGGGGAGATTTTCGCCGAAGACAGCGGCCCGATCTTGCGATTGAAGGCCTTGTGCGGGGCCGAAAGAACGAAGGGTATGCCCTGCTTCTGGATGATCTTGTTCCAGCGCTCGATGCCGGCTTTTGCATCGGTCACATAGTCGTCGCGCAGCCGCTCGTTGAGGGCGTTGAGGTAGGGAGCCTGGGCGGTGAGGAGTTTTCCGTCGGCGACTTCGAGCACCGGATAGGTGGCATCGTTGAGCTGATGGTCGTCGTCCTGCTTGGTTTCCTCGTAGCGGCCCTTGAGTCCCGTGTTGTAGAAGGTGGCGGCATTTGACGAGACATCGGCGCCGAACAGGTCCATGGTGACGCTGAAATGGAAGTTCAGGTAGCGCTGTATGGTCGGCAGGTCGATCACGCCGGCGGCGCGGATCTTAGCCACGTCATCGGTCTTGAGCTGGTTCATGACCTCGCAGGTGCGCTGGATGACGCGGCCGACGCCCGACTCGCCGACGAACATGTGGTGCGCTTCTTCGGTCAGCATGAACTTGCAGGTGCGTGCCAGCGGATCGAAGCCGGATTCGGCCAGCGAGCAGAGCTGGTACTTGCCGTCGCGGTCGGTGAAGTAGGTGAACATGAAGAAGGACAGCCAGTCCGGTGTTTCTTCGTTGAAGGCGCCGAGGATGCGGGGATTGTCCGTATCGCCGGAGCGCCGTTCGAGCAGCGCTTCCGCTTCTTCGCGGCCATCGCGGCCGAAGTAGGCGTGCAGCAGGTAGACCATCGCCCACAGATGCCGCCCTTCTTCGACGTTGACCTGGAACAGGTTGCGCATGTCATAGAGCGAGGGGCAGGTGAGGCCGAGGTGGCGCTGCTGTTCGACCGAGGCGGGTTCGGTGTCGCCTTGCGTCACGATCAGTCGGCGCAGGTTGCTGCGGTATTCGCCTGGCACTTCCTGCCAGGCGGCTTCGCCCTTGTGGGCGCCGAAATTCACCTTGCGCCCTTCCTCGGCCGGATTGAGGAAGATGCCCCAGCGGTAGTCCGGCATCTTGACGTAATCGAAGTGCGCCCAGCCGCCGGGATCGACGCTGACCGCTGTGCGCAGGTAGACGTCGAAGTTCTGCGAGTCGTCCGGGCCCATGTCCTGCCACCAGTTGATGAACTCCGGTTGCCAGTGTTCGAGGGCGCGCTGCAGGGTCTTGTTCTCGGAAAGGTTTACGTTGTTGGGTATTTTCTGGTTGTAATCGATGCTCATGACATTCTCCTGATTATTCCACTCCCAGACCATCCGTGACTTTGTCGACTTCGCCTTGCCGTGCTATTCGCACTGTCTGCGGCTCGTCTTCGCGTCACAAATGGTCTGGAAGCGGAAATTGGTAGTTTCGTGGACGCGTCAGACGCGTTCCCAGTTGAACTTGGCCTTGTTGCCGCTGCCGAAGACCTTCAGTGCGCCGGCCTCGCCTACGGCATTGGGGCGGATGAATATCCAGTTCTGCCAGGCGGAAAGGCGGCCGAAGACGCGGGTTTCCATGGTTTCGCCGGGGCCGAAGCGCAGGTTGGCTTCCATTGCGGTCAATGCGTCCGGGGAGAGGCTGGCGCGCTCTTCGAGGACGATGCGGATCTCGTCTTCCCAGTCGAGGTCATCCGGCGTGGCGGTTACCAGGCCGAGCGCTGAGGCCTCTTCGGCGCCCAGTGGCTTGCCGATCGCGGCCTTCGCTGCGGCAATCGGGCCTTCTTCGCCGTAGAAGCGGGCACCGATGCGGTACTGGCCATTGACCATCGGATAACTGCCGAAATTCATTTCGGATAAGGTGACTTTGGCTTCCTGCGCGGAATCGTCGGGCAAGGCGAGCATGTAGCTGCGATCCGCGGCAAGCAGCAGTTCGGCCAGGGTGCCGGCGAAACAGGCGCCGCGGTCGGCGATGGCGATCAGGGTGCGCGACGTGACGTCGAGGCGCGCCAGGGTACGCCGCAGCATGCCGATGGTTTCGCGCACAAACCAGTGCTGCTGGTGCTGCGCCAGCGCTGCGTCGGCGGCGAGCACGTGCTGTGCGTTACCGCTGGTCTTCAGCACCCAGGTGCCTATTTCGAGATCGTTGGTGCGCAGCATCAGGATCGCGTCATCGAGTTCGCGTGCCATCAGCAGCGGCCACCAGGACGCGCCGGCGGCAACGATGTCATCGATGCTGTTTGCCACTGCCGCGGAGGGGGCAGCGACGGTCAGCGTGGCGCGCCGCGCCTTGCGGTCGATGACTACATCGACTGTTTCGTAGTGATAGCCGGCCTCGTCGATAGTGCGCTTGAGGATGGGCAGGGCGACGCCCCTGGCGTCGGCCGGACGGTCGCTTTGCGCGGCGAGTTCCATAGCGCGCTGCTTCACTTTCTCGGCGAAGGCTTGCGGCTTGGCGTAGTCGTCGATCAGGCGCCATTCCTTGGCCCGTTGCGCCCGTATGCCTTCGGTCAGCGTACAAAAGATGTCGGCGTGGTCACGCCTGACGTGGCGCTTGTCGGTAACGCGGGTGAGGCCGCCCGTGCCGGGCAGCACGCCGAGCAGCGGAACCTCGGGCAGGCTGACGGCGGATGAGCGGTCATCGACCAGGATGATTTCGTCGCAGGCCAGCGCCAGTTCATAGCCGCCGCCGGCAGTGGTGCCATTGCATGCGGCGAGGAACTTCAGTCCGGAATGGCGGCTCGAATCTTCGATGCCGTTGCGCGTCTCGTTGGTGAATTTGCAGAAATTCACTTTCCAGGCGTGGGTTGAAACGCCCAGCATGAAGATGTTGGCGCCGGAGCAGAAGATTCTGTCCTTGCCGCTAGTGACGACTACGCTGCGGACTTCGGGATGCTCGAAGCGAATACGTTGCAGCGCATCGTAGAGTTCGATATCGACACCCAGATCGTAGGAATTAAGCTTCAGTTTGTAGCCGGGCTTGATGCCACCGTCTTCGTCGATATCCAGATGGAGGGTGGCTACCGGTCCGTCGAACGTCAGGCGCCAGTGCCTGTACTGATCGGGATGCGTGTCATAGGTAATGGTCTGCCGGGGGGCTTCTGGATAAGTCATTCGCTTCTCCGTGTTGTGTAATGGTTTATTTCAGTGCGGTAATCGCTTGGCGCAACTGCATGAGGCAATCATCGGGTTGCCGCCCGGTGGTGTCCAGCGTGAAATCCGCTTTCGAATACAGGGACTCGCGAGCGAGAAGGATGCGGCGCATGTCTTCCATGGCTTCGGCATTGCCCTCCATGGGACGGAAATCGCCTTGGGCAACAACGCGCGACATGTGCTCTTCCGGCGTTGCCTTGACCCAGACGGTAAAGCAGTTCATGAGCAGGAGATTGAAGGTTTCCGCTTCGGAAACGATTCCGCCACCGACGGTGATGACGGCGCTTTCATGCTGGGCGATGAAGTTCTCCAGGCAGCGTCGCTCAAGGCGGCGAAAGCCGGGCTGGCCGTAGAGCATGAACACCTCGTTGAGGCTCATGCCTGCTTCCGCCTCGATCGCGCTGTTCAGTTCAACGAAGGGCAGGGACAGTTCGCCGGCCAGTGCGCGGCCGAGAGTCGACTTGCCGGCGCCGCGCAGGCCGACCAGGGCGATGCGCTTGCGGCGGGAGGCATCTTCCCTGCCGAACTCGCGCATCAGGCAGAGCAGGGCGTCTTCCAGGCGACTAGGGGCGAGCTGTTCCAGGAAGCGCTGGATCAGGCGGTATTCGGTGGAGTCCTGTTGCGGTTCGAGCAGTTCCATCAGCGAAAACCCGAGCGCGGCGCCGATGTGGCGCAGGACCATGATGGATGGATTGGTCTCGCCGTTCTCGACCTGGGCCAGGTAGCGCTCCGAGACGTCGGCGTTCAAGGCCAGGGCCTTGCGCGAGATGCCGCGGCGGGCGCGGCCTTCGCGCACCCGCACGCCAAGGGCGCGAATGAATTCGGCATCGGCCGCTTCGTCGATGAGACGGGCGGTTGCGGTCGATTCGTCTTTGGCCTTGGTTTCCATTCTGTCGGGTGGTGGCATGGCGGTGGTTCAGTGATAAGCACTATAATTCATGTTTTTGATAAAAGTCAAGAAATACTTTTTTAGATGTAAAGATATAATCATATAAAAGTATATAAAAACGATATAAAACAAATTGTAATAGTTATTTCTTAGGATCGGCAAAATATTGCATCACGCTATTGACGTACGAGTTTTTTCCGCTCATACTCCGCTCAGCTTGTGCAGTATGGTTCAACAAAGGAACAATAGTTCCACTTACTGAATAATGCGTCCAAAGCACAGTGCTGCGGTGGATGAAGATAAAGGAGGCCCCAATGGCTGATGGTTTGTTCGACCAGTTCAGGAACTGGTATGAGAAACGCCACGACTACGCACGTGACTGGAAAGCGCGTACCGGTGGTCAGGTGGTGGCAACGATGTGCACTTATACAGCGGAGGAATTGCTGATTGCCGCCGGCATGCTTCCCGTACGAGTGCTTGGCGCGCATGAACCGCAGAACGTGACCGAGCCGCATATCTTCGGCATGTTCTGCCCCTTCTGCCGCGATTCACTGGCGCAGGGCCTGCTGGGTCGCTTCGATTATTGCGAGGGCGTGACGCTCACCCAATCATGCATCCAGTATCGGCAGACTTTCAGCTCGTGGCGCAGCAATGTCCCCAGCGTACAGTGGGACTACTACGTACCGATGCCCAACGACGTGCAGTCGCCGCATGCACGCAAGGCTCATCACGCCGAACTCCAGTCCTTCCGCACCTTCCTGCAGGCGCTGACCGGCAAGGAACTGACCGATGCGATGCTCAGGGAAGCACTGGCCTTGGTGGACGAAAACCGTCGCCTGCTGCGCGAACTGTTCGAATACCGCAAGGTGGCCAATCCCCAGGTGACGGGTGTCGAGGCGCTCTACGCATCGATTACCGCCCAGTTTGTGGACAAGCGCGAGCACAACGAGCAGTTGAAAAAAGTGCTTGCCGCGTTGCCGACGCGCCAGCTGAACCGCCCCGAAGGCGTTCGCTTCATGACCATCGGTTCGGAAAACGACGACCTTGCCTTCATGCACATGGTCGAGTCCGTCGGCTCCACCATCGTCATCGACGACCAGTGTTCCGGCACCCGCTACTTCTGGAACCAGTCGAAGCCCGAAGACGACGTGATCAAGGCGATCGCCGACCGTTATTGCGACCGGCCGGCCTGTCCGACCAAGGATTACCCTAACCACACGCGCTTCGACCATGTGCTTGGTCTGGCCAAGGAGTTCAACGCGCGCGCGGCGATTTTCCTGCAACAGAAGTTCTGCGATCCGCACGAGGGCGACTATCCGGATCTGAAGCAGCATCTTGAGAGCAACGGTATCCCGACGCTGTTCCTCGAATTCGACATTACCAACCCCATCGGCCCCTTCCGCATTCGTATCGAGGCTTTCCTCGAAACGATGAGCGACGAAGAGCTGTTCTAGAACTGACGGGAGAGCACGATGAACGCACCGAACAAGTATCCGACCGAAACCCTCAAGTTGTGGGGCAAGGCCAAGCAACTGCGCGAGCAGTATTACAGGAACTACGCCACTGCCAAGGACAACGGCGGCCTGCGCTGGTCCGGTTCGGCCTGGGCGCTGGATGCGCTGCCGGCAGGTCTTGGCGACGACGTTTACTCGCTGACCGGCGAGCCTTACGCGGCAGCCGTCGCGCACGACAAGAAGTTCGCCAAGGAGTGCATGGACGCGGCCGAGTCGGTCGGCTTTGCCCGCGACCTGTGTTCCTACATGCGGATTTATTGGGGTGGCATGCACCTCGACAAGTACCTGTACGGCGGCAAGTTCCCCAAGCCCGACTTCATCTTCCAGACACAGATCTGCTGCTCGCATTCGAAGTGGTACCAGCACGTGGCCAAGGAAGAGAAGGTTCCGCAGTTCTACGTCGATGTCGGCGTCGGTCCCTACAAGGACCTGAATGCGGCACGCCTCGATTACGTGACCAACCAGTTGCACGACGGCATCGAGTTTCTGGAGAAATCCACCGGCCGCACCTTCGATGACGAAAAGTTCATCAAGGCAGTCAAGAACGAAATGCGCTCGACCAGCCGCTGGGCGGACATATGCGCCCTGAACAAGGTCAAGCCGGCGCCGCTCGACGAAAAGACCATGTATTCGCTGTACGTGCTGGCCACCTTGTCGAAGTCATCGCAGTGGTGCGCCGACTTCTACGACGAACTGTATGAAGAAGTGAAGGATCGCGTCGCGCGGGGCATTGCAGCCGTGCCGAATGAGAAGTGCCGCATGATGTCGGATACCCAACCGCCCTGGTCCTTTCTCAAGATCTTCCGCTACCTCGAAACCTATGGTGCGGTGTCGATCGGTTCGCTCTACACCTTTGCCCTCGAAGGCATCTGGGAAGACAAGCCGGATGGCAGTTGGGGTGGCCGCTCCTTGCCCTGGGAAAACGGCGTCGAAATGAATGATCGCGACACGGTGCTGCGGCTTTATGCCGACTGGAATCTGTCCAAGCCGCAGTGGCAGCATTTCTTCGATCCGCGCCTGAAGACGGCGATGATGCTGCGCATCATCAAGGAATGGCAGGTCGATGGCGTCATGCTGCACTTGAATCGCGGCTGCGAAGGTCTTTCGCTGGGCATCATGGAAAACCGTGGCGGCATAGCCAAGGCCGGAGTACCGATCATGACATTCGAAGGCAACATGGGCGACGAGCGCGAGTTTGATGAAGCACGCGTCCAGGCCCGGGTCGATGCCTTCATGGAGCAGCTCGGCCTGCGCCGTCAGGCTGCCTGATCCAACTTATCAGAATCTACAGGAGGAATCCAAGATGATTACCGCTGGAATCGATATGGGCTCGCGTACGGTCAAGGTCGTGCTGCTGGAAGAACTCAAGGTGGACGGCGCGCCGCAACTGAAATACGGCATCAAAAAGGTGCACATCATGATGCCGGGCGAGCTTGATCAGGATCAGGCCGCGGACAAGGCTTATGACGACGCGCTGGCCGCGGCCGGTCTGAAGCGGGAAGATGTCAAGGCCGTGTTTGCCACCGGCGCCGGGCGCAAGCAGGTTGGCTTTGCCACCGAGGGCATTACCGAGATGACCGCAGGCGCGCGCGGCGCGGTGTACATGTACCCGCAGGCCCGTACCGTGGTCGACGTCGGCGCCGAGGAAGGCCGCGGCATGAAGACGGACGCCGAAGGCCGGGCGATTGACTTTGCCGGCAACGAGAAATGCGCCGCCGGTGCGGGATCGTTCGCCGAAGCGATGTCGCGGGCGCTGCAGATGACGCTCAAGGAATTCGGCGAGGCCAGCCTCAAGTCCGACAAGACCATTCCGATGAACGCACAATGCACGGTGTTTGCCGAGTCCGAGGTGGTGTCGCTGATCCACGCCTCGACGCCCAAGAACGATATTGCCAAGGCTGTGCTCGATGCCGTTGCCAGCCGCGTCTGTGCCATGGTGCGCCGGGTGGGTATTGAAGGCGAGGTGGTGCTGATCGGCGGCATGGTGCACAACGCCGGCTTCGTTCAGGCCCTGAAGATCTCGATGGGGGTCGACACGATTTCCCTGCCCGACATGCCGGAGTACATCAGCGCATTGGGTTGTGCCCTGATTGCCGCCGAGCGCCAGAACTCATGAATAAATCTACTGCGCGTGCCGGATCGGGGATTGGGCGGTGCTCGCTATCCTCATGCACAGACTCGTGCATTCCGGTAGCTGCGCTCCGGCCGCACCCCGCTGCGGCCCGCTCGCTACGATTTCTTCACGAGTTCGCAGCGGCACAGTAACCCTATTTAGAGGAGCGAAAACATGAATGCAGAAGTGGTAGCGGAAACGGTCCCGGAGAAGAAGGAATTTTGGCGTTGGCAGGAGAGTGTCTGGATTGACGAAACCAAGGACTGGAAGAGCGCCAAGATCATCACCTGCGGCATTGATGTCGGCTCGGTGTCTTCCCAGGCGGTGCTCGCCATCGACGGCGAACTCTATGGCTTCAACAGCATGCGCACCGGCAGCAGTTCGCCGGATTCGGCCACCAATGCCTTGCAAGGGGTCATGGACAAGTGCGGCATGAAACTCGAAGACATTCACTATGTCATCGGTACCGGCTACGGTCGGGTCAACGTACCCTTCGCCCACAAGGCCATTACCGAGATAGCCTGCCATGCCCGGGGCGCCAACTACATGGGCGGCAACGGCGTGCGCACGATTCTCGACATGGGCGGCCAGGACTGCAAGGCCATCCACTGTGATGAAAAGGGCAAGGTCACCAACTTCCTGATGAACGACAAGTGCGCGGCCGGCACCGGGCGCGGCATGGAAGTGATCTCGGACCTGATGCAGATCCCGATTGCCGAACTGGGTGCACGTTCCTTCGATGTCGATGTCGAGCCGGCCGCCGTATCATCGGTCTGCGTGGTGTTCGCCAAGTCGGAGGCGATGGGCTTGCTCAAGGCCGGCTATACCAAGAACAAGGTGATCGCCGCTTATTGCCAGGCCATGGCCGAGCGAGTCGTTTCGCTGCTTGAACGGATCAATGTCGAGGAAGGCTTCTTCATCACCGGCGGCATCGCCAAGAATCCGGGCGTCGTCAAGCGCATCGAGAAACTGCTCGGCATCAAGGCGATGGAGACCAAGATCGACAGCCAGATCGCCGGCGCGCTCGGCGCCGCACTGTTCGGCTACACGCTGATGTCGAAGAAGGCGGCTGCTGCCTGATTTTCGCGTGCCGCGCTGACCAAGAAGGAGAAAGACATGATCGCCAATTACGGTTACAAGGACGGCTCGGGTGAGTACTACATCAGCATCGACACCGACAAGTGCATCGGTTGCGCGGCCGGGCGCGCCTGTCTGACGGCGTGTCCGAAGCAGATGTTCGAAATCATTACCGACGACTATGATGACGAGGTGGCCTGGATCAAGAAGCCCAACTGCCGCACCCTTGCCTATGACTGCTCGGAGTGCAAGCCGGCTGGCGGCTACAGCAGTTTGCCGTGCATCGCCGCCTGCACGCCGGGCGCGATCAAGCATTCGTGGTAAGTGAGGTGATTCCCATGGCTGAAACGACGCGGCGTGTCATTCCCATCGCCCAGACCAAGGCGGTCAATCCCGAGGATGCCTTGCTCAAGGATGGCTGGGTGCGCCAGACCACCATCGGCGAGCCGCGCTTGTCGGAAATCGTGCAGAACTACAAGGCGATGGGCTTCGAGGTTCATGTCGAGGAATTCAAGACGGACGGCGATGGCTGCAACACCTGTTTCGACGCGGGTCAGGGAATGGGCTTCATGTATGGCACGGTCTATGTCCGCAAACGCAGCGAGCCGGCCGGCGAAGACGAACTGTTTGAATAAGGAGGAATGAAATGCCTGATCAGAAAAGAGTCATGCGCGTACTGCGCCAAGGGGATGTGGATGCCATCGTCGCCATTGATGCCTTCGCATCGGGGGAGCCGCGGCGCGAGTATTACGAGCGAAAGATTGCCGGCATCCTGAACAAGAACGCCAACGTCAACACGTCGATTGTTTGCGAGATCGATGGCAAGGTGGTCGGCTTTGTCATGGGCTATGTGTTCTTCGGCGAATTCGGTATTGCCGACTCGACGGCAACGATCGACACGCTTGGCGTTCATCCCAAGTTCCGCAAATTCGGCGTCGCCGCCGAAATGCTCGATCAGTTCATGATGAACATGAAGGCAGCCGGGGTAAGGAAGGTCTATACGCTGGTTAACTGGGACGACTTTGCCCTCGAAAAATTCTTCTCGCGAAATAAATTCGTACCGTCGAAAAGAATCAACCTTGAGTACGAGCTGCCCTGAGTCTGAAACAAGGGAGCGACAGAGCATGTGGATCGATACCCACTGTCATACGAAGCATTCGTACGACAACTGGCTCGAACCGCTTGACCTGATCAGGCGCGCGAAGGCACTCGGGCTGGATGGCGTGTGCATCACGGAACACTATTCCTATGAGGCTTCCGAGCCTGTCGAATGGATGGGCCGGGAAGAGGGACTGATGGTGTTGCGCGGAGTGGAAATCGCTACCGATCGGGGGCATTTGCTGGCCTACGGCATGCTGGATGACGGATGGAATGTGTGGGGTCGCGACAGCTATCTGCCGCTGGAAGAGGTGATCGAGCGGATCAACGCGATCGGCGGAATTTGTGCGCCGGCGCATCCTTTCCGTGAAATAGGATTCTCCGCCATGCTGGATGGATTGCTGGAGCTTCAGGGCATCGCAGCGGTTGAATCACACAACGGTGGCAACATTGATAGCGACAACGAACTGGCGATCAAAGCATCAACGCACATGGGGCTGCCGACATTGGGGGGCAGTGATTGCCACAAGCTTGCGGCGGTGGGGCGATGTGCAACGGAGTTTTCTACGCCGATACGCGACATGACAAGTTTTCTTGCAGCCGTCAAGGCGGGTGCGTGTCGCGGAGCGTATTACGCGCCCTACAACCGGTCCTAGCGGCATCGAGGAGAAGCATATGCAGACCGCACAGACGTCCGAGATCAGGTGGTACAAGACCAGGCAGGCGCCCGGTGCAGGTGATTTCGGCGCGGCTGCAGCTGCCGGTGTGCGCATCACCATTGATGGCAAGGACGTCGAGGCCCCCGCAGGCGTTTCGCTGCTCTCATCTACATTCCGGCGCTCTGCGCCCACCCCGATCTGCCGCCCAGTTCGCAGCGCGGAGGTGGCGACAGCGGCTGCAATCTCTGCGTGGTCGAAATCGCCGGTACTGTCGGCATGCGCACTTCCTGCTCGATTCCGGTCGAGTCCGGATTGAACGTTACCACCACTTCTCCCGCAATCGACAAATTCCGCAAGGAACGCATTTCCAGGACGCTGGGCACGCATCCCCATGTCTGCCTGACCTGCCCGCAGCGTGATGGCTGCAGCCGCACCACTTGTTCCTTCGGCAACCCGGTCGAGCAGCGCTGCTGCTCGATTTTCAACAGCTGCGAATTGCGCAAGGTCGCCGATTACGTCGGCATTCCCCCGACGACGCCGAACTACAAGCATGTCCGGTTGCCGGTGATCAGGGACGAGCCC
>JAPLQZ010000002.1 GCA_026399415.1 Rhodocyclales bacterium | reverse complement strand
GCCATCTATTTTCCCGGCATGAACCCGGCATTGCAGACGCGTTTTGCCGCACCGCATCTGCGCTTTCTTGATCAACCCGCCGACATGGAGCAAATGACGCGGGAAGCCGACATCGGCATCACCTATTCCAGTCTAGCCACCACCACGGCATTCCTTCTCGCCGGCAAACCCTTGCTGATGCTGCCATGGCATCTTGAGCAGTTCATGCTCGCGCGCCGCGTCGAGGAAATGGGTGCCGGGCGACTGGTGAATCCCGAGCAGCCGCCGGGCGATCTGCGTGCGGTACTCGCCGATCTGATCGACAATCCATCCTGGCGCGCCAACGCTCAGGCCTTCGCCGCCAAGTACGCCGCATTTGACCAGCAAGCGGTAATCGGCAATCTTGTCCGCCGCATCACTGAAATGCTCGATGGCCACGAGCCCGCTCCAATCAAAGGAATGCCATGATCGGTCGCATCACCGGAATCCTCATCGAAAAGAACCCGCCGGCCATCACAGTGGATGTGCACGGCCTCGGCTACGAAGTCGACGTGCCGATGAGCACCTTCTACAACCTGCCGGCGACCGGCGAAAAAGTGTCGCTGCACACGCACCTGATCGTGCGCGAGGATGGTCACTATCTCTATGGCTTCGCTTCGCCGGACGAACGCGCCGCCTTCCGCCAGTTGCTGAAGATTTCCGGCGTCGGCGCCCGCACGGCATTGGCCGTGCTCTCGGGCATGTCGGTGACCGAACTGGCGCAGGCGGTGACCCTGCAAGAAGCCGGGCGGCTGACCAAGGTGCCGGGCATCGGCCAGAAAACCGCCGAACGCCTGCTGCTGGAACTGCGCGACCGGCTGCCGAAGGTGCTGCCCGGCGGAGGCACAAGAGTCGGCGCTGGCGGTACGGCGAACGACACCCTCGCCGACATCATGAATGCCCTGCTGGCGCTCGGCTACAACGAACGCGAGGCGCTCTCGGCGATGAAGGGGCTGGCGCAGGATGTTTCCGTCTCCGACGGCATCCGCGCGGCCTTGAAGCTGCTCTCCAAATCGTCGTGAGCCAGGTCGGCTAAACTGTCCGCATGAGCATCCAGACCGACAAATTCGCCGAGCCGGTACCGGAACGCCTGATTGCGGCGGGCAGGGAATCGACCCAGGAAGATGTGCTCGAGCGCGCCCTGCGGCCCAAGCGGCTGGCGGATTACGTCGGCCAGCAGAAAATCCGCGGCCAGCTCGAAATCTTCATCGAGGCGGCCAAGCGGCGCGCCGAATCGATGGACCACGTCCTGCTGTTCGGCCCGCCGGGCTTGGGCAAGACCACCCTGGCGCACATCATCGCCCACGAGATGGGCGTCAATCTGCGCCATACCTCGGGGCCGGTGCTGGAGCGCGCCGGCGACCTGGCCGCGATGCTGACCAACCTCGAACCCTACGACGTCCTGTTCATCGACGAAATTCATCGCCTGAGCCCGGTGGTCGAAGAAATCCTCTACCCGGCGCTGGAGGATTTCCAGATCGACATCATGATCGGCGAAGGGCCTTCGGCGCGCTCGGTCAAGCTCGACCTGCCGCCGTTCACCCTGATTGGCGCCACCACCCGCGCCGGCATGCTGACCAACCCGTTGCGTGACCGCTTCGGCATCGTCGCCCGGCTGGAGTTCTACAGTCCGGAAGAACTCGCGCTGATAGTGCGGCGCTCGGCCCACCTGCTCAACTGCGATATTGTCGAAGACGGCGCGGTTGAAATCGCCAAACGCTCGCGCGGTACGCCGCGCATCTCGAACCGTCTGCTGCGCCGCGTACGTGACTTTGCCGAGGTCAAGGCTGACGGAAAAATCACCCGCGCGGTGGCCGACGCAGCGCTGACCATGCTCGACGTCGATCACCTCGGCCTCGACGTCATGGATAGAAAGCTGCTCGGTGCCATGCTGGAGAAGTTCGGCGGCGGCCCGGTGGGGCTGGACAATCTTGCCGCCGCCATCGGCGAAGCGCGCGACACCATCGAGGACGTGCTGGAACCCTATCTGATCCAGCAGGGCTTCCTGCAGCGAACGCCGCGCGGACGCGTGGCGACGGCGAGCATCTGGCGGCATTTCGGGCTTCGGTCGCCACAAGAGCCCAATCAAAACCTTTGGATCGAATAGTACCGGATCGATGAATTTTCAGCTTGTGCTCATCAAGCCGGAAGGATTTGACTTCGTCGAATCCTTCCGCGAGGTCATCGAAGTTCTTCAGGAAGCACTGGTCACGCTCGGACATTCGGTCCGTATCCAGACCAATCGCATCGATCCGGATGCGCTCCCAGTCATCTTCGGGGCCCACCACATTGACCCTGCCGCGGTTCACCGGCTGCCGCCTGAATCCATCATCTACAACCTGGAGCAGCTGACACCGGGCTACCCCTGGTTCACAGAGCAGTACTTGCAGACCCTGGCGCGATTTCGTGTATGGGACTACTCGCCTGCCAACCTGGATTACCTTTCGCGTGAGGGACGCTCCATCACCGCCACCCATGTGCCGTTCGGCTATTCTCCCTGCCTGACACGCATTGCCGCCGCCGAGAATGAAGATGTCGATGTGCTGTTCTTCGGCATCCATACCGAAAGGCGGCTGCGTGTGCTGCATGCGTTGAGCGAGAGCGGCCTGAAGGTCGTCGCCCTCAGGAACGTTTGGGGTGCGGAAAGGGATGCCTGGATTGCGCGCGCCAAAGTCGTCCTCAACATCCACCATGCCGACATTGGCCAATTCGAAAGTGTTCGTGTCCTTTTTCTGCTGGCGAACGGCAAGGCTGTAGTTTCGGAAACCGCACCCGGCGAGCAAGTCGTGGCGCCATTGCGGGGTGCTTTTTGCGCCGTCCCCTATGAAGGACTGATTGATGCCTGCATGCAGTTAGCCAGTGACGACGCGTCTCGCCTTGCTTTGCAGCACAAGGCTCGTGCGGCGGTGATGGCGGAACCTCTGCGCTTTCTGCCGTGGCTTTCACGCGCCGTGGAATCCATCGAGGCGCCCGGTATCGTTGCATGAGCGCAACTTTTCAAATTGGCGTGCGTGTCTACTATGAAGACACCGACGCCGCCGGCATTGTCTATTACGCCAACTATCTGCGTTTCATCGAACGCGGACGGACGGAATTTCTGCGTTCGCTGGGCCATGATCAGAATGCCCTGATGAAAGAGGGCATCGCCTTCGCCGTGCGCTCGGTCAGCGCCGAATTCCTCAAGCCGGCCAGGCTCGACGATCTGCTCACGGTCGAAACCGCCATCGCTGCGCTGGGGCGCGCGCAGGTCACCTTCGCCCAGCGTATTTTGCGCAACAAGGAACTGCTGCTTGATGCGAAAATACGCGTCGCCTGCATCGATCCGGCGCGCGGAAAGCCAATCCCCATGCCGCGCGCCCTCCACCAACAACTGTCAGCCCTGCCGGGACTTTCGCAATGAACGTGACCCAAGACCTTTCCATCATCGAACTCGTCATCAACGCCAGCCTGGTGGTCAAGCTGGTGATGCTGCTGCTGACGATGGTGTCGCTGACTTCGTGGTACTGGATCTTCCGCAAGGCCTTCGCCATTCGCGACGCGCGGATCAAGACCGACAAGTTCGAACGGGATTTCTGGAGCGGCGGCGACCTCAACGCGCTGTACCAGAGTGCCGTCAATGACCGCCACCACGCCGGCGCACTGGAGCGCATCTTCGAGGCCGGCTACCGCGAATTCACCAAGTTGCGCGGGCAGAAAACCATCGATCCCACCGCCGTGGTCGACGGCGCGCGGCGCGCGATGCGCGCCACCTACCAGCGCGAGATCGACGATCTCGAGGCGCATCTGGCGTTTCTCGCCTCGGTCGGTTCAGTTTCGCCCTACGTCGGCCTGTTCGGTACGGTGTGGGGCATCATGCATGCCTTCCGCGGCCTGGCCAACATGGCCACGGCAACGCTGTCCGCCGTCGCGCCGGGAATTGCCGAGGCGCTGGTCGCCACTGCCATCGGCCTCTTCGCCGCGATCCCGGCAGTGATCGCCTACAACCGCTTCGCCCACGACGTCGATAGAGTCGCGGTGCGCTTCGAGAGTTTCATGGAAGAGTTCTCCAACATCCTGCAGCGGCAGACGCGATGAGAAAGCGCCGCCTCATGAACGAAATAAATGTCGTGCCCTACATCGATGTGATGCTGGTATTGCTCGTCATCTTCATGGTCACCGCGCCGATGATCCAGCCCGGCAGCATAGACCTGCCCAGCGTGGGCAAGAGCAGCCAGCCGCCGATGGCGCCGCTGGAGGGCAAGAGCAGCCAGCCGCCGATGGCGCCGCTGGAGGTGATCATCAAGGCCGACACCTCGCTGGCGCTGCGCGATCGGGCCAAGGGCAGCGCCGAACAAGTCGTGACGCGCACCGACCTGGCCGCCCGGATCAAGGAAGCGCAAGCGACCAATCCGCAACAGGCGGTGCTGATCGCCGGCGACCGCAACGTGAAATACGAAGTGGTGCTGGCCGTCATGGACGAATTGCAGCGCCAGCAGGTGGCCAGGATCGGCCTTCTGGTGCAGCCGGTGGTAGCCAAATAAGTGAGCGAAGAATCGCCGATCCTGGCGCGCGCCGACAAGCCCGGCAAGCGCATTTCCTTCGCACTGGCGATCACCGTGCATCTGCTGCTCGCCGGTTTTCTGTTCTACGGCGTGCGCTGGCAGACCAAGGCCACCAATGTGGTCGAAGTCGAACTGGTAGTCGCCACGCCGGAGCCCGCTGCCGTGGTACCGCCTACCCCAGCCGCCGTACCGCCGGCGCCGACTGTTGAGCCGACCCCGCCGCCGAAGCCTGACATCGCGATCAAGGACAAGGAAAAGCCCAAGCTGCCGCCGAAGGTGGAGCCGAAGCCGAGTGTCAATCCCTTCCAGGAACAGCTCAAGCGCGAGTTGGAGCAAACGACGCAGCGCAAACAAGCCGACAGCGCGGCGCAGGAGTTCGCGCAGAAGCAGGCGGCGCAGGCCAGCGCGGCGCGCAACAAGGCCATGACCGATTACCTGGGCCGCATCCGCGGCAAGATTCGCGGCAACATTTTTCTGCCGCCGGAAATCAAGGGTAACCCCGAGGCTATATTCGAGGTGACACAACTGCCCAGCGGCGAGGTTATTAACGTCAAAGTGAAAAAGTCTTCCGGAAACCCGGCGCTCGATGCGGCCGTTGACCGCGCCATCTGGAAGTCCAGCCCTTTGCCAAAACCCGAGCAGGGCGACGTTTTTGACCGTTTGCTGAACATTCCCTACCGACCCCGAGAGGACTAGGGCGCTATAATCGGCGCGATGAAATTTCCACGTTTTGTTCTTGCCTGCACCGCCGGTCTGGCTCTGTGTTCCACCGCCGCCCACGCGCAACTCACGGTCGAAATTACCGGCGCCGGCGCCAACCGTCTGCCGGTGGCCATTGCCGATTTCGCCGGCGAGCGCATCGTCGCCCAGGCGCTGGCCTCGGTGGTCCGCGCCGACCTCGACCGCAGCGGCCTGTTCCGCCTGGTCGATGCCGGCGGCGCACTGAATGACACCGCCACGCCACCCTTCGAAGACCTCAAGACACGCGGTGCGGACGCGGTTGCCGGCGGCAGCGTGACCACTTCCGCCGATGGCCGCTACGAAACCCGGATGCGTCTGTTCGACGTGCCGAAACAGGCCGTGCTGGGCAATCCGGCCTACTTGCACACCGGCGCACAGTTGCGCGCGACCGGGCACCGCATTGCCGATTTCATCTACGAAAAACTTACCGGGGAACCGGGCGTGTTCTCGACGCGGATCGCCTACGTGGTGAAAAGCACCGGCCGCTTCGAGCTCAAGATCGCCGATGCCGACGGCAGCAACGACCAGGCCGCGCTGGCGTCGCGCGAGCCGATCATTTCGCCGGCGTGGTCGCCCGATGGCGGCAAGCTGGCCTACGTGTCCTTCGAGGCCAAGAAACCGGTGGTCTATGTGCATGACCTGGCCAGCGGCCGCCGCCATGTCGCCGCCAACTTCAAGGGCTCGAACTCCGCACCAGCCTGGTCGCCCGACGGCAAGCAGCTGGCCGTGGTGCTGACCAAGGACGGCTCGTCGCAACTGTATGTCGTCAATGCCGACGGCAGCGGCGTGACGCGCATCGCCACATCGCCGGGCATCGACACCGAGCCGCGCTGGACGCCGGACGGCCAGTTCATCTACTTCACGTCCGACCGTGGCGGCAGCCCGCAGATCTACCGCATCACTGCCTCTGGTGGCAATGCTGAACGCATCACCTTCGAAGGCAGCTACAACGTCACGCCACGACCGTCGCCGGACGGAAAGAGCCTCGCTTTCATTGCCCGCAACGGCGGCCGCTTCCAGCTGGCGCTG
>JAPLQZ010000145.1 GCA_026399415.1 Rhodocyclales bacterium | reverse complement strand
GCGGATGTCGGCGGAGTTCTTGCCCGACTGGCGCACGTGGGGAATTTCGATCAGTTCGAACGCAGCTTCGTGCATCGGCGCCTTGAACTCCTTGTAGCGCGCCCAGTCGCAGTAGGCTTTCTTGACCACAATGCTGCCCTTGAGCAGAAGCCGCTCGAGGACCTTGTTGATATCGAACTGGGCGTATTTCGCATCGCGCACTCCGAGAGCAATATTCTCGAAGTCGCAGAACAGCGCCATGCTGGTGATTTCAGGATTGCCGGCCATGTGATTCTCGATGCGGAAGTGATGGGAAGCGCAAGTGTCTCATGGACGGGCGGTTGCTGGCAGATGACGGCCTGCACGCGGCACCCAATGGTAGTCCCTCGTAACCCGGCATAATGCCGCCTTCCCCGCTTTCAGCCGCCCCGGTAACCAATGTCCGTACCTCTCAAAACCCTGCGTCGCATTTTCGGCTACCCTTCATTCAAAGGACCGCAGGCGCAGATCATCGACCACCTGATCGGCGGCGGCGATGCGCTGGTGCTGATGCCTACCGGTGGCGGAAAATCCCTGTGCTACCAGATCCCTGCCCTGCTCAGGGAGGGCGTCGGCGTCGTGGTCTCGCCCCTGATTGCGCTGATGCAGGATCAGGTGGATGCCCTGCTGCAGGTGGGCGTGCGGGCGGCCTTTCTCAATTCATCGCAGGACTACGAGACAGCGTCGGAGATCGAGCGACGCTTGCGCATGGACGAGCTTGACTTGATCTACGTCGCGCCGGAACGCCTGCTGACAGAGCGTTTTCTCGGCGTCATGGATTATCTGGTCAGCCGGAATCGCCTCGCCCTGTTTGCCATTGATGAAGCCCATTGCGTCTCGCAATGGGGTCACGATTTTCGCCCGGAATATATCCAACTCTCGGCCCTGCATCAGCGCTACCCGACCGTGCCGCGGATTGCTCTGACCGCAACCGCCGACCAACTGACGCAGCGGGAAATCATTACCCGTCTCGGACTCGATGCGGCGCGCGTGTTCATTTCCAGTTTTGACCGGCCCAATATCCGCTACACGGTGGTCGAACGTGACAATCCGCGCCGGCAACTGATCGATTTTCTCGACGCCCAGCGCGGCGCGGCAGGGATCGTGTATTGCCTGTCGCGCAAGAAGGTGGATGAAACCGCTGCCTGGCTCAACGAACAAGGCATCGCCGCGCTGGCCTACCACGCCGGGCTGGACGCCGCTATGCGCCTCCACCACCAGCAACGCTTCCAGCGCGAAGACGGCATCGTCATGGTGGCCACCATCGCCTTCGGCATGGGCATCGACAAACCCGACGTGCGTTTCGTCGCCCATCTTGATCTGCCCAAGAGTCTCGAAGCCTACTACCAGGAAACCGGCCGCGCCGGTCGCGATGGCGAACCGGCCGAGGCCTGGATGACCTATGGCCTCAACGATGTGGTGATCCATCGTCTGCGCATCGACGAATCGACGGCGGGCGACGAGCAAAAGCGCGTCGAGCGCAGCAAGCTCGACTCCCTGCTGGCATGGTGCGAAACCGTCACCTGCCGACGCGCCCTGCTCCTCAAATACTTCAGCGAAGAGGCTACAGCCTGCGGCAACTGCGACACCTGCCTCGATCCGCCTGAACTGTGGGACGGCACGGTGGCCGCGCAAAAGGCCATGTCGGCGGCCTTGCGTACCGGGCAGCGTTTCGGTGCCGGTCATTTGATCGACATTTTGCGCGGCAAGACTACCGAAAAAGTGCAGCAGTTCGGTCACGCCAATCTGCCTACTTTCGGCGCTGGCACTGATCTCGATGAAGCCGGCTGGCGTTCGGTTTTTCGCCAGTTGCTGGCAGCCGGTTTGCTGCACGCCGATGCGCAAGCCTTCGGCGGGTTGCGACTGACGGACGCGGCGCGACCCGTGCTGAAGGGCGAAGCGACGCTGTCGCTGCGCAAGCAGGCAAGGCGCCTTCGCGGCAAAAAACATCGGCCGTCGCAAGAGTCGGCGCTGGCGGGACGGCGATCTGATGCCGGGACACCGCTGGCAGCCGCCGATGCGCCGCTGTTCGAGGTTTTGCGGGCATGGCGTGCCGATCTGGCGCGCGAACAGGGCGTGCCCGCCTTCGTCATCCTGCACGACAAGACTCTGCGCGAACTCGCTGCACGACGTCCGGCGAGTCTGCCCGACTTGCTTGGCGTACCGGGCATCGGCCAGGCCAAAGCGGACCGCTATGGAGAAGCCCTGTTGCGGCTGTTGCTTTAACCAGAATTTTCCGACGCAACAGCATCAGAACCGCCTCTCGGCAGGCGATAATGACAGGCTCTCAAACAATGGAAATGTTTGCAATGAAGCGCGTCGACGATTTTCGCCTGCGACTGGGCAAGAAGGAACTGGTGCCGATCATGGTGGGTGGCATGGGCGTCGACATTTCGACCGCCGAACTTTCCCTCGAGGCGGCACGGCTGGGCGGCATTGGCCACATTTCGGACGCGATGGTGCCGACAGTTTCCGACCGGCGCTTCAACACCAAGTTCGTCAAGAACAAGCTCAGGCAGTACAAGTTCAACGTCGCCAATTCGGACAAGGCGATTGTCAAGTTCGACCTCGGCCTGCTCGCCGAAGCGACTGCCCTGCATGTCGGCCGCACCATGGAGGCCAAGCGCGGCGAGGGCCTGATCTTCATCAACTGCATGGAAAAGCTGACCATGAACGCGCCCAGGGAAACCCTGCGCGTTCGTCTTCAGGCGGCGCTCGACGCCGGCATCGACGGCATCACCCTGGCGGCGGGACTGCATCTGGGTTCGTTTGCCTTGATCGAGGATCATCCGCGCTTCCGCGATGTCAACCTGGGCATCATCGTTTCATCTCTGCGTGCCCTGCAACTGTTTCTGAAAAAGAGCGCACGCACCGGTCGCCTGCCGGATTACGTGGTAATCGAAGGACCGCTTGCCGGCGGGCATCTGGGTTTCGGCATGGACTGGGCCGCTTACGACCTGGCCAAGATCGTCATCGAAATCCGCGACTGGATGAAGGCCGAGCATCTTGATATTCCGCTGATTCCCGCCGGCGGCATTTTCACCGGGTCGGATGCCGTTGCCTTCATCGAAATGGGCGCTGCAGCAGTGCAGGTGGCTACCCGCTTTACCGTGTCGAACGAATGCGGACTGCCGAAAGACGTGCAGCAGGAGTATCTCAAGGCCGGCGAGAACGATATCGTGGTCAATACCATTTCACCGACCGGCTACCCGATGCGCATGCTGAAGAACAGCCCGGCGATCGGCTCCGGCCTTCGACCGAACTGCGAAGCCTTTGGCTACCTGCTGGATTCCTCCGGCAACTGCCAGTACATCGAGGCCTACAACCGCGAAGTGGCGGCGCATCCTGACGCGAAGAAGGTCCAGGTGATGGACAAGACCTGTTTATGCACGCAGATGCGCAACTTCGAACTCTGGACTTGCGGTCACACCACGTACCGACTGAAGGACACCACCCGCCGCAACGACGACGGCAGTTATCGACCGCTTTCGGCAGAACACATTTTCCGCGATTATCAGTTCAGTACCGACAACAAGATCGCCCTGCCGGATTAAGCAGGAAATACCCCGGTCGACAGATAGCGGTCGCCGCGATCGCAGACGATGCTGACGATCACTGCATTCTCCACCCTGCTTGCGATGCGCAAGGCCACCACCAGCGAACCACCGGAAGAAATCCCGGCGAAGATGCCTTCCTCGCTTGCCAAACGCCGCGCCATTTCTTCGGCCTGGCCCTGACTCACGTTTTCGACCTGATCCACTCGCGAACCGTCGTAGATTTTCGGCAGGTAGGCTTCCGGCCACTTGCGTATGCCGGGAATCTGCGAGCCCTCCTCCGGCTGGCAGCCAATGATGCGGATGGACGGGTTCTGCTCCTTGAAATAGCGTGAGCAACCCATGATGGTGCCCGTGGTGCCCATGCTCGAAACAAAATGCGTGATGCGGCCGCCGGTGTCTCGCCAGATCTCGGGCCCGGTGCCTTCATAATGCGCCAGCGGATTGTCCTGATTGGCGAACTGGTCGAGTACCAGGCCCTTGCCATCCCGCACCATCTGTTCTGCCAGATCCCGCGCGGCTTCCATACCGCCGGCCTTGGGAGTCAACAGCAGTTCGGCGCCGAATGCGCGCATGGTCTGGCAGCGTTCGACACTCTGATTCTCCGGCATGATCAAAATCATGCGGTAGCCGCGCATCGCGGCCGCCATCGCCAGTGCAATCCCGGTATTGCCTGAGGTGGCTTCGATCAGCGTGTCGCCGGGCTTGATGCGGCCTCTCGTCTCGGCATGGCTGATCATCGACAATGCCGGACGATCCTTGACCGAACCGGCCGGGTTATTTCCTTCCAGCTTGGCCAGAATCACGTTGTTGCGTCGCCTGTTGTCCGCTCCTGGGATGCGCGTCAGTTGCACCAGCGGGGTATTGCCGACGAAATCCTCCAGCGTCTTCCAGTTCATTTTTCCTCCCGCCGGAACGACATTCATCGGGCGAGCCATTTCACGTAATCGGCGACACCCTTTTCCACACTGGAAAATTCATGGCGGTAACCGGCGTTGCGCAACTGCGAAAGGTCGGCCTCGGTGAAACTCTGGTACTTGCCCTTCAGTGCGTCCGGGAATGGAATGTAGTCGATGATGCCCTGTGCCACCAATTCGGCCACGGATTGCGGCGGCTTGCCATCCATTGCACGGCAGGCATTTACCGTGGCGGCCGCAAGTTCATTGAAGCTCTGCGCGTGCCCTGTGCCGAGGTTGTAGATACCGGATACGCGGCTTTCAAGAAAATCCATGTTGACCCTGACCACGTCTCCGACATACACGAAATCCCGCCGCTGCTCGCCATTGGCATAGCCGCCATGGCCTTCGAACAGCCTGACCTTGCCGGAAGCCCGATACTGATTGAAATGATGAAAGGCGACCGAAGCCATGCGCCCCTTGTGCTGCTCGCGCGGGCCGTAGACATTGAAGTAGCGGAACCCGGCGACCTGAAAGTCGGCGCTGGCGAGACGGTGACGCACGATCTGATCGAAGAGGAACTTCGAATAGCCATAGACATTGAGCGGCGCCTCATATTCGCGCTCTTCCCTGAACACATCGCCACCCCCATAGACGGAGGCCGAGGATGCATAGAGCAGCGGGACTTCCTGTTCCTGGCAAAAATCCAGCAGAGCCAGCGAATAGCGATAGTTGTTGGCCATCATGTAGCGGCCGTCGGTTTCCATGGTGTCCGAGCAGGCGCCCTCGTGCAGGATAGCTTCTATGCCGCCATCTAGTTGGCCGCTTTCTACCAGCGTGAGGAATTCGTTCTTGTCGAGATAGTCCGCGATATCGCAGTCGGTCAGATTCCTGAACTTGTCGGCCTTGGTGAGGTTGTCGACGGCAATGATGTCGGAAATGCCGCGCTCGTTGAGCCCCTTGACCAGATTTGCGCCAATGAAGCCGCAGGCGCCGGTAACCACGTAGTGCATAAGTTCCTTATCCTTCTATATCGAGCGGGCAAAGCCCGCTCCTTTAGTCACCCCCTTCCCCGGGAAGGGGGCCGGGGGGATGGCCCACCTATTCCCCGGCGGGGGCGCTTGCGCCCCCCTTCCCCGGGAAGGGGCTGAGGGATGGCTGCGCTATGGACGTGCAGTCTTCAGTTCCTGAAGACTGCACGTTGCCGTGCCCAGTTTGCCCACCACAACACCGGCGGCGAGATTGGCCTGGCGCATGGCCTGCGGTAGCGACAGGCCACTCCCCAGCATCACCGCCAGTGTAGCGATGACCGTATCGCCGGCGCCGCTGACATCATAAACCTCGCGCGCCACTGCCGGCTCATGGACCACGCCGCCGGCCGAAAATAGCGTCATGCCTTCCTCGCTGCGGGTTACCAGCAATGCCTCCAGGTGCAGTTCGTCACGCAAACGCATGGCCTTCAGGGCGAGTTCCGCTTCATCCTTCCAGCGGCCGACCACTTCCCGCATCTCCGCGCGATTGGGCGTGAGCAGCGTCGCGCCGGCGTAACGGGCGTAGTCCTCACCCTTGGGATCGACCAGCACCTGCTTGCCCGCGGCCCGGGCAAGACGAATCATTTCCGTGATATGGGTGAGACCACCCTTACCATAATCGGACAGGATCACGACATCGCACGCCGCAAGACGCGACTCGAAATCAGCCAGCTTGGCTTGCAGGACTTCGTGGTCCGGCGCGTTTTCAAAATCGATTCGCAGCAGTTGCTGCTGGCGGCCGACCACGCGCAATTTGACGGTGGTGCTGAGTTGGACGTCCTCGTGCAGGTTGCACTCGATGCCTGAGTCGCTCATCAGGCGCGCCAGCGTCTGCCCTGCCTCATCTGCACCGACTACGGACAACAACGTCACCCGTGCGCCAAGCGCGGCGCAATTGCGTGCCACGTTAGCCGCGCCGCCCGGGCGTTCCTCGGTGCGCTCGACCTTGACCACGGGCACCGGGGCTTCCGGCGAAATGCGCGAGACCTCGCCGAACCAGTAGCGATCCAGCATCACGTCGCCGACCACCAGGATGCGGGTCGCAGAAGTATCGGGGACCGTGTTCATAGCCTGCCGATGGCGTAATATTCCAGCCCGGCCTTGCGCGGCGTCGCCGGATCGTAGAGATTTCGCCCGTCGAATATCACCGGCGTCTTCAGTTTGGCCTTGATGGCATCGAAGTCGGGACTGCGGAATTCCTTCCACTCGGTGACAATGACCAGGGCATCGGCGCCGTCCAGCGCTTCCATCGGCGTTGCGGCATAGCTGATGCGGGGGTCCTTGCCCAGTATGCGCTGCGCTTCATGCGTGGCGACCGGATCGTAGGCACGGATTGACGCTCCACAGGCCAGAAGATCGGCAATCAGCACCAGACTCGACGCTTCGCGCATGTCGTCGGTATTCGGCTTGAAGGCCAGGCCCCACAGGGCGAAGGTTTTGCCGCCAAGATCCTTGCCGAGGCGCGCCGTGATCTTCTTTGCCAGCACGCGTTTCTGCGTCTGATTGGCTGCTTCTACCGCTTGCAGCACCTGCAGCTCCTGTTTGGCATCCTGTGCCGTACGAATCAGTGCCTGCACATCCTTGGGGAAGCAGGAACCGCCGTAGCCGACGCCGGGATAGAGAAAATGAAAGCCGATGCGCGGATCGGAACCGATGCCCTTGCGCACCAGTTCGATGTCTGCCCCCAGCTTTTCCGCCAGGTTCGCCAACTCGTTCATGAAGCTGATGCGTGTCGCCAGCATGGCGTTGGCGGCGTACTTGGTCAGCTCCGCGCTCTTCACGTCCATCACGATCAGACGTTCGTGATTGCGCTGGAACGGCGCGTAGAGCTCGCGCATCAGATCTATGGCACGGGTGTCGTCGGCGCCGACGATGATACGGTCGGGCTTCATGAAGTCATCCACCGCCGCGCCTTCCTTGAGGAATTCCGGATTGGAGACGACGCTGAAGTCCAGATCGACGCCGCGCAGCTTCAGTTCTTCGGCAATCGCGGCGCGCACCTTGTCAGCGGTGCCGACCGGCACGGTGGATTTGTCCACCACTACCTTGTAACCGGTCATGTAGCGCCCCACGTTGCGCGCGGCAGCGACCACGTACTGCAGATCGGCGGAACCATCCTCGTCCGGCGGAGTACCGACGGCAATGAACTGCAACACGCCGTGGGCGACCGCAGCCTCGATATCGGTGGTAAAGCGCAAGCGCCCGGCGGCCTCGTTCTTCCTCACCATGGCCTCCAGGCCAGGTTCGTAGATCGGAATGCCGCCTTCGTTGAGGGTGCGGATTTTCGCGGCATCCAGATCCAGGCAGAGTACATCGTTGCCTACATCCGCGAGGCAGGTGCCGGAAACAAGGCCGACGTAGCCGGTGCCTATGACGGTAATTTTCATGAATTTTCTAAAGAGTAATGTCGAATTCTTCGGTACGCTTGGGCGGATAGGTTTCCCAGCCGCCGCAGCCGGGACAGCGCCAGTAGAACTGCCGTGCCTTGAAACCACAGGCATCGCAGCGATAGCGCGCAACGCGGCGAGTGTGATTGTGGATCAGGTTTTTGATCAGTTCCAGATCGGCGCGCTTTTCGGGCGGGACCACCAGAATCTGCGCTTCCAGCAGCTTGTCGAGCCCAAGCAGGGTCGGATTGCGGCGCAATTCGTCGCGCACCAGCGCGTAGGCCGCCTCGGCGCCGTCGTTGTCGAGTGCGGCACGAAACACCGCGTCGAGCAGATCGAGCGAAGGATGTCTCTCCAGCCAGCCGCGCAGCAACTGAATACCCTGCTCCTTGCGGTCCGACTGGATATGCGCCGTCATCAGCTTTTCCGCAGCCAGTGCGAGATACACCGGGTTTTGCTGCTCGATACCTTTCCAGTGGTCAATCGCCGCCTCGCCGGCGCCGACTTTTGCCGCCAGATCGCCGAGCAACAGCGTAGCGCGGACACATTTTCGGTTGGCCGCCAACGCCTCGTCCAGCAGGCGGCGCGCCTCGTCGTGGCGGTCGTGAAGCATTTCATTCGCCGCCATCTCGCAACGAAATTCGGCAATTTCCTTTTGCCAGAGATGCTCGGCGTGGTTTGGCATGGCGCTGCAAATCGCGATAGCCTTGGCCCATTCCTTTTCCTGCTGATAGATCTCCAGCAGGTTTTTCAGCGCTTCTTCGTCGCGGTCAGTACCGCGCAGCTTGACGAATATCTCTTCGGCACGATCGAGCAGGCCGGCCTTGAGATAATCCTGACCGAGTTCCGAGAGGGCATGCAGCCGCTGGGCAACCGACAAGCCATCGCGCTCGATAAGATTCTGATGCACGCGGATGGCACGGTCAGTCTCGCCGCGACGGCGGAACAGGCTGCCCAGAGCGAAATGCAGTTCGATGGTTTCCGGATCGACGCGCGCTGCCTCGATGAAGGCTTCTATCGCCTGATCCGGCTGTTCGTTAAGAAGAAAATTCAGACCCTTGAAATAGGAACGCGGCAAGGCACGCGATTCTTTCAGCAGATGCTTGATGTCGATCCGCGCAGCGACCCAGCCAAGCCCGAAAAAGACCGGCAGAACCAGCAGCCACCAAAGTTCAATTTCCATCGTGCTAACGCGGTTCGCGATCCGGATCGCGACGGGGGCTCAGGAATACACCCAACGCCGCCGTGAGGCCGACGACAACGCCAATGGCAAACACGGTCAGGATGACCACCGACACCGGCGCTGTCCACGCATGATCGAGAAAGAAGCGCAGTTCCATCGGGCCGCTATTCTTGATCGCCAGCCCGAACAGCCCGACGAAGACCACGATACGCAACAGCCAGACCAGAATCCGCAACAGGGTATTCATGCCGGGCCATGATGGCGAAAAAAAGCGGCACCCATGACAGGTGCCGCTTTGATGCAAGCTACAACCGCTCGACTCATGGCCGGTAATCAACCCGTTCTCGCAACTCCTTGCCGGCCTTGAAATGGGGCACGTACTTTTCCGGTACCTGCACCTTGTCGCCCGACTTCGGGTTGCGACCGACGCGCGGCGGCCGATAGTTCAGCGCAAAACTGCCGAAGCCGCGAATTTCGATGCGATTGCTGCGGACCAGCGCCGCAGTAAGGGCATCCAGGATCATCTTGACGGCGTAGTCGGCATCCTTCGCCACCAGTTGGGGAAAGCGCTCCGCCAGTCGGGCGATGAGTTCCGATTTGGTCATGAGATCGAGCTTATTGCGGCTGGTTCTGGTTGAGCTTGGCCTTGAGCAGCGCGCCAAGATTGGTCGTGCCGCTGCTGGCCGAACTGTCGGAAGCCAGCTTTTGCATTGCCTGGCTTTGTTCCACCTGATCCTTGGCCTTGATCGACAGGTTGATCGAACGCGTCTTGCGATCCACGTTGATAATCATGGTTTCGACCGCGTCACCGACCTTCAGATGCTGGGTCAGATCTTCGATGCGCTCGCGGGAAAACTCGGAGACGCGCAGATAACCTTCCACTTCGGAGCCGAGATCAACCATCGCACCACGCTGATCAACGCTGGTCACCGTGCCGGAAACCAGGCTGTTCTTGTCGTGAGTGGCGACGAAGCTGGTGAATGGGTCACCGTCGATCTGCTTGACGCCGAGCGAAATGCGCTCTTTCTCGACATCGATGGAGAGCACCACGGCTTCGACTTCATCACCCTTCTTGAAGTTCTGCTTGGCTTCCTCGCCGGTGGCCGACCAGGACAGATCGGACAGATGCACCAGGCCATCGATACCGCCGGGCAGGCCGATGAAGATGCCGAAGTCGGTGATCGACTTGATGGCGCCCTTTACCTTGTCACCCTTCTTGTGGTTCATCGCGAAATCGTCCCACGGGTTCGCCATGCACTGCTTCATGCCCAGCGAAATGCGGCGACGGTCTTCGTCGATTTCGAGGATCATCACTTCGACTTCATCGCCCAGCTGGACGACCTTGGTCGGATGAATGTTCTTGTTGGTCCAGTCCATTTCGGAGACGTGCACCAGGCCTTCGATGCCCTGCTCGATCTCGACGAACGAACCATAATCGGTGAGGTTGGTGACTTTGCCGAACAGGCGCGTGTTGGCCGGATAGCGACGCGAGATTCCCACCCACGGATCTTCGCCGAGTTGCTTCATGCCCAGCGAAACGCGGTTTTTTTCCTGATCGAACTTGAGCACCTTGGCGGTAACTTCGTCACCGACATTGAGCACTTCCGACGGATGACGCACGCGGCGCCAGGCCAGATCGGTGATGTGCAGCAGGCCGTCGATGCCGCCGAGATCGACGAATGCGCCGTAGTCGGTGATGTTCTTGACGATGCCCTTGATGACGGTGCCTTCCTGCAGATTTTCCAGCAGCTTCTGGCGATCTTCACCCATGCTGGCCTCAAGCACGGCGCGGCGCGAAACCACCACGTTGTTGCGCTTGCGGTCGAGCTTGATGACCTTGAATTCGTATTCCTTGCCTTCGAAAGGCGTGGTGTCCTTGACCGGCCGGGTATCGACCAGCGAACCGGGGAGGAAGGCGCGGATGCCGTTGACCATGACGGTCAGGCCACCCTTGACCTTGCCGGTGATCAGACCCTTGACCAGGGCACCATCGACCATCGCCTTGTCAAGATCGTTCCAGGCGGCGATGCGCTTGGCCTTTTCACGCGAGAGGCGCGTTGCGCCGTAACCATCTTCGAGCATCTCGATCGCCACCAGGACGAAATCGCCCGGCTTGGCATCGAGTTCGCCACGTTCATTGTGGAACTCCTCGACGGGGATCATGCTTTCGGACTTGAGGCCCGCATTGACGACCACGAAGTTCTGGTCGATACGGACAATTTCGGCCGTGATGACTTCACCGGCACGCATTTCCTGGCGCTGGAGGCTTTCCTCGAACAGGGCGGCAAAGCTCTCCATGGGTGAGTTTTCGATAATACTTTCGGCAATAGCAGCAGTAGACATTGAGTTAGGGACCTTACGGATGTGTGTCACCGGGGTGACGGGTTGGTTGCTCTTCGTCGCAGAGGCCTGGCGGCCGCTACGACACCTTTGTTGCCATACTCATATTGCATTTACCTGATGCCTGAATCATAGCTGTCGCTTGACAATAGTCATTACGGCGGCCACTGCAGCGTCGATGCTCATCGGGGTGGTATCCACCAGGTCAGCATCGTCACACTGCCGGAGGGGCGCCACGCTGCGCTGGGCGTCGCGTGCGTCCCGCTCCTGCAAATCCTGCAAAAGGGCGTGCATATTAGCAGGCATCCCCTTTGCGATCAACTGTTTATGGCGTCTTTCTGCACGCACCTCGGCCGACGCCGTGAGAAATACCTTGGCCGCTGCGGAGGGAAATACCACGGAACCCATGTCACGCCCGTCCGCCACCAGTCCGGGAAAGCGGCGATAAGCGCGCTGCCGGGCCAGCAATGCGGCGCGGACCGCCGGCAATGCCGCCACTTTCGAAGCTCCCACCGAGATTTCTTCGCTACGGATGTCATCCGTTACATCGTGTTCTGCCAGCAGGATGCGGCCACCCTCGAAGCTCGCCGGCAGACTGGCTGCCAGCGCCGCCACGCCGGGTTCGTCATCCAGGGACACAGCAGTGCGGACTGCCGCCAGCGCGGTCAGGCGATACAGCGAACCACTGTCCAGATAGTGGTAGCCCAAGGCCGCCGCAACGCGTTCGGCCACAGTGCCTTTGCCCGAGGCCGAAGGGCCGTCGATGGCGATCACCGGCGCGGTGATCTCGGCCAGGGCATCGAAGTAGTCGGGAAAGGTCTTGTTCACGCATTGCGGATCGTTGATGGTTACCGGCACGCCGCCGAGCGCCGCCAGCGAGAAGCACATGGCGATGCGGTGGTCGTCGTAGGTGTCGATCGCCGCTGCCGACACAAGAGTCGGCGCTGGTGATACGGCGATGAAATCGGTTCCCTCCTCCACCGTCGCGCCAAGCTTCCGCAGTTCGGTAGCCATCGCCGCAATGCGATCGGTTTCCTTGACGCGCCATGATGCGACATTACGCAGGACGCAGCGGCCGTCGGCAAAAAGGGCGGCCACCGCCAGCGTCATCGCGGCATCGGGAATGTGGTTGAGATCGAGATCGAAGGCTTTCAATTTGCCCGACATGGGAGCTCGCGCCTCGATGTGCTGCTCACCCCACTCGATGCGCGCGCCCATTGCTTGCAACGCATCGGCGAATCGCACGTCACCTTGGATACTGCTGTGGCCGACACCTTCGACCCGCACCGGACCGCCGCCAATCGCACCGGCCGCAAGAAAATAGGACGCTGCCGAGGCATCCCCCTCGACATGCAGTACGCCGGGACTGCTGTAGCGCTGGCCTGCCGCAATCGTGAAGCGCTGCCAACCGTCGCGTCGCACTTCGACACCGAAGTGCTCCATCAGATTCAGCGTGATCTCGACGTAGGGTTTGGAGATGAGTTCGGTGGTCATCTCGATCACCGCCTCTTCTCCCGTGAGAGGCAAAGCCATCAATAACGCGGTGAGGAACTGCGAAGACACGTCGCCGCGCAGCCGAATCGGTGCCGCGAGTTTCACGCTCGCCGGATGGATGGCCAGCGGTGGGAAGCCGGGATTTCCCGTGTAGCGCACATCGGCACCGATCTGCAGCAGGCCATCGACCAGATCGCCGATCGGTCGCTCATGCATGCGCGGCACGCCGGAGAGCCGATAGTGGCCGCCAGACAGCGCCAGTGCCGCTGTCAGTGGACGAATCGCGGTGCCGGCGTTACCCATGAAGAGATCGGCATCCTTGACCGAGAAAATGCCTCCGCAGCCTTCGATACGCCAGACACTGCCGCCAAGTGCGCTCACACCAACGCCAACTTTTCTTAACGCGGCCAGCATCACGCGGGTGTCATCGGAATCCAGCAAGTCGCGGATTTCGGTAGTTCCTTCCGCCAGCGCCGCCAGCAGCAGCATGCGGTTGGAAATGCTTTTCGACCCGGGCAGACGCACACTGCCCGCGGCCGTGCGCAAGGGCGGCAGGGTCAGGCTATTCATCACTCACCCGGCGGTGGCAGTGAATCCAGCCAGGCGTCACGCCGCGTGCGAGCTGTGTCGAACATCACCTCCAGGCTCTCGGCATCGCCCCCCGCGAGCAGCACACGGGTGCGCATCAACTCGACCATGTAGGCGTCCAGTTCCGGCAGCAGGGCCTGACGATTGGCGACACAGATGTCGCGCCACATTTCCGGATGGCTGCTGGCAATGCGCGTGAAATCGCGAAAGCCGCTGGCGGCAAAACTGAAGAGTTGGTCCGCGTTGTCGCGGCTGGCGAGGTCATGCACCAGGGCAAACGCCAGCAGGTGCGGCAGGTGGCTCACCGCCGCAAAAACGCGGTCGTGCTCGTCGGGCAAGAGCTGCGACACCTTGGCACCGCAGGCTTCCCATGCCGAACGCACCCTTGCCACGGACTCCGGTGTGTTTTCCGGCAAGGGGGTGAGCACCACGCGCTTGTCGCGATAAAGGTCGGCAGTAGCCGCGCCAACACCGCTTTTCTCGGCGCCGGCAATCGGATGACCGGGGACGAACTGGGCAATCTTCTCGCCCAGGGTCGCGCGCGCTGCCTTGACTACATCAGACTTGGTGCTGCCGCCGTCGGTCACCAGTGTCTTGGGGCCGAGGTGCGGCGCCAGCGCCGCCATCACCGCCGGCATCTGGCCGACCGGCATGCCCAGCAGCACGAGGTCGGCGCCATCGAGGGCGTTGCCCCAGTCGGTGGCAATCTGGTCGATCACTCCCTGCTGCAAGGCGTGCTCCAGCGGCGCGCGGGTACGACCCATGCCGACCACCCGCCGTGTCGCCAGCGCCGACTTCTGTGCCAGCGCAAACGAGCCGCCGATCAGGCCGACACCGCAGACGACGATCTTGTCAAAGTGCATCGATCAGGCCAACGCCTGTTCCAGCGCTTCCAGAAAGCGGATGTTCTCGCGTTCAAGCCCGATGGTGACGCGCAGATGCTCCGGCATGGCGTAATTGCCTAGCGGCCTTACGATCACCCCCTGCTTCAGCAGGCGCTGATTGACGCCCGCCGCATCGCCGGCTTTGAATGTGACGAAATTGCCGTGCGAAGGAATATGCGACAACCCGATCCGTTTCAAACCCGCAAGAATCTGCTCCATGCCGCGACGATTGTTGTCATAGCTTTCTGCAAGAAAAACATGATCATCGAGTGCCGCAACGGCTGCCGCGAGCGCGAGATTGTTGGCATTGAACGGCTGGCGCACCCGGTTGAGCAGATCAGCCATCTCGGCAGAGGCGAGCCCATAACCAATGCGCAAGCCGGCCAGGCCATACACCTTGGAGAAGGTGCGGGTGATCAGCAGATTCGGGAATTCCTTGAGCCAGGCCACGGTATCGGCCCGATCCGCCGGTGGCAGATATTCGTTGTAAGCCTCGTCCAGCACCACGATGACATCCTGCGGCAGGGATTGCAGGAAGGCCCATATTTGCGGATAGGGCAGGAAGTTGCCGGTCGGGTTGTTCGGGTTGGCGATCCAGACAACGCGGGTATCCGGACGGATTGCCGCACGCATGGCGTCCAGATCATGGCTGAACTCTTTCGCCGGAACCGCGATGCACTCCGCGCCGCTGGCCATCGTTGCCAGCGGATAGACAGCGAAGGCGTGGCGCGAAAATGCTGCAGAACGACCCGGCGCGAGAAACACCCGTGCGGCGAGATCGAGTACGTCGTTGGAACCGTTGCCTATCACGATCTGGTTCATGCCCAGACCATAGCGCTCGGCCAGCACCCGGGTCAGATCGAAATTATCCGGGTAGCGCTCGATTCCGGCGACGGCCTTTTCCAGCGCTGCGCGCGCCTTCGGACTCATGCCCAGCGGGTTTTCGTTGGAGGCGAGTTTGACGATGCTGTCGACCGGGATGCCCATTTCGCGAGCCAGTTCGGTGATCGGCTTGCCCGGCAGGTAGGGCGAGATGGCGCGGATATAGGCGGGTGCGAGTTCGGCTGTACTCATGGTTTCCTCATGGCGTGGCGTGGGGGTAGGAGCCCAGTTCCTTGACGAAACCGGCGCGGCCGCGAATGTCGTCGAGTGCCGCTGCCACGGCTGCGTCCTGCCGGTGCCCCTCGACATCGATGAAAAACACGTATTCCCAGCGGCTGCCGCCAAAACCGCGCGCCGGTCTCGATTCGAACTTGCTCATGGAGACGCCATGATTGGCTAGAGGCGTCAGCAGGTCATGCACGGCGCCCGGCTTGTTTTGGGCCGAGCAAACGATGGACGTCTTGTCGCGCCCTGACGGACCGGCATCGTGTTGTGCCAGAACCAGAAAGCGCGTGGTGTTGTTCGAATCATCTTCGATGTTCGATGCCAGCTGGTTGAGGCCGTACAGTATCCCGGCCCCCTCCCCCGCGATCGCACAGGACTCGGGGTCTTCTGCCGCCATACGGGCGGCCTCGGCATTGCTTGCCACCGGCACGCGCGGCAAGTTTGCAAGGTTCCGGTTAAGCCATTCGTGGCACTGCGCCAGCGACTGGGCGTGAGAGTAAAGACGTTTTACGCCACCCACGGAGTCGGCCTTGGACAGCAAATTCTGGTGAACGCGCAGCATCACTTCGCCGCAAATCATCAGCGGCGAAGTCAGCAGCAGGTCGAGGCTGCGGCCGATGGCGCCTTCGGTGGAATTCTCCACCGGCACCACGCCGTAATCGGCGTTGCCCGATTCGACCGCGCGGAACACGTCGTCAATGGCGCCGAAGGGCGAGAAGTCCGGAGCCGAGCCGAAATGATTCTTCGCTGCGCTCTCGGTGAAGGTTCCGGCGGGACCAAAATAGGCAATGCGCAGCGGCTGCTCCAGCGCCAGGCAGGCCGACATCACCTCGCGGAATATCCGCTGCACCGCCGTGTCCGGCAACGGACCGTGATTGGCTCCCACCAGGCGGCGCAGCACCTGGGCCTCGCGCTCCGGCCGGTAGATGTTGCCCTGCTTTATTTCGCCGATACGATGGGCGAACTGCGCCCGCTCGGAGAGCAGGCGCAGCATTTCGTCGTCAGCGCGATCGATGCCCTCGCGCAGGCGGGTGAGTTCTTCCTTCTCTTCAGCCATCAGCCTTCGAGCGGAATGTAACGCACCGCGAGCACGCCGTTAATCCCGGCGATCGAGTCGACCACCTTTGCCGGCACCTCGCTGTCCACATCGACCAGCGTATAAGCGACGTCACCCCGCGACTTGTTCATCATGTTGCGGATGTTCAAGCCTGCCTGGGCCATGGCCGTCGAAATCTGGCCCAGCATGTTGGGCACATTGGAATTGACGACGGCGATGCGGAAGTTCGATTCGCGCGGCATGACCACGTTGGGGAAGTTAACCGCATTCTGCACGTTGCCGTGCTCCAGATATTCGCGCAACTGATCGGCGACCATCATGGCGCAATTCTCTTCCGCCTCCCCGGTGGAGGCACCCAAATGCGGCAGGGCGATGACATGCGGATGATTGTTGACGTTGGCGTTGGGGAAATCGCAAACGTAGACGGCGAGCTTCTTGGCCTCGAGCGCGGCGAGTACCGCCGCCTCGTCCACTACGCCCTCGCGGGAAAAGTTCAGCAGTACGGCACCGTGCTTGACGTGCGCCAGCATTTCCGCATTGATCATCTTGCGCGTGGCATCCACCAGCGGTACATGGATCGAGATGAAGTTGGCGTTCTTCAGCACCTCGGCCGCGCTGTTGGCCTTTTTAACCTGCGAAGGCAAACTCCAGGCGGCATCGACGGTGATTTCCGGATCGTAGCCGAGCACGTCCATGCCCAGTTTGATCGCCGCGTCGGCCACCAGACAACCAATCTTGCCCAGACCGATAACGCCCAGCGTATGCCCTGCCAGTTCGTAGCCGGCAAACTTTTTCTTGCCGTCTTCGACTTTCTTCTCCATTGCCGTATCCGCCGGATCGAGCGCGGACACAAATTTCATGGCGCCGCCGATGTTGCGCGCCGCCAGCAGCATGCCGGCCAGCACCAGTTCCTTGACCGCGTTGGCATTGGCGCCGGGGGCATTGAATACCGGCACGCCGCGTGCTGACATCGACTTGACCGGAATATTGTTGGTCCCGGAACCGGCTCGCCCGATCGCCCGTACCGACTTGGCTATCTCCAGCGAATGCAT
>JAPLQZ010000006.1 GCA_026399415.1 Rhodocyclales bacterium | reverse complement strand
CGTCCAGGCTTGCCAGCGCCGAACTCAGCCCTTCATCCTGCAAACGGTCATACTCCTTGCGCTCGAGTACCGCTGAGGGCTCGATGCTGCGATCCGCGGTGAGGTAGGCGATCGGCGCGAAACTGTCCTCGTCGTCATCCGCGGTGGGTTCGAGCGACACATCGGTGCCGGTCAGCCGCGTTTCCATCTCGATGACTTCTTCCGGCTTGACGCCGAGCCGTTTGGCCACGGCTTTCACTTCTTCCGAACCCAGCGTATTGAAGCCCTGACGCGAGTTTTCGTCCTGCGCCAGCGCGGCCTTGATGCTGCGCAGATTGAAGAAAAGCTTGCGTTGCGCCTTGGTGGTGGCGATCTTGACCAGCCGCCAGTTCTTCAGGATGTATTCGTGAATCTCGGCCTTGATCCAGTGCATGGCGAACGACACCAGACGCACACCGCGGTCGGGATCAAAGCGCTTGACGGCCTTCATCAGGCCGATGTTGCCTTCTTGGATCAGATCGGCGTGGGGCAAGCCATACCCCAGATAGCCGCGGGCGATGGCGATCACCAGCCGCAGATGGGACGTCACCAACTGACGCGCCGCATCGACGTCATCCTGCTCGCGGAAGCGCTTGGCAAGCGCCTGTTCTTCACCGAGGCTCAACATCGGCACGCGATTCGCCGCCGATATGAACGCCTCGATGCTGCCGCTGCCGGCGAGCATCGGGAAATGATCAAGAGACACGGTATGACTCACGGTACGACCTCCTTGATGGCAATATTAGCACTCCTGCGCTGAGAGTGCCAATGGCCGGAGAAGTTCCCGATAAATTTAGTCGGGAATGGTCACGCCCTCGGGCGCCGGAGTGTGTTTGTTTGTGTTTTTTTGCCGGGACAGGGCGAACAGCGCCTTCCGTCGTTGCGTTGGTCGGCAAGCCTGCCCCCGGCGCAGCCTCAGACCTTGGGCGGGCTTCCTGGCGGGCGCTTCGACTTCTTGAAAAAGCGCTTTGCAGGCTTGGCTCCGGGCGTTGCATCGGGCCGTCGCGGCTGCTCGGGGCGCCGCCCCTGGCCCTGGCCGGCACCCTGACGTCGTCCCGGTTCCTGCTGTGCGCCCGGCGCTCCCTGAACGCGGTTGCCCGGCGCCAGGCAGATTTCGAGCTCGATGATTTCGTCCCAGATGGCGTCGGTGCGTTGATGGTCGGGAATCGCCAGCAGTTCGCGCAGACGGCGGCGCGGGTCCGGCGCTTGCGGTTCGTTGCGCACCGGCTCCAGAGGCGGTTGCTCGCTGGGCGCGGTTTCGAGCGGAGGGTGTTCGATGGGTTGTTCTTCGTTCATTTGCACATTATCGCCCGAATAGGGCATTTCGTTCCAGTGTTGTCTGCCGCGTCAAGCGCAATGTGGCATTTATGCCGGTACTCAATCTTGTCTCAAGTGCTGCCGCAAGGAGACCAGCGAGCCCAGCCAGCCGAGAGCGGCGGCAGCGCCCAGCAGCAGCGCGGAGTCACGCGTGTCGAGACTTTGCAGGACGAGCGTCAGGTCGTACAGCCGCACCAGTTCGCCCAAAGGCGCGCGCAGCCAGAGTGCCGCCGCGCCGACCAGCAGCCAGGCCACGATGCCGCCGCCGAGTCCGAGCAGGACGCCGTAGTAAAGGAAGGGGCGCCGGATGAATCCATCCGTGGCGCCGAGCAACTGACTCACCTCGATTTCCGCGCGATGCATGAGTGCCTGCATGCGGATGATG
>JAPLQZ010000138.1 GCA_026399415.1 Rhodocyclales bacterium | reverse complement strand
CGGCGCGTGCCTTGGCCGCCCGATCGGGCGGCCAAGGCACACCCCCGTAACCCATGCGCATCAGCAGGGGACATCTCTATCTTGCGCAAAAGGGGACATTTCTATTTTGGTTTGACAGCAACAAGGTGGGAAACTGAAAGTCGTTTGGCAGGCGCCGTGGGTAATTAACCCCGGTCTGGCAAAATGGGCGCATGCCCATCGAAGCCTTCTCTCCGGCCAAGCTGCGCCGCGTGCTGGTAACCAAGCTGCGCCATCACGGCGATGTTCTGCTCGCCGCGCCGGTGATCTCGATGCTGAAGCGCGTGGCGCCGCAATGCGAGGTTGACGCGTTGATTTACGCCGATACCGCACCCATGCTTGAAGGCCACCCGGGGCTGGCGCAGTTGCACCTGATCGACCGCAACTGGAAGCGGCGGGGGCTGTTGCGGCAGGCCGCGGCCGAATGGCGGCTGATCTCCGACCTGCGAGCGCGGCACCATGATCTGATCGTTCATCTTTCGGTGCATACGCGCGGCGCCTGGCTGGTTCGTCTGTTGCGGCCGCGCTGGTCGGTGGCGCCGAAGTTCCGTCCCGGCTTCTGGGCGAACAGCTTTACTCACCTTTACCCGGCGCAGTCGGACCCGTTGCGTCACACGGTGGAAACCAATCTCGACAGTCTGCGCGCCCTGGGACTGGAGCCGATGTCCGCGGACAAGAGCGTGATCCTGGTGCCGGGCGCGAAAGCGCAGGCAAGCGTTGACGGTTTGCTGGCGCAGCATGGCTTGCAGGCCGGCCGCTTCGTCCACGTGCGCTGGCGGCGAAGGGTTGGCCGATCGTGCTGAGCTCGGCGCCGGACGCGAACGAGAAGGCGCTGATCGCCGACGTGCGCACCGCGCGAGAGAAAAACGCCGCACCACCAGCGCCGACTGTTGACTTGTCCGGTCAACTGTCACTGAAGGAACTCGCGGCGCTGACGGCGCAGGCGAAGCTGTTTGTCGGCGTCGATTCGGCGCCGATGCACATGGCCGCTGCGATGGGCACGCCGGTGGTCGCCATCTTCGGTCCTTCGGGCGATCTGGAATGGGGGCCGTGGGGCGGGGTTGGGAAAAATAGCAATCGTGTCGTCGCCTCGAACACTCATCCCTGCCGTCCTTGCGGCATGGCGGGCTGCAACGACAGCAAGGTCAGCGCCTGCCTGACCACGCTGCCGGTGGCGCAGGTGCTGGCCGCTTGCGAGGACCTGCTTTGAAACTCGCCATCGTCCGCCAGAAGTACACACCGTTTGGCGGCGCCGAGCGTTTTGTCGAGCGCGCGCTGGTGGCGCTCAGATCGAACGGCGTCGATGTCTCGATCATCGCGCGTGAATGGCAGGGAGAAGGTGTGGACAACCCGCAGGGCGTGCGCGTCAACCCCTTCTACCTCGGCCGCACCTGGCGCGACGCCGGGTTCGCGCGAGGAGTGCAGCGCCTCATGGCGCAGCGGCGCTTCGACCTGGTGCAAAGCCACGAGCGCATTCCCGGTTGCGACATCTATCGCGCCGGCGACGGCGTCCATGCCACCTGGCTGGAACTGCGCAACAAGCCGCTGGATGCGCTGTCTTCATGGCACCGCTACACCCTCGCGGCGGAAGCGGACATGTTCCGCCATCCGAAGCTGCGCGCCGTGATCTGCAATTCGCGCATGGTAAAGGACGACATTGCGCGTCGCTTCGGCGTAGCCGACGAGAAGCTGCAGGTGATCTACAGCGGCGTCGATCTCGATGCCTTCCATCCGCGGCTGCGTGAAACGCAGGGGAATGCGCTGCGCGAGAAAACCGGCGTCGATGCCGCTACCCCGGTGATCCTGTTTGTCGGTTCCGGATACGAGCGCAAAGGTCTGCCGGCCTTGCTCCATGCCCTGTCGCGCATGGCCCGGCGCGACGCCCGGCTGTGGGTGATTGGCCGCGACAAGGACGAGATGCTGATGCGCAAGCTGGCACAGACGCTGGGCGTCGATGATCGCGTGCTGTTCCTCGGCGCGCAGACGGACGTGCGGCCGTTCTACGGCGCAGCGGACGTGTTCGCCCTGCCGACGCTTTATGACCCTTTCCCCAATGCTGCGCTGGAGGCGCTGGCTTGCGGCCTGCCGATCGTTACCACGACCACTTGCGGCGCGGCGGAGTTGGTCACGGCGGCGAACGGTCTGGTGGTCACCGCCGGCGACGTCGCAGACCTGGCCGCCAGTCTGGATGCGCTGTGCTCGAAGGCGCCGATAATGCGCGATGCCGCCCGCGCCAGCGTCGCCCATCTCGAACTGACGACGATGGCGGCGCAATTGATGGCGCTCTACTCGCGGTTGGTCTGACGTTCCGCGTCGGCGACTACGGGTCGTAGTCGTTCGACGAATGCGTCGAAAGAGAAGCGCGCCAGATGCTCCTGCGCCAGTTCGGGACGCGGTCGTGCCCGGCCCGCCAGCAATTGGTCGAGCAACTGTCCGAAGTCGACGCCGGAATCCTGCCGCGGATCGCGATAGAAAAACCCGGTTTCGCCATCCACCACGGTTTCGCTGAAAGGCGGCGCATTCACCGCGATCACCGGCGTGCCGCAGGCCTGGGCCTCGATGATGTTGAGGCCCAGCGCTTCCTTTTCCGGCAGGCCGGAGAGCAGGTAGTCGAGCTGCCGGTAAATGGCCGCGACATTGCCCTGCTGCCCCCAGAAGCGCACCTGCCCGGCAGGCAGCACGGCGAGCGCCCGGTCGAGGTCGCGCACCGAGGCATAGCCGCCGCTGCCGAAAATTTCAAGATGCACCTCATGATGACGGGCGAGTAGTGGTGCCAGATGCGAGAACAGCAGCGGGAACTGTTTGATCGGCGTCAGCCGCGAGACGATGCCCAGCGTCAGACCTTCACGGCGGACAAAGGGAGGATGCGGCCGCAGCGTTTCGGCGAGCGGCTCCAGCCACCCCAGCAGGCGGTCGCGCCCCTTGCGCCGGTCCCAGTCGTAGCGGCTGCGGCGGCGGCGAATGTTCCCGCCGCCGTCGGCGCGGCTAGCGAGGTCGGCGACGCCATACAGCGGTTCGTCCCACACCGGCAAGCCGGCCGCCTTGAGGCCGTCGCGCACCCAGCCGGAGACCGCGTAAATCCGGTCGTGGCCGGCGAAGGCGGCGGGGTCGCGGCCCTGCACCGGCATGTGGGCGATGGCGCTGCGCAGCCGGTCCGGCATCGCGGTGCGCAGCGCGTCGGGTAGCGGCCCATGCGACAGCAGCCAGAGCGGCCCGGCGGGCAGGTGCTGCGGCAAGTCGGCGGGATCGGCGACGGCGATGCGCTCGGTGTCGGCGGGCAGCCCGAGCCGGTTCCAGAATGCAGCGCGCGGATGCACCAGCAGGCGCGTCGGCACGCCGAGTTGCGACAGCGCACGACAAAGGAAGGCGGTGTACACCTCACCGCCGCCGAAGTGGGGCTGGAGGTTGATCTGGACCAGCTTCATGGCTGCCGCCGCGAATTTTTCATTGCCGCGATCAGTACGCCGCAGATGAATGCGAACAGCCCCAGCCGCCAGCCGGAAAGATGGCCGTCGAGCAGGCAGCGCAACAGGTAGTCGCCGGTCAGAAAGCTGAACATCAGGCCGGCAACATCGTCATGTTGGCGGAACTGCCGCCAGCCGCCGC
>JAPLQZ010000191.1 GCA_026399415.1 Rhodocyclales bacterium | reverse complement strand
CTCGATGCGGCGCGCCGTTCGGCATTCGTCCACGCCGCGGTCGACCTCTGTCATCAATACGGTGCGCGGGTGCTGGTCAATGGTGACGCCGCACTGGCCGAAGCTGCCGGTGCGGATGGAGTACACCTGCCGGCGCTGCAACTTGCGGCGCAAGCCGCGCGACCGGGTTTTCCGCTGGTTGCGGCCTCCTGTCATTCGTCGGCAGAACTTGAACTGGCCGGCCGGCTCGGCTGCGACTTCGCGGTGTTCGGCCCGGTCAGGGCGACCGCTAGCCACCCGGAAGCGGCAGGAATCGGCTGGGAAAAGTTTGCCGCCGAAGTCGGCGTGCCGCCACTGCCGACTCTTGCACTGGGCGGCTTGTCGCCTGCCGATCTCGATGTCGCGCAACGGGCTGGCGCCCACGGCATTGCGGCGATTCGCGCCGCATGGGAAAGCTAGCCTCGCTTCGGACGCTACTCTGACTGGTCTTCCGGATGGGGCTCTTCAGCCGCCTCGACGCGATAACTGCCTGTGGCCCAGGCAACGAAGTCGATGCCCTTGCAGCGCGCCGAGCAGAACGGCCGGTAGCGGCTTTCGGCAATCCACTCGACATCCCTGCCGCATTTCGGGCAGGTGACGATGCGCGGTGCAGCAGGTCTTACAGATTGCACAGCGTGAGTTCGAAATTGACCATTGAGTCGACCTGTCGCGGTCGCTGATCCATGTCCGGACGCAGGAAGCGGATGTTGATGGCGAACTTGCCGGCAGAAATTTCCGGTAGGCAGGGATCCCCGGGTCCTGTCCTCAAGCGGATCAGTTGTGCGCTGCGACCGCTCAGCATGAGCTGAAAAGTGCCGCGCTGAGCCGTTTTCTGTTCGGCCCGGCCGGAGGCACGCAGCAGGCGCAGCACAATCGCAAGGCCGGCACGAATCGGCATCATCGGCGCGATCCAGCCGCGGATGTCCTGCTGCCGCAGCGCCGGCTCGAGATGCCGCCAGTAGTGGTAACCGGGCAGGTCGAACTCGCAGACGCCGCCGGGAATTGCGGCGCGGTTCTTGATGGTCATCAGCCATTCGTTTTCACGCAGGTAATGACCGATCTTGCCGTGCATGGAGAGCAGCAGCGAACTGGCCTGCTCGATTTCGTAGAGCGCACCGGAGAGGGCGTCCTCGGAAATCTCGGGGTTGTTGCGGAAGGAAAGCAGTATCTGGCGCTGGCGTTCGAGTTCCTGCACCAGGTCGAATTTCAGTTCGGCGCGGCCGGCGACCTCGAGAATCTCAAACAGGGTGACAAGCGCGACGTGGTGCTCGAGAGCACCTTCGGCAGCAGCGAAATGAACGATCTTGTCAAACAGATCTTCGAGCCGCAATAGCGTGCGAACGCGCTCGCTGAGTGGGTATTCGTAAGTGATCACATGCCAGCCAAATGGGAAAATCTGCCGAGATTGTGACCCAATTCAGTGCAAATCTCAACAAAACCGGCGCGACAATGCCAAATAGTGCTCATGCAGGCGCTCGACCTGCG
>JAPLQZ010000298.1 GCA_026399415.1 Rhodocyclales bacterium | reverse complement strand
TCACATTGGCATTGTCATTGATGGTCTGTTGAAAATTGTCAGCGTTGAGTTCCAGCATGGGCATGGGCGCCTCCGTGATTGAAATGAGCCGAATCCTACCGTTTTGCCGCGCGGCGTGGTATCACTCTGCCCGATGACCACCGCCAATCCTGTTTATCGCGGCCGCTTCGCTCCTTCGCCCACCGGGCCATTGCACTTTGGTTCGCTGGTGGCGGCTACCGGTTCGTACCTCGAAGCCAGGACAAGGTCCGGCGAATGGCGGTTGCGCATGGAAGATGTCGATGCGCCGCGCTGCTCCACGGCGGCTGCGGGCAAAATTCTTCGAGTGCTGGAGGCCTGCGGCCTCGAGTGGGATGGCGAAGTAGTCTGGCAAAGTCAACGGACGCAAGCCTATGCGGTTGCGCTGGAGCGGCTGAAGGCGGCGGGCCGGGTGTTCCCCTGCGCCTGCACGCGCAAGGAACTGGCAGACTCGGGTATCGCCCCTGATGGCGCGACGATCTATCCGGGCACTTGTCGTCAGGGGCTGCCCGCAGGCCGTCCTGCGCGTGCCTGGCGTGTCGCAGTCGGGAATACCCGGGTGAGCTTCGATGATGCGGTGCAGGGCCGCATCATCAGCGATCTGGCCAGCGAGGCTGGCGACTTCATCGTATTGCGTGCCGACGGGCTGTTTGCCTACCAGTTGGCGGTGGTGGTCGACGATGCCGAGACCGGCATCACCCATGTCGTGCGTGGCGCCGATCTGCTGGCGTCGACGCCGCGCCAGATATTTCTGCAGCAGTGTCTTGGCGTACCCACGCCGGTTTATGCGCACCTGCCGGTGGCGGTCAACGCCGCGGGCGAAAAGCTGTCGAAACAGACGCGGGCGCCGCCGGTGGAGTGTTCCCGGCCCGGCCCCGAACTGTTTGCGGCGCTGGAGTTTCTTGGCCAGCAGCCACCGCTGGAGTTGTCCGGCGTCGGCGTCGCCGAACTATGGACCTGGGCAAAAGCAAATTGGCAACTGGCCCGCGTACCACGCGGCCCGGCCTTACCCGGCGGTGGCCGGAATCCTTCCGGGTGAGATAATCACTCCGATACTTTCGAGAAAGCCAACAATGATCATTGACGACGTCGCCGGCCTGCGCCGCGTTCTGCATGGCAACCGCGTGATTGCCGTGGTCGGCCTTTCGCCGACGTGGAACCGGCCCAGTTTTTTTGCCGCCAAATACATGCTGGAACACGGTTACACGATCATTCCGGTGAATCCCGCGGCGACGGAAATTCTCGGCCAGAAATGCTATCCGGATCTCGCCGCGATTCCCGTAAAGGTCGACCTGGTCGATGTGTTTCGCAAGCCCGAGGATGTGCTGCCGATTGCCGACGAGGCGATTCGCATCGGCGCGAAGTGCCTCTGGCTGCAGCTCGGCGTGATCAATCAGCAAGCCGCTGACAGGGCTGTCGCCGCCGGGCTCGACGTGGTGATGAATCGCTGCGTGAAGATCGAGTACGCGCGGCTGTTCGGCGGCCTCAATTTTGCCGGCGTGAATACGCAGATCATCTCGGCCAAGCGCCCGCCCTGCCCGCCGCTGCAGGGCTGATCGGTCAACGCCCCTTGACGTTGCCCCACAGCACCTTGTGCAATTGCAACTGAAAGCGCACCGGCAGGCGGTCGTCGATGATCCACTGCGCCAGCTGTGCCGGATCGAGTTGCCCCTGGACGGGCGAAAACAGCACCGGGCAACGCTCGAAGAGTCGGTGCTGGCGACACGCCGAAAGCGCCCAGTCGTAGTCTTCGTGCGAGGCGAGGACGAACTTCAGTTCGTCGCCGGCGGTCAGCAGGTCGAGATTCTGCCAGCGGTTTTTCGACATCTCTCCCGAGCCGGGCGCCTTGAGGTCGACAATCCGCGCCACACGCGGATCGACGCCGCCGATGTCCAGCGCGCCGCTGGTTTCGAGCGATACCGAATGGCCCGCATTGCACAGGGCGGTGAGCAGCGGCAGACAGCTCTGCTGCGCCAGCGGCTCGCCGCCGGTAACGCAAACCGTGGCGCAGCCGAATGCGGCAACACGCCGCACGATGTCGGCAATGGTCAGGGATTCGCCGCCGCTGAAGGCATAGCCGGTATCGCACCAGACGCAGCGCAAGGGGCAGCCGGTGAGCCGCACGAAGACCGT
>JAPLQZ010000084.1 GCA_026399415.1 Rhodocyclales bacterium | reverse complement strand
GGCCCGCCGCGCTTGAGATCGGGAACCTGGCAATAGATGCAACGCCAGTTGCAGGCATTGTTGGGATTCAGATTGATGCCGACCGAAACGCCGCCGGCCCGGCGCGAGACCACCGGATATACATAGCGCATGCCCGCACTGTCGCGGGAATGGTCTTCGGCTTTGAGCAGGATGCGGGACATGGCAACTCGACAGAATGGAAAAATTGCAGCGAAGATCAAGAGTCGGCGCCGGCGGGACGGCGCTGCAGCGCTTTATAATGCGCGCCAAGCCATCCGCGCACATCTGCGGCCACTTTGCCACAAACAAGCCCATCCGACCATGCGTATAACCCGCCGCCTCGAATTCGATGCGGGACACCGGATTCCGAATCACCAGAGCCAGTGCCGCCACCTGCACGGTCACCGCTATGCGCTTGAAATTACGCTCGGTGGCGGCGTCATCGAGGCAGCAGGAAGGCCGGACGATGGCATGGTGATGGATTTTTCCGAAGTCAAGGCCATCGCCAAACAACATGTGGTCGATGCCTGGGATCATGCCTTTCTGGTCTGGCGCGGCGACCGGGCCGTCGCGGACTTTTTGCGCAGCCTGCCGGACCACAAGACGGTCGTGCTCGACGCCGTGCCGACTGCGGAGAACCTGGCACGCATTGCCTTTTCGATTCTGGATCCGCTGTATCGCGACAGCTACGGCAATCATCTGCACCTGGAGCGAATCCGGCTCTACGAAACCCCCAACTGCTGGGCCGACGCCACGCGCGAGGACCTCGCATAAGCGGAAAATAACCAAGTTTCAGCACCAGAGAGGAGTACGAAAAATGCAAGGCTTGATGATGAACCGACCCTTGATGATTTCAGGGCTCCTGCGGCACGCCGGGCAGAACCACAGCGATACTGAAATCGTCTCCCGCCTGCCGGTCGGCGGAACGCATCGCTACACGTATAGCGCTGCCCACCATCGCTCGCGCCAACTGGTGCGCATGCTGCTGGCCCTCGGCGTCAAGGTCGAGGACCGCATCGGTACCCTGGCGTGGAATACCCATCGGCATTTCGAAATCTACTATGCCGTCTCGGGCATGGCCGCGATCTGCCACACCCTCAACCCGCGTCTGTTCGCCGAACAGATCGCCTATATCGTTAATCACGCCGACGACCGTTTCATCTTCTTCGACGTGAACTTTGCGCCTCTGGTCGAGGCCCTGGTGCCGCACTGCCCGGGAGTCAAGGGCTGGATCGCCCTCTGCAGCCGCGATCAAATGCCGCCAAACGCAATTCCGAACCTGTACTGCTACGAAGAGCTGCTGGCCGCGCAAAACGACGATTACGAATGGCCGGAGTTTGACGAGAACACCGCTTCTTCGCTGTGCTACACCTCCGGCACCACCGGCAACCCCAAGGGCGTGCTCTACTCGCACCGCTCCACCGTGCTGCATGCCTATGGCGCCAGCCTGCCCGACGCGCTGGGCGCCTCGGCGAGCGACTGCATCCTGCCCGTGGTGCCCATGTTCCACGTCAACGCCTGGGGCCTGCCCTATGCCTGCGCACTGACCGGCGCCAAGCTGGTCATGCCGGGCCCGCATCTGGATGGGGCCAGCCTGTATTCGATGTTCGAGGAGGAGCACGTCACTATGTCGGCCGGCGTGCCGACCATCTGGCTCGGCCTGCTGCATTACCTGCAGGAAAACAAGCTCAAGCTGTCGACCGTCAAGCGCCTGGTCATTGGCGGTTCGGCCGCGCCGCCGGCCATGATCCGCAACTTCGACGAACAGTTCGACATCACCGTATTGCATGCCTGGGGCATGACGGAAATGAGTCCGCTGGGCACCGTCAACACCTACAAGCAGAAACATCTCGCCCTGTCGGCGGCGGAACGCGACCGCATCCGCCTCAAGCAGGGCCGCGGCATCTTTGGCGTCGAAATGAAAATTGTCGACGGCGATGGCAACGCCCTGCCGCAGGATGGCAAGGCCTTTGGCGACCTGCTGGTGCGCGGTCCGTGGATCACCAGCGGCTACTACAAGAGCGAAGGCGGCGACGCACTGCGTGACGGCTGGTTTCCCACCGGGGATGTGGCCACCATAGACCCGGATGGCTACATGCAGATCACCGATCGCTCGAAGGATGTGATCAAGTCGGGCGGCGAATGGATTTCTTCGATCGACCTGGAAAACATTGCCGTCGCCCATCCGGCGGTCGCCGAGGCCGCCGTCATCGGCGCGGCCCATCCGAAGTGGGACGAACGCCCGCTGCTGGTGGTGATCAGGAAGGCCGGGCAGGAAGTCGGTCGCGAAGAGCTGATCGCCTTCTACGAGGGAAAGGTGGCGAAGTGGTGGATTCCCGATGACGTGATCTTTGTTGAAGACCTGCCGCACACCGCCACCGGCAAGCTGTCCAAGTTGCAGTTGCGCGAGCGACTGTGTGACTATCGTTTTCCGGGAGCATGAATTGACTACACCCATCACCCTCTGCGGCTTCGCCGTCAGCAACTACTACAACAAGGTCAAACTCTCCCTGCTGGAGAAAGGCGTTCCCTTCGCCGAAGCGTTCGTCATGACGTCGCAAAAGGAGGAGATGCTGGCCGAGTCGCCCATGGGCAAAGTGCCCTTCCTGCGGACCTCGAAGGGCGTGCTCAGCGAATCGCAGGTACTCACCGAGTTCATCGAGGACAGTTGGCCGGAACCCCCGCTCTATCCTCGCGACACCTTCGAGCGGGCGAAGTGCCGTGAACTGATCGAGCATATCGAACTGCATCTCGAATTACCGGCGCGCCGGCTTTACACGGAAGCGTTTTTTGGCGGCACGGTATCCGAAGAAACCAAAACCGAAGTCGCGGCGTTGCTCGAAAAGGGCCTCAAGAGCCTGGCGCGGCTGGCCCGCTTTGCGCCCTTCATTGGCGGCGACAGTTTCACCCACGCCGATAGCGCCGCCTGGGTGCATCTGCCGCTGGTCAGCCAGGCCACGCGCAAGATCTATGGGCGCGATTTCATCGATGAATTTCTGCCCCAAGCCAAGGCCTACATCAAGCTGATCGGCGAGCGGCCCCACGCGCAGAAAGTCAACGAAGATCGCAAAGCGGCGATGGAAGCCTTCATGTCGCGGCCCAAGAAATGAGCGACACGGTCCGCATCAGGCAGGCCGATGGCGTGTTCCATATCGAAATGGCGCGTCCGGAGAAAAAGAACGCGCTGACCGCCGCCATGTACCAGACCATGGCGGATGCGCTGGCAAACGCCGAGGCCGACCCGGCGGTACGCGTCATCCTGATTTCCGGCGCAGGCGGCAACTTCACCGCCGGCAACGATCTGGCCGACTTCCTCGACAAGCCGCCGATGGATGAAAGCGCGCCGGTGTATCGCTTCATAGAGGGCTTCGCCCGGCTGCAAAAACCTTTCGTCGCCGCCGTCGAAGGCGTTGCGGTGGGCGTCGGCACCACCATGCTACTGCACTGCGACCTGGCCTATGCCGGCAGCGGAGCGCGCTTCGCGCTGCCCTTCGCCAATCTCGGCCTGACTCCGGAAGCCGCGTCGAGCCTGTTGCTGCCGCTGTGCATCGGTCACGCACGCGCAGCGGAAATGCTGATGCTCGGCGAAGCCTTCTCCGCACAGGTGGCGCTGGAACTTGGCATCGTGAACGCGGTGCTGCCCGACGCACAGGTGCTGGATCATGCGCTCGAACGCTGCCGCAAATTGACCACGCAGCCCGCCGCATCGCTGCGCCTGACCAAGCAATTGATGAAACGTGCGCAACAGGCTGCGATCCGGGAAACAATGAGCTTCGAGGCAGAAATATTCAGGCAGCGCCTCGTCTCGCCCGAGGCCAAGGAAGCTTTCGCCGCCTTCTTCGAAAAACGCAAGCCCGATTTCGCGAAATTCAACTAGGCGGGCGGAAGGAGCATCCCGCCGACTGTTAAAATCCGCAGCCCGAGGATGGGTGGCAGAGTGGTTGAATGCACCGGTCTTGGCGCCAGCCCTGCACCGCAGGGCGCGCTAGCGAAGGCAGACCGCCAGGTCGGCCGCAGCTAAAACCGGCAAGCGGCGGTTGCTATCAAAGCAGTGGAAGCGTGGCAGAGTGGTCGATTGCACCGGTCTTGAAAACCGGCAAAGGGCAACCTTTCGTGAGTTCGAATCTCACCGCTTCCGCCAGGTACATGGCAACCATGCGCTTTTCGCGGGGCTTTGTTTCTGTACACCCATCAATTCGCAAGGCGCTTGCCGTCCCGCCAGCGCCGACTTCCCAATCACAGCCCCACAGGCAGCAACGCAGCGGGAACGGTCATTCACGGCGCAGGAAACGCGACGTTTTGGGCGTCGGCTTACCGAGTCAACCCGCCGTTCCGATGGATAGAATTCGATTCAGATGGGCTGGATCAGAACAGCATGCGACAATTCTGGTTCTCTTGTTCATCAGGTTGCTCCATGCCATTTTGCGATTGCACATAAGGAACCGGATGGCCGAGGGCCAGCGGAGTTGTTTGGTACTGCGGCTGCCAAGTCGAAGTACTAAGTTGATCATTAGCCCGAGGAGATGAGATGAAACTGAGTCTTTTTGCTTCTGTAGCCTGTGCTGCGATTGCCCTGCCCGCCATGGCTGCGGATGTGACTTACCGCAAAGATGTTGCACCAATGTTGAAAAAGTATTGTGCCGAATGCCATTCGGTAGCCGCTGGGTCACCCTCAATGGCTGAGTTCAAGTTAGACGAAGAAAAATTCAAAAAAGAAAAGGTGGGCCCACTCTCCGACACGTATGAGCACCTCTTGCAACTGGTGAACGGCATGTCCACTGGTGCTTTCATGCGCCGTCTGGATGATGGAACCAGCCCGTATGCAGGTGGTAAGCCCGGTAACATGTACAAGTACTTATGTGAAAGGGAAAATAAGGACAACAACGCTGAGTGCGCCGCCAACTTGGCTGTGCTGAAAGCCTGGGTCGGTGAGGGCGGCTGGAACCTGAATCGCATGACGACACGTGGTGATGTACCGGCTTTGACCAAAGAGCAAATGGACAAGCTCAAGCTCAAATATTGATTCGGTGACCGGGTGCGCGTCGCTCTGCAGGAGCTATGAGCCGAAAACAACAAGCCGCCGCCAGAGGCCTGCGGCAATGGCCGGCAATCGCTACTTGATCATCCACTCGTCGCCGCACTTGCGGCATCGGGCGCGCATCCAGACGCCGCCTCCATGATTTTCCAGCGCGGGGTCGCCACCATCGGGCAACGGCGACGGCCCGGAGGACTCTATCCTGAACTTGCTGTAGGCCTTGCAACCGGGGCATGTGGCCTGCTCACCGAGGCGCTCAGCTATTTCAAGCAGCAAGCGATAGCGCGTCCAGCTATACACGGTGACTGCCAGCCCGCCCAGCACCAGAAGCGCCCCCGACATCCGTGAAGCGCCACCCGCTCCGGCCACTTCAATCCCGCTGACCAGGACAATGACGCCGAGAAACCAGCTGACCAGCCATGCATGGCATTCGATCAGTTGCCGCTCATACCAGCGCCGAAAGCCGTTTGTCCGAATGCGATCGAGCGAAGCCACCGCGCCTCCCTTCGTTCATGTGGGATCAGCTTAGGCTCCCTCGAATGCGGAAACAACCTGATTTAGAAGAGGGTTAAGGCCGAAGCAACCGTGCTGCCGCGGGGAGAAGCCTGCCGCCAATACTTCGCGGCTATAATCTGCTGCACATTGGCAGGCTTCCGCGCCCGAGGAACTCAGCGGGCCGGCGACTGTCGAACGTGTTGGATTCATCTCAGAGGAGGGCTTGCAAGACCATGGAAAACGTCCACACCTACCCGCAGACCGCCACCCCGGATACTGCCCAGCGGCAGCATCGCGTACTGCGCAACACTTATGCCCTGCTCGCGCTGTCGATGGCGCCCACCGTTGCCGGCGCCCTGATCGGCGTGCAGCTGAAGTTCTCGTTCCTGGCCGGCAGTCCGTTCATCGCCTTCATGCTGTTCCTCGGCGTAGCCTGGGGCTTCATGTGGGGAATCGAACGCACCAAGAACAGCGGCATGGGCGTGGCCCTGCTGCTCGGCTTCACCTTCTTCATGGGACTGATGCTCTCGCGCATCCTGCAGGCGGCGCTGGGATTTTCCAACGGCGGCACGCTGATCGCCATGGCAGCCGGCGGCACGGGAGCAATCTTCGTCTCTCTGGCGGGCGTTGCCTCGACCACCAAGCGGGATTTCTCCAATCTCGGCAATTTTCTTTTCGCCGGCGTGGTCCTGCTGCTGGTGGCGATGGTCGCCAACATCTTCTTCCAGATTCCAGCCTTGGCACTGGCGATTTCCGCTATTGCCGTGGTGCTGTTCTCCGCCTATATCCTCTACGACATCAACCGCATCGTGCAAGGCGGCGAAGACAACTACATCACGGCGACGCTGGCTGTGTATCTGGACATCTACAACGTCTTTGTCAGCCTGCTGAATCTGCTGATGATGTTTACCGGCGACCGCGACTGAAGCCGGCCGGGTCAAGAGTCGGTGCCGGTGGTACGGCGACCAAACGAAAAACGGCGACTTCGGTCGCCGTTTTTCATTATGTCCCCGGCGGGATTCAGCGATCGCGCTCGAACAGGGCGATCGATTCAAGATGGGAAGTATGCGGGAACATGTTGGCGATGCCCGCCCCGCACAGGCGGTAGCCTTTCTCATGCACCAGCACTGCCGCGTCACGCGCGAGGGTTGCCGGACTGCATGAGACGTATACGATGCAACGCGGACCACCTTCGGCCGGTAGCGCCTTGACCAGCGCAATCGCCCCTTCGTAGCGCCTTGACCAGCGCAATCGCCCCTTCGCGCGGCGGGTCGATCAGCAACTTGTCGAAGGTTCCGAGGGCGGCAAAGCTTTCCTCGGTCGCCTCGAACAGGTTGGCGACGACAAATTCGCATTGGGCCTCCAGACCGTTGTGCGCGGCATTTTCCTGCGCGCGCTTGACCAGCCCTTCGCTCCCCTCGACGCCGAGGACACGTGCCCCGAGCCGCGCGATGGGCAGGGTGAAATTGCCCAGGCCGCAAAACAGGTCAGCAATCCGCTCGCCGACCCGAGGCGTCAGCAGGCCCATGGCGCGACGCACCAGCATGCGATTGACGCCATGATTGACTTGGGTAAATTCGGTCGGATGAAACAACAATTCAAGTGCGAAATCAGGCAGTTCATAACTCAGCAGGCGAGCATCGGCCGGATGAAACAGGGTGACGGTCTCCGGTCCTTTGGACTGCAAATACCAGATGATTCCATGCGTGTCGGCGAAGTGCCGCAGGCGGTCCAGATCATCGGCCGTGAGCGGCTCCAGGTGGCGCAACAACAGCACGGTCCGCGAGCCGCCGACGGCGACCTCGATCTGCGGCATGCGATCAGGCTGCGACATGCCGTCAATCAATGTTTTGAGCACAGGTATCAACGCGGAAACGTGAGGAGGCAGTACGGCACATGAATCCATCACCGCCACATAGCTGCTGTGCTTCTCGCGGAAGCCGACCAGCGCCCCGCCCTTGCTCGCGACATAACGCACCGAAAGGCGGGCGCGCAATCGATAGCCCCAGCCCGTGCCGGCGATGGGCGGGAAAAGTTGCTCAGGCTTGAGCCGGGCAATGTGCCACAGGGCATCTTCGAGCACGCGCTGCTTGGCGGCAGTCTGGCCGGCAAGATTGAGATGTTGCATCGAGCAGCCGCCACACGTGCCGAAATGCGGGCAAGGCGGTTCAACCCGCTGGCTCGAGGCACGCAGCACCGTCAGCGCATGGGCCTTTTCGTAACTCGGTTTCCGCCGATAGCTGGCGTACTCGACCACTTCGCCGGGCAGAGAACCCTCGATGAAAATCGCCTTGCCGTCAACATGCGCAACGCCTCTTCCTTCGTGATCCAGGGATTCGATATGTGCAAGCGGCATGGCGAGGTTCGGAACCCGTTCGACAAAAGGGTGCGATTATAATCGCGCCATGAAACTCAGTCGCGTCGTCCGGAGCCAACCATGAGTGCTGCCTACACGCTGCTTACCAGTGAAGCCGAATATCGCCAGGCCTGCGATACGATTATGGGCCGGGCGGAACGGGAGATCCTGATCTTCGATCGCGACCTTGCCGCCCTGCGGCTCGAGGAAAAGGCGCGCCTTGAGGCGCTGGCCAACTTTTTGCAGATGGACCGCTTGCGCAGAATCCGCATGGTGCTGCATGATCCCGTGCCCGTGGAGCGTGGTGCGCCGCGTCTGATGCAACTAATTTTCCGCTTTTCGCATGTCATCGATGTGCGGCAAAGCCCGGATAACCTGCGTCAACTGGCAGATTCGCATGTGCTCGCAGACGAAAGCCACGGTGTGCGCCGCTTCAATGTCAATCAGCCGCGCAGCGCGCTCGTTCTCGATGACCCGGCCTACGTTTATCCGTGGCGCCAACGCTTCGAGGAACTGTGGGAACTGTCCCATCCTTGCCTGAGGATCAATACGACCGGGCTGTGAGACAGGAACTCCGGCACTTGCCGGTTGCTGTGGTGCACCACAGAGGCTGGTTGGCGTGATAAAATTCCGGCCGGTCGAAATGGAAACGTTCCGATCAACCAATTGGCCACGTAACTCCATAACGTTAAGGATCTCTCAAATGAAGCAATCTCTCCTCGTCGCTGCCCTCCTCGCCCTGGCTGTGTCTGCTTGCGGCAAAGCACCCGAACCCGCGAAGCCTGTTGAGCCGCCGAAACCCGCTGCTGAAGCTCCGAAGCCCGCTGACGCTGCTGCTGCCCCGGCTGCTGCTCCGGCTGCTGCTGCTCCGGCTGCTGCTCCGGCTGCTGCTGCTCCGGCTGCTGCTGCTCCCGCTGCTGCCGCTCCGGCTGCCGCTCCGGCTGCCGCTCCGGCTGCTGCTCCGGCTGCTGCTCCGGCGAAGAAGTAATTCTTCACCCGCCTTCGGGCAAGAAAAAGCCAGCCTTCGGGCTGGCTTTTTTCTTTTCAAATCCAGTCCCGTCCTCTTAAAGATCGCGCCAGCCGAAGCCCTCACCCTGCGTCGCAACCCCGATCCAGTCCTGCTCGCATCCAAGGGCTGCGGACAATGCTGCCTGTGCCAACGCTGGTGAGTTGTTCTCCTCGGAAAGGTGGGCAGCCACGACATGGCGCAGGCTTGGACCCGCTAATTGCGAGAGCAGGGAGGCTGCTGCGACATTGTCCAGATGGCCCCAGAGCCCGCCTATCCGGTGCTTCAGCGCCTGCGGATAGCTTCCTTGCGCCAACATTTGCGCATCGTGATTGCACTCCAGTACCAGCGCATCGCAGGCATCAAGCATGGCCACCATATGCGCCGTGACATGACCCGCGTCGGTCAGCACGCCCAGCCTCCTGGCGCCATCGGCGAGAACAAATTGCACCGGTTCGCGGGCATCGTGCGGAACCGGAAATGGATGCACGCGAATATCGCCGACCGACAGCGACTCATGGCTGTCGATGATCGTGATGCGTGCATCGGCACCGTCGTCGCGACACGCGGCCAGCGTACCGTGCGTCAGCAGCACAGCCCAGTCGAAGCGTCGCGCACAGGCGAAGACGCCGCCGATGTGATCGGAGTGCTCATGAGTGACCAGCACCGCATCGACATCATCGGCCGCCAGACCCAGTCGTTGCAGCCGGCGAGACATTTCGCGCGGACCAAACCCGGCATCGATCAGCACGCGGGTATTTCCTGCTTCGACCAGCAAGGCGTTACCCCGGCTGCCACTGCCGAGCGAAGCGAAGCGCACCTTGCCTGACCTTGCTTACTTCAGTTGTTCGTGGAGCAACCAAAGGATGCGCATAACGCATTGTTTAATATTAGTTTTATTACTTAGGCAGGTCTTATGGCTACTCATTTGGCTACTCGCGCTAGGTTGGTGCTGTCGATTCTACCCCCGCTTTTGTACCATCTTTAGTGGGAGTTCTCCCCGGCGATTCGCTCGAACTCCGGATCGAACAGAGGATTACAGTCCTCGTGTGGTGCAGTCCAATCGTAGAGCCACCAGCCGGCGCCAATGTCAGTTCGGGTGGCGCAAGCTACCTCTCCATGGTCTCCTTGAACGATGATTCGGTTGCATGGCTTATGAACCGCCCATCGCAATTTGCCTCCGTTCCGAATCTTCTCCGCGAAAAAACGATGCCAGGTTGGCAGGATGAAGAGATCGGCACCGGAAGCGCCTTCGTAGGGAATTCCAACCTCGCCGCCCCATTCTTCGATTTGAAGGTGAGCCAAGCCAGCCTCGGGACCGAATAGGCCAAAGGCGCGTTGAAGGGGGTGCCCGGTTGCTTCTGACCGGCGCCGCTGCTCGGCAACCAACTCCCGCCATAAGGCAAAGTCATCGAAGGGCAAGGACACCGACCGAACATCATCGCGGCGGATTAGATCCATGATCACCCGGAACAACGGCTCGGGTAGAGTGGTTTGGGTTTCGATTGGGTTCATGACGATGCGCAACATTACCACTAGATGGGCTGTTGAGTAGCCCAGGGTTATCCATCCGGTTGGGCAGGGTTGAGCATTCGGCTACCCATCAATCCTACCGAAACCAAGGCCCATAGCGGGTTTGAACTCGATTCCTACTTGACGGCATCGCGACGTTGCTCACCCTTTGCTGAACCTTTGCACTTTTCAACAATCTACCCCCTGATCGGTATGCGCAAATGTTGGCAAAAGTTAACAAATAACAGCAATCCGGCTACCCGCCTATTTTGGCTGTTCCCGCTCTACTGCTGGCGTTGGTAGCCGTTCCGCTACTTGCCTCGGGGTGTGCACAATGCTCAGGCGATTCGATGACCCAGACCCTTGCCCTAATCTTGCCCTTTTGCTGTTACGGTTGCTGTTACGGTCTATGAGCATTTTCCGTTCTCGGCGACCTACCTTGCGAAACTCTGACCCAGATTCGTTCGTTCCGGCATCATCAGCGCCCGCCTCATCTCGATAGCCCGGCCTTGGCCGCACCCGAGGAAGACGCGGATACTGGCTACCGTGGGTTTGCACAGTCCCGCCTCTACTGCATCCTTCAGCGAGTCCAACGGATCGACTGTTGCCGGCGTAGCTGGTTCGGCTACTCCCTGTGCCGGTGAGGTCGGTGTCCTGAGTGCCTCGTACCAGAGAAACGCGCCGGTCAGTTCGATGAGGATGGCGAAGCCAATGCCTACCGCAAGGGCGATACTGGCCTCGTTACTCCCCGTGACTACCGCCAGTCGCGACATCACCGGATCGCCTACCCCTGCCGCTCTGCCGTTGGTGACAGCCGCAGTCGCGCCAACCAGTTCATCCCGTAGCCGGGCGGCTCGCTTGGCTTCGGTCAGTTCCTCCTGCAGTGCTTCGATGCGCCGCTCCGTCCTTGCCCGGCTGATCTCCACTGCCACAGTAGCCACCGGGCGAGCCTTGATGCCGGCCAGCGCCTCACGCATCGTCTCGATCTGTCGGCTTACGTCGGCGACCTGTACCGACTGCTGTGCCCTGACTTCCCCGGCTCGTAGCCCGGCATGGGTAAAGAAGGTCAGGTGACCATAGACCGTTGCCAGCAGGCAGGCGATCCAGAGTAGCCATGCCACCGACCGCCGAGAAAGCGCGGGCAGGAGATGCGCGCCGGCACAGATCGTTACGGCCATGGTCACCAGCAACGCCCGATCGACCGCTGTCCCACCACGATCCCAGGCGGCAACTCCGGTCATGGCGATTGCGGATAGTGTTGCCACCGATGCCAGGGCAACCCTTGCGGCCTTCGATTCCGTCACGGCACTTTAACTTTCTGCGCGGCCTTGCTCTCGGTCACGGCAGCCTTGAGTAGGGCATTCCGCTCCACGGTCAGTGCGTCCAGCTTCTGGCGCTTCTCAGCCGGCGTTGCATCGCTGCGGCGTACCTGCTCGGCGTCCTTGTTGATGATCCCGAGATTCTTTGCCGCGCGTTCCATGGGCTTCGCTTCGCCGGACAGGGGTGATGCTTCCTTGTCGTCGGCAAGACCGCGCAGGCCCATTTCGTCCAGTTCCTTCATGGTGCCGCGCAGTCGCTTGGACTCCTGCAGCAGATCGTAGAAGGCCGTCTCGTACTTGGTGTGCTGCGCCGGCTCGTTGGCGTAGAACCTGCGAATGACAGGCATCTGGTCGGCGCGTCTCTCGGGCAGCTTGTCGCCGAAGAGGGCTTGATCCGAGAGCATCAGGCCGTAGAGGGCATAGGTGTTGAAGTAGCCGCGCAGCAGCGCCTCGGCCCGGGCGGGATTCACCTGCAGCGCTTCGGGTAGATCCCGGGTCGCCATGCCGGCCGCTTTCATGGTCTCGCTGGTGCCCGGCTTCGATCTGAGGAAGGGCTGCACGTTCTCCATGCCCGGCGTCTCAATAGGCGCGGTCGTGAAGCTGTTCCGGTTTGCCGCCTGTTCAGCCAGCGGAGCGATGATCTGCGGCATGAAGTTGACCGAGAATGTTGCCCTGAGAATGCGCACCAAGTCCTTGCCCAAGCCCATGGGATCGGCGGCCATGATCTTCTCTACGGTGCGCTCCGCTCCCGATGCCATTGCTCCAATCTCCCATATTTTCGGGTATCTAAAATGCTGGTCGCCGACGCCGACGAAGAAATGCCAGTTGGTATCACGGTCCCAATCGGTCAAATCCTTGTACCGCGGATCGTCCTTGTTCAATAGGTAGAGCCCCGCGCTCATCAGTGCGATGGTCCCGGCCTTGGCGGCAATGGCGCCCTTGTTCGGATCGTGAGCGAGCCCGCGGTATAGGCGATCCCATGAAACCAGCGCCGGCCGCAGGAACATCACGGTGTCGTACATGAAGCCCAGCGCCTTGTTGTCACCCTTCATGGCGAAGTCAGTTGAGACATCGCGCGCCAGATAGGCCGCATGGCGGGGATTGTCGCCGCGCGCCACTGACCGCTTGTACTCGCCCAGCCTGGTCGAACTCTCGAAGGCATCGCCCAGGGTCTCAACCATGTTCAGGAGCTTGCCGGGCGTGTCCAGTACGGTGCGGTAATCGATACCCTGGCGACCGTAGAACTTTTCCAGCTTGGTGCGGAAGTGGCGCTCGTCCAGGTAGATCGAACTGAGCCCGCCGCCGTTGGCTACCCATTCCTTGTAGATTGGATCTTGAGTCATCCGCATCCGCATGCCGTCAAGACTGTCGAGGATCGGCCGGAAGCCGGAGCGGCTCATGACGGCACCCATGATCGTATCGCGGGCGATGTTGGCAAACCAAAAGTCGGCAATCGCCGTAATCGTGGTTTGGCCGACTCGCTTCGGCAGACCCAGCCAGCGCACGACTTCTGACTGAACGGGCCGGTCAATGGCCGAGAGCGCGCGGTATAGGAGTGGATCTCCAACCTCGAACCAGACCGGCTTACCCTTTTGCAGCACGGCCACCACGTTGCTGCCGGCAGGAGGTTGGCCCTTCATCAGGAACTCGAAGAAGGCCGGCGCGTCGCCATCGATCATGATGCCGTAGCGTTTGAGCATTTCGGTCAATACCTGATCACCGCCGATCTTCACCATGCGCTCGCCGGGCTCGATCTTTACCATGAACTTTCCGCCGCCCTCCATCTGCGACAGCCGGGCTACCTTGAGGCGCGCTTCGTTCTTCACGGCCTTATCGAGCAGCATCGCGGCGTTGCCGATCATGTTGCCCAACACGTCCTTGATGTTCGTGGTGCCACCAGTGAGCGCCTGGATCCCGGACCATTCGCCGGGCTTGCCCTTGATGCCTCCTGGTTGCTCTACGCGATGGAAGGGCAGGTACTGTGTCCGCTGCCACAACCGGCGCGATTCCGGGTTGATGACGCCCTCCGCCTCGGCGAAATCGAGGATCCCGCGGTTCCACTCCTGGTAGTCCTGGAATGCCTTCTCGCGCTCGGGGGTGCGCAGGTTCAGCATGCCGTCGATCTCGCCCTTGGTGAAAAGATGCTCGCGCTTCTGTGCCATCAATTCAGCGGAACTGCGGCCGACGAAGTAGAGCAGGGCATCATCCATGCTCTCGGCAACGGGCTTGAGGATGTCTTCAAGGCCCCGGCCCTTCCATGAAAAGGATCCGTCGCGAGCCTTCACCGGATAGCCGAAGCGCACGGCGCCATCAGCGATCGATGCCGATGCCCGGGAGAGGCGGGCCGATTCATAGGGACCGTTCGGGCTGAGCTTGCCGGTCATATCGCGCTCCATCTGCATGATGCCGTGCAGATCATCCACCGTGGATTGCCTGAACTTGTCCCAAAAGCGGTCGAAGTATTCAGCCAGGGGCTTGTCGCTGCCGATCTTGCTGCGCGCCCGGTTGAGCGCGTCCTGCCCGAACCAGCTTGTCATCTGGTCCTGTGCCTTGCGCAGCGCCGGGCCGTACTTGTGATCCTGCGTGAAGGATTCGAGCCAGGCGTAGACCTTCGGCGCCCGGGCTTCGAGTACATCAGGCTGGGTCAAGAACAGACGCACGCCTTCTGCAAAGCCTTCCTTGACGTTCTTCTGATCATAGCTGACGGACTTCAATTCTGCTGCCAGTTCCTTGTCGGCTTTCCATGCCTGCTGCAATTCCGGTACGCGGGAATCAATCAGGTGAGCAACCTCGTGCGCCGTTACCTCGATGTCAGCGGCGTTCTTGATGCGAACCTCTTCGACGCCAGGCCGGAAGAAGCCGAGTCGCTTCTTGCCCTTGACGCGCCCCTCATAGACCGTCGTGCCGATGCCATCGGCGAACTCTTTGATGATGCGCTCACGGCGAATGGGCTCGGGCAGATCGGCTACCGTCTTGGCGTTGGCCGTCGGCGCGCGGACCTGATCAACGAAGGGCGCGTAGTTGGCACCGGGGTTCCATGCTCCGTTCTGTACGCGAGCGGCCATGTCCTGAGTCTCGGGCGAAGAGTCGGCGCTGGCGGTACGGCGATCGATCTCGGCGGCTACCTTGGACCGCGCTACTTCCGAGAGCGTAGGCGCCTGGGCCATCCTTGACAGCGCGGCGTCATCGAACTCGGTAACGTGCTTGCCGGCGACTCGCTGCAACCCGACCGGCTTCTTGCTGGCATCCGACTTCACCCAACCCTTGAAGGCATCCATCTCCATCGGCGTGATGGCGCCCAGCCCCTTCCATCCGGGCTCATGGTTCGCCTGGTAGATGCGCCGTGCGTCTGCCTCATCAAGGGCACCAAGGACGACCTTGGCCTCGTCGTACTTGCCTGTCTTCGGGTTGATCTGGTCAATAACGAAGGCCCTCTTCGATTCAGGCCGGTCGCCGATGAACACGTCGACATGGTCGCCATCCTTC
>JAPLQZ010000027.1 GCA_026399415.1 Rhodocyclales bacterium | reverse complement strand
TCCGGACGGAAGTGATAGCCGCCCGATTTCGCCGCCAGCCAGATCTCGCGCGCGGCAGCGTGACGATTCAGGATGATCTTCGATCCGCTGTCGAACTCGATCTCGATCACGCCACCGGGCTTGGTCTCGAAATCAAAATCTGCGACACCGCGCATCGAAGCCGCCTCCAGAGCCGTCTCGATGCGCGCCAGTTCGGCATCGGCCGCCGTCATGAATTCCCGCTCATCCATCGCGTGTTACCATCCTTTGTCCGAATAGACTCTCATCTGCCATGCGCCTGATTTCATCGTTTTTCGCCGCGCTGCTTACCCTGACGGCACTCGCCGCGTGCGGCACCAAGACCCCGCTTTCGCTGCCGCCCCAGGCACCGGCCACAACCGCCGTGCCGCCAGCACCGACTCCTGCCGCCGATAATAGCAACAAAGCCGCGACAGAACCCCGCCAATGAGTCTGGGCGTCATGCAGCGGGACGGCCTGCACGTCGAAGGGGTTGCGCTGGCTGACGTCGCCGCGCGCTTCGGCACACCGTGCTACGTCTATTCACGGGCTGCGCTCACCGCGGCCTATGCGGCCTATCGCGACACGCTGCAGGCACATGGTCTGGCTGACCGGTCGCTGATCTGCTACGCGGTCAAGGCCAATTCCAATCTGGCCATCCTCAATCTTTTTGCCCGGCTTGGCGCCGGCTTCGATATCGTTTCCGGCGGCGAACTGGCGCGCGTACGGGCCGCCGGCGGCGACGCAGACAAGATCGTGTTTTCCGGCGTCGGCAAGTCGCGTGAGGAAATGCGTGCAGTGCTGGAGGCGGGCATCCGCTGCTTCAATGTCGAATCGGCCAGCGAACTCGATCAGCTCAGTGAAGTTGCGGGGACTGTCGGCCGCCGCGCGCCGGTCTCGCTGCGCGTGAATCCCGACGTCGACGCCAAAACCCATCCCTACATTTCCACCGGCCTCAAGAGTGCCAAGTTCGGCGTGGCCTTCAATGACGCCTTCGACCTCTACCGCCGCGCCGCCGCGCTGCCGCATATCGCGGTGAAGGGCATCGACTGCCACATCGGCTCGCAACTGCTCGACCCGGCGCCGGCGGCCGAGGCTGCCGGCAAGGTACTGGCGCTGGTCGACCGGCTTGTCGCCGACGGAATCGTGCTGGAGCACATCGACCTCGGCGGCGGCATGGGCATCCAGTACCATGCCGACGAACCGGCGCCGGCAGCATCCGTCTATCTCGCACCGATGCTGGCGAGACTGGCCGGACGCCACGAAAAACTGGTGTTCGAACCCGGCCGCTCGCTGGTCGGCAATGCCGGGCTGCTGCTGACCCGTGTCGAGGTATTGAAGCCGGGCGAGGAAAAGCACTTTGCCGTGGTCGATGCGGCGATGAACGACCTGATGCGTCCGGCGCTCTATGACGCCTGGCACGACATCACAAGAGTCGGCGCCGACGAGACGGCGACTGGCACGACAATGAACTATGAAATCGTCGGCCCGGTCTGCGAGTCGGGAGATTTTCTCGGTCACGACCGCCAACTCGCACTGAACGAAGGCGATTTGCTCGCCATCCTCTCGGCGGGAGCCTATGGCATGTCCATGGCCTCCAACTACAATACCCGGCCACGCGCCGCGGAAGTAATGATCGACGGCGATGCGGTGCATTTGATCCGTCGCCGCGAAGAAATCCCGCAACTGTTCGCTCTCGAATCCACCCTGCCCTGAGAAAGCCCGCTCGCCCATGACCAAGACGCGCTCTGTTCTGCTGATTGCCGCCGTGCTGGCTGCGGGCGGCACAGCGGCGTGGTACTTCACCTGGACCGACACGTCCGCCGCCGGAAAGAAAGGGCAGACGCCGCCTGCGGTGCCGGTCAAGCTGGCCAGGGCCGTTATCCAGGACATGCCGTTGCGACTCGAAATTACCGGCCGCACCGAAGCCTACGAAACCGTCACCCTCAAGTCGCGCGTCGATGGCCAGGTGCTTGGCGTGGCATTCACCGAAGGCCAGCATGTCAGGCAAGGCGATGTCCTGCTGCGGCTCGATCCGGCGGACTTTCAGGCCAGATTGAACCAGGCGGAAGCCAATCAGGCCAAGAGCCAGGCCCAACTGGCCAAGGCCCGCGCCGACGTTGAACGCTACATTGCCTTGCGCGCCAAGGGCTTTGTTTCCGAAGAAAAGGTCAGCGAGATGCGCACCGCGGCCGCGGCCACGGAAGCCACCGCGCGGGCGGACGAGGCGGCAATCGAACTGGCCCGCCTGCAGCTTTCCTATGCAACGATCAAAGCGCCGTTCGCCGGCGTCGTCGGGGCGAAGCTGGTATTCCCCGGCGCGGCGGTGAAGGTCAACGAAACGCCCCTCGCGGTAGTCAATCGCGTGCGGCCCTTGTATGTCGGTTTCGCCGTCCCGGAAAAATATCTGCCGCTGCTGAAGGCCGGCATGGGCTCCGGCAAGAAGTCCATGAAAGCAGCGATTTCCCTCCCGGACGGTAGCGCCTGGGAAGGCGATGTGCGCTTCCTCGACAACGGCGTCGATGTCACGACAGGCACGATCCAGCTCAAGGCCATCGTGAGCAACGAGGACGAAAAACTCGCGCCCGGCCAGTTCGTCGGCGTCAGCCTGGTGCTGGATACGCTCAAGGAAGCCGTGGTCATCCCCGCCGAAGCCGTGCAACAGGGAGCCGGCGGCAGCTTCCTGTTTGTGGCAAAGGAAGACAGCACGGTCGAGGTACGCAAGATCCGCATCGCCTCGGTGCAGAAGCAGTTGGCGATCGTCGCCGAGGGCCTCACCGGCGGCGAAACCGTGGTCACCGAAGGCCACTTGCGCCTGACACCCGGCGCCAGGATAAAGTCGGCCGACGCGGCCGAGGGCAAACCGGCCAAACCCGGCACCGGCGGCGCGCCGGAAAAGCCCGGCAAGCCCGACTAGGAAACCACGATGCAGTTGTCTGAACTCTGCATCCGCCGGCCGGTGATGACCACGCTGCTGATGGCGGCCTTCCTCATCTTCGGCATCATTGCCTATCGCGCGCTGCCGGTTTCCGAACTGCCGAGCATCGACTTCCCCACCATAGCAGTCACCGCCCAGTTGCCCGGAGCATCGCCGGAAACCATGGCTGCCTCCGTTGCCACGCCGCTCGAAGGCCAGTTCTCGACCATTTCCGGCCTCGATTCGATGACTTCGACGAGCGCGCAGGGCACGTCCACCATCACCCTGCAGTTTGCGCTCGACCGCAGCATCGATGCCGCCGCGCAGGACGTGCAGTCGGCCATAGCCGCCGCCCAGCGCAAGCTGCCGCCGGACATGCCTACCCCGCCCTCCTTCCGCAAGGTCAATCCGGCGGATTTCGCGATTTTCTATATCGCCATGAACTCGACGACACTACCGACCTGGGTGGTCAACGAGTACGCCGAAACCCAGCTCGCCCAGCGCCTGTCGACGCTGCCCGGCGTCGCCCAGGTCAACGTCTTCGGTTCGCAAAAGTACGCCGTGCGCATCCAGGCCGATCCATCCCAACTCAGCTCGCGAGGGCTGGGAATCGACGAACTGCAAGCCGCAGTAAAGAATGCCAATGTCAACCAGCCGCTGGGCACGCTCGACGGCACGCGGCAGAGCTTCGCCCTGCAAGCCAACGGCCAGCTGCTCGACGCTGCGGCCTATCGCCCGCTGACCGTGGCCTGGCGCAACGGCGCGCCGGTGAAACTGGAAGAAGTGGCCAAAGTCATCGACAGCGTCGAGAACGCCAAGGTTGCCGCCTGGTTCAACGACCGGCCCACCATCATGCTGGCGGTAGTCCGTCAGCCGGGATCGAACACGATTGAAACCGTCGCCGCGATCAAGCGCGTGCTGCCGGCCTTCCAGGCCAATCTTCCGGCCTCAATCGAGCTCCAGGTGCACTACGACCGCAGCGTCTCGATCCGCGATGCCATCAACGACGTTCAATTCACGCTGATCCTCGCCGGATTTCTGGTGATTCTGGTGATCCGGATGTTCCTGCGCAATTTGTCCGCCACGATCATTCCGGCCCTCGCGCTGCCGATCTCGATCATCGGCACCTTCGCCGTGATGTACGCACTGGGTTACAGCCTCGACAACCTGTCGCTGCTGGCCCTGACGCTGTCGGTGGG
>JAPLQZ010000224.1 GCA_026399415.1 Rhodocyclales bacterium | reverse complement strand
TCGGCCCGACCGGCACGGCGATCCGCCGCGGCATCCCCGTCGCGGCGAACGACATCCTGACCGACCCGGATTACGCGCCCTGGCGGGAGCGGGCGCAGCGTTACGGCTACGCCGCGTCGCTGGCCCTGCCGCTGCGCCTCGACGGTGTTGTCATCGGCGCGCTCACCATCTGTGCCATGGAGGCGGGCGCCTTCGACGAGGACGCGGTCGAGCTGCTCAGCGAGGCAGCGGCGGATCTGGCCTACGGCATCGCCATGCGGCGCGCGGAAGTCGCGCGCAAGCAGGCGGAGACATTGGTATGCGCCCGCGCGTCCGAGCTTCAGACGATAGTCGGGAACCTCACCGAGGGTCTGGCCGTGTCCGATCTTGACGGCCAGTTGCTGCATTTCAACCGTGCCGCGCTGGACCTGCATGGGTTTGCCACGCTGGACGAATGCCGCCGACGCCTGCCCGAGTTCGCCGACACGTTCGAACTCTCGACCGTGGACGGCACGCTCTTGCCGGTGGAGCAATGGCCGCTGGCCCGCATCCTGCGAGGCGAGAACCTGCGCGATCTGGAGGTAGGCATCCGGCACCTCCAGGCGGGCTGGCGGAAGATATTCAGTTACGGCGGCACGCTGGCTCGTGATGGCGACGGCAAGCCGCTGCTGGCGATAGTCACCATCAGCGACATCACCGCGCACAGGCAGGCAGAGACGAAGATCAGGAAAAGCGAGAAGCGCTACCGTTCCTACATCGAGCTCACCCGACAACTCGCCTGGAACACCGATGCCGATGGCATGGTAGTGGAGGATATTCCGACGTGGCGCGCCTTCACCGGTCAGACTGAGGCGCAGGTCATGGGCCAGGGCTGGACCGATGCGATTCACCGCGACGACCGGGAGTCCGTCAAACAGGCATGGAAGGATGCCGTAGTGCGTCAGGAACCGATCGAGGTCGAATACCGCGCGCGCCGCCAGGACGGCGTTTACCGCGTGTTTCTCGATCGCGGCGCGCCGCTGGCCGATCAGTCGGGCCGCGTGCTTGAGTGGGTCGGCACGGCACTCGACATCACCGATCGCAAGGCGGCGGAAGAACAGCTGCGCAAGCTTTCCCTTGCTATCGAACAAAGCCCGGAAAGCATCGCCATCACCGACCTCGATGCCCGCATCGAATATGTAAACGAAGCCTTTGTCCGGGCCTCGGGCTACAGCCGCGAGGAATTGGTCGGCCAGAACCCGCGCGTGCTGCAAACAGGCAAGACGCCGCGCGCAATCTACGATGCCCTGTGGGACGCCCTGACCCACGGCCGAATCTGGAAGGGCGAGTTCTACAACAAGCGCAAGGACGGCAGCGAATACATCGAATATGCCATCATCACGCCGATCAACCTGCCCGACGGCCGCGTCACCCACTATCTGGCGATCAAGGAAGACATCACCGAGAAGAAGCGCATCGGCGAAGAACTGGATAGCCACCGGCACCATCTGGAAGATCTGGTGACGCAGCGCACACAGCAGTTGTCGGAGGCGCGCGCGCAGGCCGAGGCCGCCAACCAGGCCAAGAGCAGCTTCCTCGCCAACATGAGCCACGAGATCAGAACGCCGATGAACGCGATCCTCGGTCTCACCCACCTGATGAAGCGCGCCGGAGCAACGCCGCAACAGGCCGAGCGACTGGAAAAGATCGACGGCGCCGGGCGGCACCTGCTGGCGATCATCAACGACATCCTCGACCTGTCCAAGATCGAGGCCGGTCGACTGCAACTGGAAAGCACGAACTTCCACCTCTCCGCCGTGCTCGACAATGTCGGCTCGATCATCAGCCAGTCGGCGCGGGACAAGGGCCTCCGGGTCGAACTCGACCGCAATGCCGTGCCCCTCTGGCTGCGCGGCGACCCCACCCGCCTGCGCCAGTCCCTGCTCAACTTTGCCGGCAACGCGGTCAAATTCACCGAGAAGGGTTCCATCGCCCTGCGTGCCAGGTTGCTGGAAGACATCGGCGGGGAATTGCTGGTGCGCTTCGAGGTGCAGGACACCGGCATCGGCATCGCGCCCGAGCCGTTGGCCCGGTTGTTCCAGGCCTTCGAGCAGGCCGACGCCTCTATCACGCGCAAGTACGGCGGCACCGGCCTCGGTCTGGCCATTACCCAGCGCCTGGCGGGCCTGATGGGCGGAGAAGTCGGCGCTGACAGTACGCCGGGGATGGGCAGCACCTTCTGGTTTACCGCCCGCCTGCAACGCGGCCACGGCATCATGCCCGCCGAGTCGGCGACCACGGACGCGGGGGATGCCGAAACGCAATTGCGTCGTTATCACGGCGGCGCCAGGCTGCTGCTGGCCGAAGACCACCCGATCAACCGCGAAGTGGCGCTGGAGCTGTTGCATGGCGCGGGCCTGGCGGTGGATACGGCGGTCGACGGCCGCGAGGCGCTGGAAAAGGCGCGTGCCACGGCCTACGACCTGATCCTGATGGACATGCAGATGCCCGACATGGACGGCGTCGAAGCCACCCGCACCATCCGCACCCTGCCGGGATGGGAGACCAAACCGATCCTGGCGATGACGGCCAACGCCTTCGATGAGGATCGCCGCGCCTGCATTGAGGCGGGCATGAACGACTTCATCGCCAAGCCGGTGGAGCCGGCTACGCTTTATGCCACCCTGCTGAAATGGCTGCCGAGACACACGAGCGCCGTTGTGCCCCGGATGGCGGCGGAGCCGGCTGTCGCCGTCCCACCAGCGCCGACTCCTCCTGTGGCGATGGACGATGCCGAATGGCGTCTCCGCCTGGCGGCCATCCCCGGCCTCGACCTGGCGCGTGGACTGGAGATGGTGCGCGGCAAGACGGCGAAGTATGCCCGGTTGCTGAAAATGTTCGCCGACAGCCACGCCGAAGACATGCGCCAGATCGCCGAGCGGCTGACCGCCGGCGATCTGGCTCAGGTGCAGCGCCTGGCCCACAGCCTCAAGGGTTCCGCCGGCAGTCTCGGCGCGCTGAAGCTATCCGCGGCGGCCGACGCGCTCCAGGCAGCGATTCGCCATGACGCCGGGCGGGACGAGATCGAGCGTCTGGTCGGCAAACTGGCCGCCGAATCGCAGCCCCTGATCGACGCCATCCGAACCCTTCCGGCCGAGGCCAGCGAGGCACCGGCACAGGTCGACCCGGCGCGTGTCGCGACCGTGCTCGCGCAACTGGCAGCCCTGCTGAAAACGAGCGATGTCGACGTCGGCGATCTGGCGTGGCAGGAGGCCGGACTGCTGCGCGCCGCCCTCGGCACGGCGGCGGAAGAACTCTTGCGCCGCATCACCGTTTTTGACTACGAAGGAGCGCTTGAATCCCTGCGCGCCGTCGAAAAGGGAAAGCTGACGTGAACGACAGGAGGGCCACGAAGGAGAGCAGCGTCGCGACCCTTCTCGTCGTCGACGACAACCCGGACAACATCGCGCCGCTCGGCGATCTGTTGCAGGCGGATTGCCGCGTGCTGGCGGCGACCTCGGGCCGGCACGGCTGATGGCGCTGGCGGATGTCTTCGACGCGCTGATCTCGGTGCGCGTATACAAGCCGGCGATGTCGTTCGAGCAGGCCCGCGCGATCATCGTCGAGGGACGCGGTGGGCATTTCGATCCGGACGTGGCCGACGCCTTTGTCGCCATCTTCGATGAATTCAGGGCCATCGCCGGACACTACCGCGACGACGAAACGGCGGGGACGGCATAGGGCGGCAACCCTTCTACACCCCGTAATGAGTGAAGGCTTCGCGGATATGTTCGCGCAGCGCAGCGTTGTCCCAGGGCTTGGTCAGGAACTTGTGGATGCCGCCGCGATTGACCGCGTCGCCAGCCGCCTTCGGATCGTCATCGCCGGTCAATATGATGCGAACGGTATCCGGGTACATTTCCCTGACCCGGCCGAAAAATTCGGTGCCGCTCATTTCCGGCATGCACTGATCGGAGACGATTACCTGCACATCGTTCAGCGCCAGCAATTCCAAACCCTCTGCGGCGCTCGCGGCCGTCAGGAGGCGGTAGCCGGCGTCCTGCAACTGGCGCCTCAGGATTTCGATGACAATGGGCTCGTCATCCACCAGCAACAGGGTCTTCACCGCTGCTTCGGCCGCCGCGTCGCCCAACGACAAGGTGCGCCCTTCGCGCAGCAGCGCGGCGAACTCGTCGGCCGGCAGGGGACGGCTGAAGTAGTAGCCCTGCATCTCGTCGCAGCCGTGCCGGCGCAGGTACCTGAGCTGCGCCTCGGTTTCCACCCCTTCCGCCACCACGTGGCGCTTCAGGCTGTGGGCCAGGGAAATCACTGCCACCGCGATGGCTGCATCATCCGGGTCGGTGGTGATGTCGCGGACAAAGGATTGATCGATCTTCAGGGTATCGATGGGAAAGCGTTTCAGATAATTCAAACTGGAATAGCCGGTACCGAAATCATCCAGCGACAAACGCACGCCGATCTGCTTGAGTTTGCGCAAGGTCGCCGCGGTTCGCTCCGGGTCTTGCATCACGGCGCTTTCGGTGACTTCCAGTTCCAGGCAGTCGGCATCGACCTCGCTCAGACGCAGGGCCTGCATCACCACCCTGGGCAGATTTTCCTGCTCGAACTGGCGCGCCAGGCGGTCTCGATCACCCATTCGCCGATCGGCACGATCAGCCCGGTTTCCTCGGCCAGGGGGATGAAATCGGCGGGAGACACCATGCCCAGCAGCGGATGACGCCAGCGGATCAGGGCCTCGGCGCCCACCACCCGGCCGCGCTGCAACTCCACCTTGGGCTGATAGAACAGCACCAGTTCGTCGCGCTCCAGGGCGCGGCGCAGGCCGGTTTCCAGTTCCAGGCGCTGCAGGGTGCGGGTGTTCATTTCCGGCGTGTAGAACTGGAAGCTGTTGCGCCCGAGTTCCTTGGCGCGGTACATGGCGGCGTCGGCGTTCTTCAGCAGGGTCTCGGCCTCTTCGCCGTCCCTCGGGTAGAGCGCGATGCCGATGCTGGCGGTCGCCACCACATCGTGCTCCGCCACGTGGATGTCACGGGCAAGCGATTCGAGCACATTGCGCACCAGGGGCGCTACATCGTTCTCGTGCGCCACGTCGGCCATCACCACCACGAACTCGTCGCCGCCCAGACGCGCCACGGTGTCGCCGGGACGGACGCAGCCGTTGAGGCGTTCCGCCACGACCTTCAGCAACGCGTCGCCGGTGCCGTGGCCGAGACTGTCGTTAACCACTTTGAAGCGGTCGAGGTCGAGCAGCATCACCGCCACCAGACGGTTGGCGCGATGGGCGTAGGTAATCGCCTGCTCTATGCGGTCGGCGAGCAGATTGCGGTTCGCCAGCCCGGTCAGCGCGTCGTAATTGGCCTGGTGTTCCAGTTGCGTCTGGTAGTCCACGCGCTCGGTGACGTCGTTGATAATGCCGATGAAATGCGTCGCCTGGCCGGCGGCGTCGCACACCGGCGCCAGCGACAATTCATTCCAGAACAGGCTGCCGTCCTTGCGGTAATTGCGCAGCACCGATCGCGCCGGCTGGTTCTCGCGCAATCCGGCGCGGATCTCCGCCAGTCCGATCTGGTCACGATCGCTGCCAGCCAGGAAGCGCGGGTTCCTGCCGATGGCCTCGTGCGCGGCATAGCCGGTGATACGCTCGAAAGCCGGGTTGACGTAAATGAGCGGCTTGTCCGACGGGGATGCGGCGACGATCATGATGCCGTTGCTGCTCGAATCCACGGCGTGCTGGCGCAGGCTCAACTCCTCTTCAACGCGCCGGCGCTCGGCCTTCTCGCGCAGCGCGGCCAGGCCATAGCCCAGGTCATCCGCCAGTTCCGCCAGCAAACCCACTTCATGGTCATCGAAGGCATCCGTCTGCCGCGCATAGATGCTGATCGCGCCGAGCACCTTGCCGCCCGCCTTGAGCGGCAGCGAGATCACCGAATTCACTCCCAGACGAACGGATATATCGCGCCACGGCAGGTGGCGCGTAACGTTCAGATCGCGCACCACCACCGTCTGTCCGCTGCGCACCGCCGTGCCGGTCGGACCACGTCCTCTTTCCGTGTCGGCCCAGGTGATGTCATTGATCGCAGCCAGCAGCGCTGCGTCCTCGATGCCGCTCACCGCCACCGGTCGCACCCGCTGCGCCGCGTCATGCTCGGCGAAACCGGCCCAGACCCCGACATAGCCGTTGCTGTCGGCAATGCGGCGGCACACGCCTTCCAGCAAGGACTCCTCGTCCACGGCATACACCAACAGCTGGTTGCATTCGCGGATCAAAGCCAGGGTCCGGTTCAGCCGGCGCAGTTCTTCTTCGCTGCGCTTGCGCTCGGTGATGTCATAAGTAACACTCAGCGCCGCAACAATGTCGCCGTGTGCATTACGCATCGGCACGGTGTGTGAATCCAGCCAGCGGGTGGATCCCTTGAGACCGCGAATCTCGAACTCGATGCTGCCGGACTCGCCCTCGAACACGCGCTTGGTCAAGGCGCTGAAGTCTTTTCGGTAAGACTTGCCGATCAAATCCGACATCCTCCTGCCTACCACCTGGTCAGCCGAATCAGCCTCTATCATGGCCAGGCCGGAGCGATTGATTTGCAGCAGGGTGCCGTCGGCCGCGAGCATCTTGACGCACTCGGGTTCGGTATCGATGATGGTGCGAAGCTGCAATTCGCTTTCGCGCAGGCTGCGTTCAACTTGTTTCCGCTCAGCCTGCAAGGCAGTGATCAGCAAGCCCATCGATACGACGGTTGCCATGTAGCTCCACAGCAGAAACAGGCTCATATGAGCGTCCGGCTGGGAAAACAGGCCATGCCCGGTCGCGATGCTCCAGGCCGCAATCGCCGAGAATCCCAATCCGGCGAATCCTGCGCCAATATTTCCGAAGCGCAGGGCCGCCCAGACGACCAGGGGCAGGGTCAGGTATGCCAGGGGCAAGGAACGGCCCAAATGGCCATAGTTGTTGAAGAATGCAAACCACGCCGTGGTGCCGGCAATCAGCATCCAGAGCAGCAATTCCGTACGGTCGCGGCTCAGTTGTTTGATTTCCTCGCGGCCAAGGTTCAGGAGAAACGGAGCGGCCAGCAGCACCCCGACGGTGTCTCCCATCCACCATGAGACGCAGGCAGTACTCATGGCTTCCAGGGGCATCAATCCGGCCAGATAGAGATTCCCGCAGCCCAATGATGCCGACACCACCGTACCCATGCCGGCTGCCACAATGAACGAAACGATGTCCCTCCGACTCTCGAATTCAGGATGGAAGTCGACCCGCCGAAACCACGCAACGGTCAGCAGCGGGCCAAGCGTATTGCCCACTGCAATCCCCGCAGCCAGGGGCCAGGGGGCACCAATGGAAAGATTGACGAGAAACGCGCCGAGGTAGACGCCGGGCCAGACGATCGTGCCCCAGCGGAACAATGCCGCTACCGCTATACCCGTTGGGAGCCAGACAAGGGTGATATACGACCCGATGTAGGGGATTTTCAGGCCGAGCCAGCCGGTGACGAAGTACGCTGTCGCCAGAATGAGCAGTCTGATCATGATCGGCGCCTCACTGGATTGGCCCATCCTGACCGTGCGTCGCGGCGTACCGCCGCTCGGGTTGGCCACCCGGTGTCGGGAAACGTCCGGGGAAGAACAAGCGCAGCAGGAAATCGAGTTCCCCGGCAAATCTGTCAAGCGAGATCACTGCTTCGGCACCCGCCTGCGCCGCAGCGGCGCTGTAGGCATCGGCCTCGCTCGCCACGCAAACGATGCGCAGCCCGGGAAGGCCCAGCCGCAGCGCGCGCAAGCTGTCCGTGGTCGCCACGCCGAGCGCCGACCAATCCACCAGCGCGACAGCGGCCGGGGTGTCCGGCAGCATGATTTCGGCGAGCGCCAGACTCGGTGCAACCCCGGTCAGCGCAACACTCGAGTCACTGTGCACATAGCGCGCCAACGAGCGGGCCAGCCCTTCGCTGAAGCCGATGAGAAAAATGTTCACGGGTTCTGCCAATGCGGTCGCGTCCATGCGCCCAAGACTAGGCCGCCGCGCGGCCGCGGCCCATCGGGGAAACCCTGAATGTCGGGGTGGAAAAGCCTGATTGCGGGGACGGGAAGGGAGCGGCGCGGCGCTCCGCGTAGCTCAAGTCGGCGTGATGAGCTTCAACCTGGGGAAGTACTCACGATAGCGCTTTGCGTCGCGCGTGAGCAAGGTGAGCCCCGCCACCGCTGCGTGGGCGCCGATATAGAAATCGGGCAGCGGCGAGTGCTTCGCCCCTCCCCGGCTGCGATAACGTCGATACGCCTTGCCGGCGACGAAGGCTGCGTCCCAAGGCAGCGCAAGGCGCGCAAACGCATGTCCGGAGAGCGCCGCCTCAAGCGCTTCTATCGTGTCGTAGTGCACGGAGAGTTCCGCATACACGATCGGATTGATCGCCAGGCCGTCGCGATCCGCAGCCCGAGCGAGCCGCGACGCGGACCAGTCGAACCAAAGCGGGTCCTCGGTTGCGACGTCGAGCAGTACGTTGGTGTCGACCAGGACCGGCATGCGGCTCAGCCCTCGCCGCGGGTGAGCGCCATGAGCTCGTCGGTGCTGCGTTTCAGGTGCTTGAGCGAGCCGCGCAACGGCGCCACCGCGCGCTGCCCGCGGCTGGCGGGCTTGCCCAGCGGCGTGAGAATAACTCGGCCACGCACGATTTCGAATCCGACTTCCGTTTCCGGCAGCAGTCCCGCCTGCTCGCGAATGCGCTGCGGAATGGTGACCTGACCCTTGCTGGTAATGCGCATGACGTCTCCCAGGTAATACTTTTAGCTGGTAAGAATCTTACACGAAGGACATCGCGGCGACAAGTTGATCTCCAATGCAGCGCTCAGCGCTCCGGGTCGATCAGGCCGATGCGCAGGGCATGGCGGGTCAGCCCGGCGACATCGAAGATGTCCAGGCGCTGCATCAGTTGCGCGCGGTGCGTCTCGATGGTTTTCACCGAGAGATTGAGGCGCGCGGCCATTTCGCGCGTGCTGCGGCCCTCGGCGATCAGTTGCAGC
>JAPLQZ010000235.1 GCA_026399415.1 Rhodocyclales bacterium | reverse complement strand
CATCGGCGCCGCGCGCCCGGTGGATGGCGTCAGCTTCGACATCGCGGCCGGCGAGTGCTTTGCGCTGCTGGGCGAATCCGGTTGCGGCAAGTCGATGACCGCGCTGGGCATCATGCGCCTGCTGCCGGCGGCGGCGCAGGTCACCGGCGGTACCGTCGCCTTCGAGGAAAACGATCTGCTGGCGCTGCCCGAATCCGGCATGCGCGAGGTGCGCGGCGGCGGTGTCGGCATGATCTTCCAGGAGCCGGCCACCAGCCTCAATCCGGTGCTGACCGTCGGTCGCCAGATCGTTGAGGCGCTCGAACTGCATGCCGGATTGCGGGGCGACGCGGCGCGCGCACGAGCCGGCGAGTTGCTCGATCAGGTCGGCATTCCCGATCCCGTGCGGCGGCTCGACGAATATCCCTTCCAGCTTTCCGGCGGCCTGCGCCAGCGGGTGATGATCGCCATCGCGCTGGCCGGCGCGCCGCGCCTCTTGATCGCCGACGAGCCGACCACGGCGCTGGACGTGGATCTCGGCGTGGTGGCGCGCATGGCGGATCGGGTCGGCGTCATGTATGCCGGGCAACTGGTGGAGGTTGCGCCGCGCCGCGCTTTCTTTGCGCAAGCCGCGCATCCCTATTCGGTCCGCCTGTTCGCCGCGCTGCCGGATGCAGAGCGGCGCGGCGGCAGGCTGGCGACCATTCCCGGCAGCGTGCCGGCGGCCGACGTGCGCCACGAGGGCTGCCGGTTCGTCGAGCGTTGCAGCGAAGTCATGCCGGCGTGCCGCAGTGCGCCGCCGCCATGGCGAGAAGTGGAGGCAGTGCAGTCAGGGCAACGCGTGCGCTGTTTCCTGCCCGGCGCCGCGCCAGGCGTTGCCGCAGGAGTCGGCGCCGGCGACACGGCGACTGCAGCCGATTTGAAGCCGCTGCTGGAGGTGAAGGACCTGCAGGTGCACTTCCCGATACGGCGCGGCATTCTGCAGCGCGCCGTCGGCGCCGTGCGCGCAGTCGATGGCGTGTCGCTGCAACTCATGCCGGGGCGCACCCTGGCGCTGGTCGGCGAGTCGGGCTGCGGCAAGACCACCGCAGGCAAGGCCATGTTGCAGTTGCTGCGACCGACGGGCGGCAGCGTGCGGCTCGACGGCGTCGAACTAACCACGCGGTCGACGGGCGAATTGCGACCGCTGCGCGCGAAAATGCAGATGGTATTCCAGGATCCCTTCGCCTCGCTCAACCCGCGCCTGCGCATCGGCGACATCATCGCCGAAGGCATGCGGGCGCTGGCTCCGGGTGGCAGCGGCGGCAATCTGGCGGCACGCACCGGCACCCTGCTGGAGCAGGTCGGCTTGCGCGCCGACATGGCGGGCCGCTATCCGCACGAATTTTCCGGCGGTCAGCGCCAGCGCATTGCCATCGCCCGCGCCCTGGCCGTCAATCCGCAACTGCTGATCTGCGACGAGCCGACCTCGGCGCTGGATGTCTCGGTGCAGGCGCAGATTCTCAATCTGCTGTCCGATCTGCAAAGCGAACTGAAGCTGGCTTATCTGTTCATTACGCACAACATCGCGGTGGTGGATTATCTGGCCCACGGGGTGGCGGTGATGTATCTCGGGCGCGTGGTCGAGCGCGGCACGGCGGAGGAGGTGTTGCGCCAGCCGCGGCATCCGTACACGAAGGCTTTGCTGGCGGCGGTGCCGCGGGTCGATGGCGTGAGGAGCGAAGTGCCGAAACTGGTCGGCGACATGCCGTCGCCGGCCAATCCTCCGGCCGGATGCCATTTCCATCCGCGTTGCCCGCTGGCCGACGAAGGCTGTCGCCGCGCCTATCCGGCCGAGACACTGTTCGGCGCGACGCACGCCGTGCGCTGCATCAAGGCGGTTTAGCCGCCTCTTAGCGCTGCTGCGGTTTGACTACTGGCTTGGTGGCAGGAGGCTTTCGGATCTTGACGATGATGCCATGCGGTTTGACGCGGGCCTTGCCCGCTTTTGCCTTCTTCCACTTCGTCGCGCGCGGCGGATTGGCCGGAGTCTGCGGCAGGTGGGAGGCGATGGACTCCTGGCCGATCGCATCCTTGCCGGGTACCAGCAGGGCCAGGCCGGGCGCAATTTTTGTTCGTGCGTTGATGCCGTTCAGCTGTTTCAGCCGTGCCGCGCTGATGCCGTAAATCCTGGCGACGGCGTCAAGCTTCTCGCCCTGTTTCAGGTTGTGGGTGTGCCAGGCGGACAGCGGTTTGTCCTGCGCTTCGTGGTCTTGCAGATTGGCCAGGAAGGTCTGCACCTTCTCGGCCGGCAGCACCAGCGGGCTGTTGGCCGCCGTCGGCATCACCGGCCGGCTGTAGGCCGGGTTGAGCGCGATGAATTCGTCCAGCGGGATTTCCGCGAGTCGCGCCGCCAGGACGATATCCATGTTGCCGTTGCGCTCCACCGTGCCGAAATAGGGGCGATTTGGAATCGGATCGAGGCTGATGCCGAACAACTGCGGTTGGGCAATGATGTTCTTGATGGCTTGCAGTTTGGGTACGTAATAGCGCGTCTCGCCCGGCATTTTCAGGTGCAGGTAATCGGTGTGCAGACCCTTGGCCTGATTTTTTGCAACGGCGCGACCGACCGCATTTTCGCCCCAGTTGTAGGACGCCAGCGCCAGATGCCAGTCGCCGTGCATTTCGTAGATGGTTTGCAGATAATCTAGCGCGGCACCGGTCGAGGCGACGATGTCGCGGCGCTGGTCGAACCACCAGTTCTGCTGCAGCTTGTAGGTCCTGCCCGTGGCGGGAATGAACTGCCACATGCCGAGGGCGCGGGCGGACGAGTAGGCCAGCGGATTGAAGGAGCTTTCGACGATCGGCAGCAGGGCCAGTTCGGTCGGCATGCCGCGCTTTTCGAGTTCGACCACGATGTGATACAGGTAGCGCCGGCTGCGCTCGAAGACACGCTTCAGCAGATCGGGCCGGTTCAGATACCAGGCCTGCCGGTCCGCCACCAGCGGGCTGTCGAGGTCGGGCATGGAAAAACCGTTGCGCATGCGCTGCCACAGGTCATCGGGCGGCGTGGTGAGGTCGATGGTCGGCATCGGCGGCAGGTCGTCCTTCACTTCCCGCGACGCGTCGGGCAGCAGCGGCAGTGCCGGTAGCGCGGTGCCGAGAGTCAAAGCCGGTGGTGAAGTCATTTCCGCCGTCAGTTGCAGCGCCTGCTGGGCATGTGCGGAACCGATCAACAGAAGCAGCAGCGGTGGGAAAAGGCAGCGAAACAGGAACATTGGCGGGAGAGGCACCGGCTAAGTGCGCGTGAAGGCGGCGAATCTTAGCATCTGCAGCACGGGACCAGCGTATTTTGCCGCCTCGCCTTGCTGTCCTCCGCTTCAGGCCGCGCAGCCGCTCTTGATGGTCAGGGTGCGTTTCAAGTCACCCGCGGGGAGGGCGCATTTCGTGTCGATGGTTTGCTGGCGCAGGGAAACGAGTTCCTCTCTTTCGGTTCGGAACAGACGCCCCCACTTGTCACGGCGGATTTGCTCGGACTTGACCGGAAAATTCAGTCCAGGAACCAGCCATATCTTCATCTCGCCGCGAACGCCAAAGGTCAAGTTCCAGCCCTCGCCTTCGATCCTGAAGGTGTCGAAAGTTCCTGCAGGGACGGTGATGGTTTCCCGTTTCATGATCTGCAGGTCAAAGGAAGCGTTCGAAGTCACTCCATTCTGGGTTCGGCGGAAAGCAGCGGTCCATTTCTTGCCAATCTGGAATTCGGCGGGTGTCCATTGCACCGGGGTGTCGAACTCGACCGGGCCGGACTTGATGGCGTTGCCCATCAAGTCCGTAATGATCAGTCCATCGTTGAATTCAACCCGGTCCTCATCGTAATTCACCCGTGTTACGCGCCTGGTGTGAGTCTTTTCTTCCACACTGGTCAAGATGTCTGTTTGCATGATGGTTGCTTCGTCGCCGACCGTGAAAATGCGTCCCAGCGGATAGCGTCCGGCGGAGAAGGGATTGTCCGATGGCGCCATCAGGGCGAGCATCGGAAGACCGGCGCCGATGTTGATCATGAAAGTGCCGGGCACCGCCACGGCAACCGGCGCCGAGGCGGTGGCGGCAGTTGGGGCCGGCTTGGCGGCGGGCGCCAGTTTTTCCTGCTCGCGGCGCTTTTGCTCCTCGGTCTGGCGCTGTTCCTCCTGCCGCTTCTCGGCTGCAAGTTTGTCGGCCTTGGCCGTGTCTTGCTGTTCTCGGTCAAGGCGTTGCTTTTCGATATCTGCCAGCAGGCGCGTCAGGCGCATCTGGGCGATTTCGGCGAAGCGGCCATTTGGGAAAGTGCGCAGGTAGCCCACCCAGTCGTCGATCTTCTTTGAGGCCTTGATGCGCGCCCATTCGGTCACGTCGGCTTCGACCAGCTTTTCCTGCTCGGCTTCGGTGAGCTTCTTCTGTCCTTCGTTGAAGATGAAGACATCGCCTTCCAGCGAAGTGGTCTCCCAGGGGATCTGCTCGCCCTGCGAGGCAAGGCGGACGTTGAGGCGCACGCGTTTCAGGGCGTCCTCGATGCGGGTGTTGCGCTTGCCCAGTTCGCGCACCAGATTCTCGGTGTAGAGGCCGTTGGCGCCTTCGCCATCCGAGGCCACGTTGCCGGGCGAGGTGGCGTAGGCGAGCAGGCTGCCGACTGGGGCATCGAACTGCGACAGGCCCTTCTGCTCGGGCCGGTAGGACTTGCCGAAGGGGTTGTTGCGACAGGCATCGAGGATGATGATGAAGGTCTTGTCCTTCGCCGCGCTGAACTGGCCGAGCAACAGGCCGAGATCGACGCAACGCTCTTTCATGTGCTCCTGCTTTTCCACCACGGCATCGACCGGCAAGAGGTAGTTGCGCCAGTCGAGCTGGGCGCCGTGACCGGCGTAATAGAACACCACCAGTTTTGTCTCCGGGTTTTTTGCGGCAATGCCGAAGCGTTCGATCGCAGCCATCATGTCGGTGCGCTTGGCGTTGAGGTGCGAATCGACGGTGAACCCGGCCTGGGTGAACAGTCCGCTGACGGCCTTGGCATCGTTCGCCGGATTGACCAGCGGTGCATCGTGGTAGGTGCTGTTGCCGATGATCAGGACCCGCCGCGAGGGATCGGGAGCGGCCCAGGCGTGCCGGAAGGACAGGGCCGAAGGAATCGCGGCAAGGGTCTTGATGAAGGTACGACGCGTTGTCATGGCGCGATATTCCTTCTCAAAAACGGTTTTTCCATTCGCGGATGGCAGTGAAGGTCTCCACCGCGTCGACCGGAATGCGCCCGAGGCGGCTTGCCGCTGCGGCACGCACGGCGGGGGCATCCCAGCGCAGGAAGGGGTTGGTTTCGAGTTCGCTGCGGATGCTGGTCGGGATCGTCGGGCGGCCTGCTGCGCGATCTTTGGCTACGTTTTCGCTGCGCCGCTGCACGGCGATACTGCCCGGTTCGACGGCCAGGGCGAAACGCAGGTTGCTCTGGGTGTATTCATGGGCGCAGTAGACAAGAGTCGGCGCCGGCAGCACGGCGAGCTTGGCCAGGGATTCCTGCATTTGTGCCGGAGTGCCTTCGAACAGCCGCCCGCAGCCGGCGCCGAACAGCGTGTCGCCGCAGAAGACCGCGCCGTGGCCGTTGAGAGTTGGGCCATAATAGGCGATGTGGCCGCGGGTATGT
>JAPLQZ010000076.1 GCA_026399415.1 Rhodocyclales bacterium | reverse complement strand
GTCGGTCGAGCCGTCGTCGACGACGATGATCTCGTCGGCCGGTGGCGTCAGCGCGGCAAGGCTTTCCAGGCAGCGCGGCAGGTAGGGCGCGACGTTGTAGACCGGCATGACGATGGAGAGTGTCGGCACGCTCATGCCAGCCGTCCCCGTTTGCCCGCGTGCCAGGCCAGCAGGGCGTTGTGCAGGGTCGCTGCGCGGTGGGCGTAGGTGTGGTGCGTCATGACATGGGCGTGACAGCGTTCGGCGAGGTCGCGCGCGGCAGCGAAGTTCGCCAGCCAGAATTCGATCTTCGCCACGCAATCGTCCAGCCCGTCGAACTCGGCCCAGTTCTCGCCCGGCGCGAAGTCGTCGCGCGCATGAGTGCGACGGTCGCAGAGCAGGAAGCCGCCGCAGGCGGGAATGCCGTAGCAGCGCTCGGGCAGGCCCGAGGCCACGGGCGCGCCATAGTCGCAGGAGGCGCCGAAGTTGAGGTTGATGCGGGTTGTCTGGATCAGCGCAACCTGTTCCTCGGCGCTCATGCCGGCCGATTCGCGGAACAGGAAACGGATGCCGCGCGTACTCAGGCGTTCGCCGAGGGCGGTGAAGAATTCCTGGCGGCCGCGCATTTCCTTGTAGCGATTGCCGTCCATGGCGCCGAAGAAGCTGACATCGTGCTCATAACGGGCCGGATCGCGCAGTCCGGCCAGCGTGGCGCCGCTCAGGTGGTAGCGAGTGGTGTCGGCGGCATTGGCGAGGTAGAGCACGCTGTCGGCGAAGTCGCGCCGCGAGTCGATCAAGCTGTGCGTGGCGTAGATGTCGAACAGGCGGGCGCGGTCCAGCCAGTCCAGCCGCCATGCGGCGCGGTTCAGGTAGTGCGGCGCATCCTGGTTCCAAGCGAACAGCGGTATTCGCTGCCGGCGCAGGAAGCGGTGCATGCCCCAGGTGGTCAGCGGATGACGCAGGCCCTCGTAGAACCAGTTATAGGCGCCGAGGATGCGCTGGGCTTCGCTGCGATCGGCGTCCTGCCAGCGCCGACTTTCGCTCAGCCTCAGGCCGCGCGCCGCCAGCTCGCGGCGCAGCGCCGGATGCAGACTGCCATGGGCGATCAGCAGGACATCGCGAACCGTCATGAGGGGCGCTGGAAAAATTTGCGCCTGATGTCATTCATAAATGCCGCAGGCATTCGGCGAATGAGATCCCTAAGCTTTGGTTTTTCTATCTGTTTCAATTTGTCTTCATATAGCTCCGGGAGGATGTAATCTAACGCTTGCGGGATAGCTGCTCTGGTCATAGCAGTAGCAAAGCCGCTATCGCACTTTGCGTAGAGAATCGTGTTTTGGCGGTACCAATATTCGATTTCGCGGTTTCCGGCAATTCGGGGCCTGATGATATCGAAGGCATCAAAACCACATGCGGCAAAAATCTCCGCCCAGTAGAATTGCCATTGCTCGTTGACGTGATTCGTCCCCCCCTGTCCAGGAACGGCGGCACCAAACACTACCCGATCTGCATGGGTCGTCAGAAAATTTACCAGTTTTGCCGCCATGGCTTCCGGCAGGTGTTCCGCTACCTCGATGCAGATAGCGAGATCGAAGTGGCGGTCGACCTGCAAGCGGTCGAGCTGCGAAAGATCGGCCGGGAGGAACTGTTCTGCCGGTACCCTCAACTGATTCTTGGGAACCCAGTCTCCGTCTATGCCCAAATAGTCGCCGACCCCAAGCTCTCGGGCCGCACCGCCCCAAGTCGCGATGCCGCAACCGACATCCAGAATGCTGCTAGGCAAGCCAACAATATCAAATACTTCCGGGAGGACAAGCCGCGCCGATTGGCTGGAACCTGCCGCATGTCCTCCGTAGAATCTCGGTTTATAAATTGGATCGTTCATCTATTATCCCTAAACAACTATTGTTCGGAACCGGTACGCCTCTTCTGGCACTGCGTAAAGCGGACCAGGTGCGTCATCACGTTTCCCCTTTGCGTATGGAAGCTCATTAATTTATCCACGCAGTATGACGCCATGATTGTCGGCACAGTCCGGCTGGCGAAAGCGCCAGGCGAACTTTTTCAGTTTATGGGCGGTACGGCCGTTCCTGCGCATGGTCTATTCCCTGTATTTTTTGATCGTGGCCGGCACGCCGGCCACTACTGCGTAAGCCGGCACATCTTCGCGCACCACGGCCCCGGCAGCGACCACGGCGCCGTCGCCCACAGTGACGCCGGCGAGAATGATCGCGTTGGCGCCGATCCAGACATCGCAGCCGATGCGTATCGGCCGGGCGATCACCGGCTGCGAGCGGATCGTCGCGCCGCGCGCGGTCTGGTGCTGGTAGGAGATGATGCGCACGCCGGGGCCGATCACGGTGTCATCGCCGATATCGACGCCGCCGGTGCCGTTGACGATGCTGAAGTTGTTGATCTCGACCCGGTCGCCGAGCCTGACGCCGCTGTTGCCGCCCTGCACATAGGCGTAGCGGTTCAGCGTGACTTTGTTGCCGAAGCGCACGCCGGGGCTGCGCGAAGCGTCCACCGAAGCATCGGCGTGGATCTTGCACCCGCCGCCCAGTTCGATGCGTTCATGGCCCTTGATATAGGCGGCGAAGGACACCCGGTTGCCGGCGCGCCGCTGCCGCACGATGAAGAAAAGATGCTTGAAAAAGTTCACGTCAGCCTTCCAGCGGATGCGTTTCGAGCCAGGCCAGCAGCACGACGAAGGTGTACATCAGGCGCACATTACCCTTTCCCTGCTGTGCCTCCTGCCATAGTGCCGCGATGGCGGCGGCATCGAGCCAGGGTGCGCGTATTTTAGCCGCGGCCACCTGCGCCTCGCCCCATTCGCGCCACGGGCCGGCGAAGTTGGCGCGCAGCGGCACCGAGAAGCCGTGCTTCTCGCGGTTCCAGACCGTTTCCGGCAGGTGGCGGCGGGCCAGCGCGCGCAGCAGGGCCTTGCCGCCGCCGGCGTCGAAATGCACGCCCGCCGGCAGGCGCAGCATCCGGTCCTGCAGCGCGTTGGCCAGCAGCGGCACGCGCACTTCGAGGCCGTGGGCCATGCTGGCGCGGTCGGTCTTGGTCAGGCAGTTCTCCGAGAGATAGGTCCACAAGTCGGCGCGCAGCAGCGCGCCGCGGTCGTAGCCGCCATGACGTTCGGCCAATGTGCGCCACAGCTCGAGCGTGGCTTGCGGCCGGGAGGCGGAAACGATCGCGGGAGCCAGATAGCGGCGCAGGTCCTTGCGGCTGCCCGCATAATCGCCCAGTTCGACGCGGCGGTAGAGCAGCAATTCGGCGCCGGCCAGCGCCCGCCGGCGCAGGCTCGCCGGGGCGAGGCCACGGCGCAGCAGGACGCGCAGCAGGCGTTTGCCGACGCTGTCGGGAAAGCGGTCGGCGCCGTCGAGAAAGCGCGGATAACCGCCGAAGAGTTCATCGCCGCCGTCGCCCGAGAGCGCCACCGTAACGTGCTGCCGCGTCAGGCGCGACAGCGCCCAGGTCGGGATGTAGGCCGGGTCGGCGAGCGGCTGGTCGAGGTCGGTCAGCGCCGCGGCCAGCGTGTCGGCGTCGAGTTCGGGTGCGTCGAGGACGTGGTGCTCGGTGCCGTAGCGCTCAGCCACGGCGCGGGCATGCGGGCTTTCGTCGAAGCCGGCTTCGGCAAAGCGCACGCTGAAGGTTTTCAGCGGGGGGTCCACCACTGCCGCGGCTTCGCGCCGCTACCGGCTTTCCAGCGCAGACAAGCACCCGGCGGCAGGGCGTGGATGTCGCGTACCAGGGTATGCGGCGCCAGCGGCGTCTGGAAGGCCAGATAGTCGCGCAGGCCTTCGGCGTCGAGCTTCTTCGGGAAGGCGGCGAAGGCGAAGAAGGGCGCCAGGGTCGAGGCCGCAATGAGACCACCCGCATGCTCGCCCCAGAACAGCGGCTTGATGCCGAGCCGGTCGCGGGCGAGGAAGACGCTGCCATCCTGCGCGTCGTGAATGGCAAAGGCGAACATGCCGTCAAGCCGCGCGACGACGGCTTCGCCCCAGTGCAGGTAGCCGGTCAGCAGCACTTCGCTGTCGGAGCGGGTGGCGAAGGCATGACCCGCCGCTTCGAGTTCGCGACGCAAGGCGGCGAAATTGTAGATCTCGCCGTTATAGACCATGGCCAGCCGGCCATTCGCCGCCGTCATCGGTTGACGGCCGCCAACGATGTCGATGACCGCCAGCCGCGCGTGGCCGAGCAGGGCATTGCCGTGGGCCAGCACTTCGCGGGCGTCGGGGCCGCGCGATTTGAGCGTCGCCAGCGCCGCATCGAAATCGACGCGGAAGATCTCACCGACGGTGAGCAGGATGCCGCACATCAGAAGCTCTCCCGCGCCAGGGTTTCCCAGGCGGCTAGCGCCCGGTCGGCGGCATAGGGAGTCAGCGCTGCGGCGACAACATCCGGTGCCGGCTTCGGCGCTGCCAGCGCGGCATGCATCGCCTGCGCCAGTGCATCGGCATCGCCGCAGGGCACCAGCCATTGCGCCAGTTCGCCCTTGAGGATTTCGCGCGGGCCGGAGGGACAGTCGGTGCTGACGACGCGCGTGCCGCAAGCCAGCGCCTCGATCAGCACGTTGGGCAGGCCTTCGTGGTCGGAGCACAACACCAGCAAGTCGGCTGCGGCCATCCAGGGATACGGGTTGGCCTGAAAGTCGGCGATGACGACACGGCGCATGAGGGCCAGTTGCGCGATCAGCGCGGCGAGTTTCGCATCGGGCGGTGTCAGCAGCACCAGCTTGTGCGGCAGCTCCGCATGTGCAAATGCAGCGAGCAGCAGGTCGTGGCGCTTCTGCGCGGCAAAGCGGCCGACGTGGAGGATGTAGGGTTCGTCCGGTCGCGCCGGACAGGGCTCGGCGGCCAGCGCGCGAATCGCGGCGAAGTCGAAGGGATTGGCGATGACGCTCAGTTGTTGCCGGTCGACGCCGAACCGGGTCTGCATGTCCTCGGCCACACCCTGCGACACGGCCACCAGCCGGCGCGAGCCGTAGAGTTCGCGATAACGGACCGAGCGCCGTTGCGCTTTTGCTGTCGGCAGGCGCGCAATCTCCGCCGACAGGGTATTGGCGATGCGGCAGACGTGGCGCGGGGCGTGGGCCAATACCGCGACTTCGTCGGCAAACGGCAGCGTCGATACCAGCAGGTCGTGAGAACGCGAGGTCAGCAGGCGCCGCAATCGCCAGGCCAGCCGCCGCTTGCCCAGCCAGCCGTGGCCGGCACGCGCGGCGAGGATGTGAAAGCGACAGCCGGCCGGTGGGGCGTATTTGCCGGCATGGCTGCCAGCCGCTTCACAGACGATGAAATCCACCTCGTGGCCGCGCGCCGCCAGTCCGCTGCCGATCTTGGCCAGCGCCTTTTCGGCGCCGCCACCGGTGAGGTTGGTGGTGAACAGGGCGAACTTCATTGCGCGCGAGTTTTCGTTGCGTGTTCGCTCAGCGCCTGCTGCACGGCCTGCCAGACGCGATCGACGCTGATGTCGGCCATGTCGGCCTCGGGCGTGCAGCGGTCGACCAGCGGATGGTCGATGGCGTAGAGGCAGGGGTGGTCGAGCGGGGCCAGCACGCGGCTCGGCGAATAGCCGTGATACAGCGCCACCATCGGTCGCTGCAGCGCGCCCATCAGGTGCGTGGGGCCGGTGTCGACGCCAACGTAGAGATCGACGCGATTCATCAGCGCCGCGGTTTGGCGCAGCGTGAGGCGACCGGCGCAGAGAGTGACGGCGTCGCCCAGTTCAGCCGCCAGCGCCTCGGTGCGCGCCTTTTCCAGCTCGCCGCCGAAAATCAGGAAGTGCGCCGCAGGCCAGGCCGCGAGAATGCGTCGGCACAACTCGCTGAAGTGGGCGGGCGGCCAATCGCGGTAGGCCTTGGTGGGGAAGCTCGCCACCTGCAGGCCGATCAGCGGTCGGTGGTCGCACGCCCGATGGTCGGCGAGAAAGTTTGCGGCCCACTGCGCTTCCTCTGCGGTGACGCGGTAGCTCAGCGCCTTGCCGGCGGGCGCGGCACCCACTGCCGCCGGCAGCAGCAGCTGGATGTCGACGGCATGGGTGGTCTGCAGCGCCGGGTGTTCGACGGTGCGGTACAGCCTGCGATTCAGCGCTTCGTCCGGCTGGCGGAACGCCACCACGCGGCGGGCTACGCGCAGGGCATATTCGATCAGCGGCGCATCGAAGTTGCAGACGAAGGCGAGGTCGTAGGGCTTGCCCGCGAATGGATTCCTCAAGCGGCCCATGAAGCGCGCCCGCTGCTTGCTGATGGCGCCGGTGCGATGGACGAAGGGCAAATGGCGCAGCACTTCCTCGCGCTTCGGGTGCGCCAGCAGGTGGATGCGCGCCTGCGGCCAGCGCGCCGCCACGGCGCGCACGGCCGGCGTCACCAGCAGGGTGTCGCCGATGCGCGAGACGTTGATGTAGAGAATGTCCCGCGGCTCGGGAAGCGCGGACTCAGTCGCGCCGGACGAACTCATACAGGTAGTCCGGGAAGGAAAATTCCACCGCTTCCAGGCGCCAGCCGAGCAGTCGCTTGACCGCCAGCGCCAGCGGAGAGAAGCGTTTCACCAGATGGTAGGCGGCCAGCGCGACGCCGGCGCGGCGGCCCAGTTCCATGGCCAGGGTCGGCGTGATCCAGGCGACGTGGTCGAGATTCACCACCATCACGCCGTCGCGCTTGAACTGGCGGAAAAACTTGCGCGAGAAGGGGTTCGGCGTGGTCACAAAAAGCCGGCCGCCGGGCGCGAGATGGCGCGCGGCGAACTTCAGCAGCAGCACAGCGTTGTCGACGTGTTCGACGACATCGCCGATGAACACCAGGTCGAAGCGCTCGCCGAGATCGGCCTCCGAGGTGGCGTCGACGCAGCGCACATTGAAGCCTCGGCTGTTGAGTTCATTCACCAGCGGTTCGAGGATGTCGATGCCGACGCAGTAGGCGGCCGCCTTGTGGATGCGGCCATGGCGCCAGTCCGGCAGGTCGAAGTAGCGTGCGCTGTGGGAGACGACGCCGATGTCGAGCACGCGCTTGCCACGCACCAGATTCTCGATATGGCCGAGCAGATCGGTGTCGGTGTGGACGCGCTGCGCGGTTTTCAGCCAGGCGCGCACGGCGGCCTTGGCCTCCCGGTTGTTGGGATCGTCGGACACCGTGGTCCAGTCGAGGGGTTTGCTCATGGGGACGTTGCCTGGCGAAATAGGGTTTCCATGCTATCGAGCATGGCTTCCCGCGAGAAGTCGGCGCTGGCGACACGGCGCGCGGCATCGCCGAGGCGGGTGGCAAGCGTGCTGTCGTCGAGCAGGCGAGCGATGGCGGCGGCCAGCGCCGCGGCGTCCCTGGGCGGCACGATCAGCGCTGTGTTGTCGTCGCTGACGGCTTCGAGTATGGCGCCGACCGGCGTGGTGACGATCGGCAGGCCGCAGAGCATCGCCTGCAGCCGCAATCTTCGCCTCGATCTGGCTGCGCATCGGGCCTTCGCCGACGATCAGCAGGTGCAGCTCCGGCCGCTTGAGTTGGGCGAAGGCCTCGAGCAGGAACAGGTGGCCCTTCCAGCTGCGCAGGGTGGCGACGATGCCGACGTGGCGCTGCGCCGGATCGAGTCCGAGCGCGAGTTTGGCGGCGCTTTTGTCCGCCGGAGCGAAGCGTTCGGTATCGATGCCGGTCGGCACCGACACCACGCGCGCGGGATCCAGGTCGAGGATCTTCAGCAGTTGCCGGCGCAGGCTTTCACCGGTGGTAACCACGGCTCTGGCGCGGCGGTAGAGCCAGCGGTTGAATGGATTGCCCGATACCGGCGCCGAGATGTGGCGGGTGCGCACGATGGTCGGCGGATTGCCGAGCGTGGCGCAGGCCAGTCCCGTCAGCCAGGAATCGGCCGAGCTATGGGTGTTCACCACGTCTGGTGCTTGGCTGGCCAGATAGCGGCGCAGCGCCCGGAATCCGCCAAGGGTCTTGAACTCAATCGGCAGCGCCACCACAGGCACGCCGAAGCGGGCCGCCTCGGCCGTCATTCGGGCATGGACCGGGCAGGCCACGGTGACCTGGTGGCCGCGGCCGATCAGGCCGCGCGACTCCTCGAGGATGCGGATTTCCTGTCCGCCCCAGCCGCAGGATGCTTCGGTGTGGAGAATCTTCACTCGTTTTCCGAGAACTGCAGCTTGTAGAGGTGGGAGTACAAGCCTCCCGCGGCCAGCAGTTCGGCATGGCTGCCGATCTCTGCAATGCGCCCATGCGACAGCACCACGATGCGGTCGGCATGTTCGACGGTGGACAGGCGGTGAGCGATGACCAGCGTGGTACGGCCGCGCATCAGTTCTTCCAGGGCGGCCTGCACCTGGCGCTCCGATTCGCTGTCGAGCGCCGAGGTGGCCTCGTCGAGGATCAGGATCGGCGCATTCTTCAGAATGGCGCGGGCGATGGCGATGCGCTGGCGCTGGCCGCCGGACAGACGCGCGCCGTTTTCGCCGATCACGGTATCGAATCCCTGCGGCATGCTCGCGATGAACTCCAACGCATGGGCCGCTCGCGCGGCGGTCTCTATCTCGGCGCGGCTCGCATCGCGCTTGCCGCCGTAGGCGATATTGGCGGCGACCGTGTCGTCGAAGAGGAACACGTCCTGCCCGACATGGGCGATGTTGGCGCGCAGCGAGCCGAGCGTCAGGGTTTCGGTATCGTGGCCGTCGATGCGGATCTGTCCGCTGCCGGCGTGATAAAAGCGCGGCACGAGATTGACGAAGGAGGTCTTGCCGCCGCCCGAGGGGCCGACCAGCGCCACGGTTTCGCCCGGGCGGACGGTGAGATCGATGCCGGTCAGCGCGTCGCGCTCGGCGCCGGCATAGCGCAGG
>JAPLQZ010000204.1 GCA_026399415.1 Rhodocyclales bacterium | reverse complement strand
GAAGGTGCTCAGCACGCGGATGACCGACGAAGAAGCCGGCGCCATTCTGGCCGACATCGCCCAGGAGGAAGACCTCAACGGCCGCATCCGGCGCAACGTTCTGGATACGCGCCGCGCCCTGTCCTTCCTGATGCGCGGGCGGCTCCTGGCGCCCAACCAACACGAAGACGCGCGCGAAATCCTGCGCGACATCGAGTCACTGGACGGGCACACGGCCTTCATCTTCAACAAGATCAACTTTCTGATGGATGCCGTGGTCGGTTTCATCAACATCAACCAGAACAAGATCATCAAGATCTTTTCCGTGGCCTCGGTCGCACTGCTGCCGCCGACACTGATCGCCAGCATCTACGGCATGAACTTCAAGAACGGTTTCCCCGAACTGGAATGGCAGTACGGCTATCCGTTCTCGCTGGTACTGATGCTGATTTCAGTCGCGGTGCCGTTTGCGATCTTCCGTCGCAAGGGCTGGCTGCGCTGAACCACAAGGCGGCGCTGGCGCGCCGTCCCGGACTTTGTCTGCCGGAGATTCCGCTTCGCGGGCTGGCAAGCGCCGACTTCTAGTGGCCGCCGAAGATCGCGTCGGCAGCCGCCACGGTGGCCGCTATGTCGGCGTCGCTATGCGCGGCCGAGACGAAGCCGGCCTCGAACGCCGAGGGCGCGAAATAGAAGCCGGCATCGAGCATGGCGTGGAAGAAGCGGTTGAAGGCATCCTTGTCGGACGCCATCACTTCGGCATAAGAAGTCGGCGGCGCGGCGGCGAAATAGACACCGAACATGCCGCCCACGGATTGCGCCGAAAAATTCACACCACGCCGCCTGGCGGCCGCGGCAAGCCCATCCACCAGCGCTTTGGTCTTGGCCGCAAGCGCTTCATAAAACCCCGGTACAGCAATCTTCTTCAGCGTCACCAGGCCCGCCGCCACCGACAACGGATTGCCCGACAGCGTGCCGGCCTGGTACACCGGCCCCAGCGGCGCGATCTTTTCCATGATGTCGCGGCGCCCGCCGAAGGCGCCGAGCGGCATGCCGCCGCCCACCACCTTGCCGAAAGTCGAAAGATCCGGCGTGATGCCATACAAGCCCTGCGCCGAAGCCGGGCCGACGCGAAAACCGGTCATGACTTCGTCGAAAATCAGCAGGGCGCCGTGCTGGGTGCACAGTTCGCGCATGGCGACGAGGAACTCGGGTTTCGGCACGATCAGATTCATGTTGCCGGCCACCGGCTCGACAATCACACAGGCAATGCTCTTGCCATGTTTGGCGAAGGCGTCGCGCAAGCCCTGCGCGTCGTTGTAGTCGAGCACCAGGGTGTGCTGCGCCAGATCGGCTGGCACGCCTGCCGATGAGGGGTTGCCGAAGGTCAGCAGGCCCGAGCCGGCCTTGACCAGCAGGCTGTCGCCGTGGCCGTGATAGCAGCCCTCGAACTTGACGATGGCGTCGCGCCCGGTGAAGCCGCGGGCGAGGCGGATCGCGCTCATGGTCGCCTCGGTGCCTGAGGACACCAGGCGCACCATGTCCATGCTCGGCACCCGCTGCACCAGCAATTCGGCCAGTTCGACTTCCCCTTCGGTCGGCGCACCGAAGGACAGCCCTTTGGCGGCGGCCGTCTGCACGGCGCGGACGGTATCGGCATCGGCGTGGCCGAGAATCAACGGCCCCCACGAACCCACGTAGTCAATGTACGGCTTGCCGTCCGCATCCCAGACCCGGCAACCTTCACCACGCGCAAAAAAACGCGGCGCGCCTCCAACGGAACGGAAAGCGCGCACAGGCGAATTGACGCCACCGGGAATGGTTTTCTGGGCGCGGGAGAAAAGTTCTTCGTTACGAGTCATGAAAGAGTCCTGTTGATCACGAAAGGCGCGGTGGATGCACGGGCTGCTCAGGAAGCCCTTTTGCCGCGATTGGCCGATGTTCCCTGATAGAAAAGCGCCTGATACGCTTCCGCCCGTGCCTTGATATTCATCGCATCGAACAAATCGCTGACTACAGCGAGCATATCCGCACCGGCGGCAATCATCTGCGATGCATTGTCGAGTGTGATACCGCCGATGGCGGCTACCGGCAAGCCGAAACGCCGGCGGGCTTCGCCCAGAAGTTCCAGCGGTGCGCGCACCGCACCGGGCTTGGTGCGCGACGGAAACATGCTGCCGAAGGCCAGGTAATCGGCACCTGCTGCGGCGGCCTCTTCGGCACGGGCAAGTTCGTTGTAACAGGACACCCCGAGGATGCGCTTCGGCCCTAGGGCATCGCGCGCGGCGGCCAGCGAGCCGCCCGGCGCATCGTCGCGACCAAGGTGAGCGCCGTCGGCGCCGATCTCCACCGCCAGCCAGACATCATCATTGATGATCAGCTTTGCTCCGCTGGCGCGGCAGATGCGCAGCATTTCGGCCGCCTGGGCACGACGCAGGGGGCGCGACGCCATCTTGTTGCGGTATTGGACGAAAGGCGTGCCGCCGTCGAGCGCCGCTTTTACCAGCGCCGACAGCCGCGGCAGCAGCGGGTCATCGAGGGTGACTGCACAAAGTCCCCTGAGTTTCACAAGAAAGCGCCCATCGAAAGCTGCGAGCTGTCAGGTTTCATCCGCTTCGTCGTCCTCTTCCCGCGACCAGAACAGGCGGTCGGGAATGAATTGTCCCATGCCGGGACGAAAGCCGGCCGCCAGGGTGCGCCAGGTGTATTCCTGCGCACCCATAACCGCCTCGGCGACATTTACGCCGCTGGCGAAGTGGGCCGCAATAGCCGAGGCCAGCGTGCAGCCCGAGCCATGATAGCTGCCAGGCAAGCGGTCCCAGCGATCGGTGCGCACCGCACCGTGGCTGCCGTAAAGCGTATTGATCACCTGCGGGGTGCCCTCGTGGGTTCCGGTGACCAGCACATACTCGCATCCGGCATTGATCAGGCGGTGGGCACACTCGGCCAGACCGAGTTCGAGCCGGGGATCTTCGCCCCCCGCGCCCATCTCCTGCGCAAGACGCCTGGCTTCGAGACTATTCGGTGTCAGCAGCGTGGTCTGCGGCAGCAGCAGACCGATCATGGCCTCGATCATTTCCTCATCGGCAAACTGATCGCCGCGCCCCGAGGCCAGCACCGGATCGAGGATCACGGGAATATCCGGATAGTCCGCAATCACCTCGGCAATCGCGGCGATGATTTCGACGCTGCCCATCATGCCCAGTTTGAATGCCGCCACAGGCATGTCCTCAAGCAGGGCGCGAGCCTGGTCGGCGACCCACTCGGCGTCTATCGGCAGCACGCCTTCGACGCCGGCGGTGTCCTGCACGGTGATCGCCGTGACGACGGAAAGCGGGTGGCAACCGAGGCTGGCCAGCGTCAGGATGTCGGCCTGCAATCCGGCGCCGCTGGTGGGATCGGAAGCGGCGAACGTCAGCACAATGGGCGGCGACGGGTTGTCGGCAGGGGCAACGGTCATAAATGTCCTGACCCGACACGTAAATATCGGGCGGCGAGCAGCTTGAGTTAGTATTCTGCAATTCTATCCGAAGGCATGCCCTCCCCCGCGCACGCGCCGGGCACAAGGCCTGCAGCCCCGCGATGAGTCCCGAGCAGTCTTACTCGAAATGGATATGCCTGATCTGCGGCTTCGTCCATGAAGAGGCGGAAGGACTTCCGCAAGAAGGCCTGCCGCCTGGCACGCGGCGGGATGCAATACCCCCCAACTGAACCTGTCCGGAATGCGGAGCACGCAAGGAAGACTTTGAAATGATCAAAATCTAAGTATGATTAGAGATAATATAGTTTGACCTCGGCAGTAAACGAGGCGACAGGAGGGGATACGAAAAGGAAACCGCGCGCGCGGACAACGGTTTTCTTAACTATTTTCCGTTCCTTCCGTAGTTTCCATGATTGAAGTCTGAATCCGGCATGGAGTAACGTGAGCGAGACGCCCAAGCTTTCCGGCATCAAGGTGATGGTGATCGATGATTCGAACACCATCCGCAAGACTGCGGAAATTTTCCTGATGCAGGCGGGAGCCCAGGTAGTACTGGCCGAGGACGGCTTCGATGCGCTGGCAAAGATCAACGATCATCTGCCCAATGTGGTTTTCTGCGACATCCTGATGCCGCGTCTCGATGGCTATCAAACCTGCGCGCTGATCAAGAAGAACACAAGATTTGCCGCCACACCGGTCATCATGCTTTCATCCAAGGATGGCCTCTTTGACCGTGCGCGTGGGCGCATGGTCGGTTCCGATGAATACCTGACCAAACCGTTCACCAAAGACAGTCTCCTCAAAACCGTCGCCGCACACGCTGCGCGCCTCCTGTAGTTTTTCTCATTCGGAAGCTAGCCACCATGCCCATCAAAACTATTCTGGTCGTCGACGACTCCCCCACCGAACGCCACCTCCTCAGCCAGTTGCTGCTGAGCGGCGGCTACGAGGTCAGTACCGCCGAAAGCGGTGAAGAAGGTATCGAACGGGCCAAGCAGATCAAACCCGACCTCATCCTCATGGATGTGGTGATGCCGGGTACCAACGGCTTTCAGGCCACCCGCGCATTGGCGAAGGACGAGGCAACCAAGGGCATCCCCATAATCATCTGCACCACCAAGAATCAGGAAACCGACAAGCTCTGGGGCATGCGCCAAGGCGCCCAGGCTTACATCACGAAGCCGGTCGATGGCCCAGCCTTGCTGGCCATGATCGCCGCTCTCGGGTAAGCCACACCATGGCCAAGCGCATCAGTCTGCGCGAATTTCAGCAAAGCCTCTCCGAGCGGCTGATTTCCGCAAGACGAGGCGAGGGCGAGCAGGCGCTGCTCGGCATCGAATCCGGTGCCGACGACCTCCCTGGTGGCAGCCATTGGCTGATCGATCTTGGCGACTCGGGCGAAGTTGCGCCGCTGCCGCAACTCACTCCGGCACCCCTGACCAAATCGTGGTTCGCCGGCATCGCAAACATTCGCGGCGTGCTCTACAGCGTGGTGGATTTTGCCGCCTGGCGCGGCGGCGCGCCGACGCCGATCAACGCGCAATCGCGCCTGCTGCTGGTCGGCGCACGACACGGCATCAATACCGCCTTGCTGGTGCGGCGCGCGCTGGGCCTGCGTCCCCAACTGCAGATGCGTGCGGCGAGCGCAGCCAGAGTCGGCGCTAGCGAGACGGCGCCCTGGCTCGGTGGCCGCTTCACGGATGCACAAGACATTACCTGGACCCAGTTGCGCATTCCCGCGCTGCTGGCCGACCCAAACTACCTCGACATCGCTCTCTGAGCGTTCCAGAAAGGACTACCCATGGCCTTCAAGCTGCCTTTCAAGTTGCCGCAATTCGAACGCCGCGGCCAGGCATCGCCCCAAACGCCCGAGATTGGCGAGGCACCGGCGGAAGATCGCCGCAACCGCCAAGGCAGACTGCCGCTGATCGGCCATATGGATATCGAAACCCAGTTTCGAATCATTGGTACGGTTTTCCTGATCAGTCTGCTGATCACCGTCGCCGCAGTCTTCCTGCAGGTCCAGGCGACCACCCGCGGCATCACCTACCTGTCCGTCACCAGCCAGATATCGTCACTGACACAGCAGATCCCCATCGCCACACTGAACGCCATGCAAGGACAGACCGAAGGCTTCTCCGAACTGCGCGATGCCCGCGACAATTACGACCAGCTGCTCGAACGCCTGGTTGACGGAGGCGAGGTCAGAGGCATCAAGGTAGCGGCCTCCAGCATCGAAACGCGACCAGCGCTCGACGCCTTGCGCGATGACTGGAAAAAGCAAAGCGAACTCATCAGCCAGCTGCTGGCGCTGGAGAATCGCTTCGCTGCGATCGGACACCTCTCCAAAGAATCGGCGCGACGCGGCAAAGTGATGGCCGAAGCAGCCGCCGCCGCCGGGGGCAATCTGCCCGCGCTGACGGACCGCATCCTGCGTGCAGCGACCCGGCTGGCCGGGATGCAAGGCGTCGACGAGGGCATTGCGTTGCAACTGGCGAAAGACATTCCCGACGCGCTGGGCATGGCTCCCGCCGGCAGCCCATTGGCCGACAGCCTGAATGTCATGCAACTGGCGATTGCCAACCTCTCCGGCGACCTCAAGCCGCTGCAACGGGCGAGCAGTGCCGGCAACACCTTGATCGCCGGCTGGCGCGGAATGACGGCGAGTACGGAAAATCTGGTCAAGGCCTATGAAACCGAAATCACCCAACAGGATGCCTCTTTGTTCGCCGGCACCATTTTCGGTTCGCTGGCTCTGGTGATGCTGGTCATCATGGTCAAGGCCTTCAACGACGAAGGTCTCCGCCGCAGCGGCGAGGCTGATCACCAGCGCCGCCTTGCAGAAGCGGCAAAAGATGTAACGCAAGGCGCCATTCTGCGTCTGATGAACGAAATGGGCGACCTTGCCGACGGCGACCTGACAATCCGCGCCACGGTGTCAGAGGACATCACCGGCGCCATTGCCGACTCGGTGAACTACACCGTTGAAGAACTCGCCGTGCTGGTACGACGCATCAACGACGCGGCCGAACGCGTAACCCGCGCCTCGAATGCCGCGCAAAGCACCTCCAACGATCTACTCTCCGCCACCAAAGTTCAGTCGGCCGAAATCCAGAGCGCCAACGCCGTGGTTCTTGAAATGGCCAATTCGATGAAGACGGTATCTTCCTCGGCCCTGGAATCAGCCCGTGTCGCGCACGCTTCGCTTGAGGCGGCGCAGAAAGGCGCGGCGGCCGTGTCAAACTCGATTTCGGGCATGAACGAAATTCGCAGTCAGATCCAGGAAACCTCGAAGCGCATCAAACGGCTCGGCGAATCCTCGCAGGAGATCGGTGAAATCGTCGAACTGATTTCAGACATTACGGAACAAACCAACGTGCTGGCCCTGAACGCCGCCATTCAGGCCGCTTCGGCGGGCGAGGCGGGACGAGGCTTCTCGGTGGTGGCGGAAGAAGTACAACGACTGGCCGAGCGTTCCGGTGAGGCGACCAAGCAGATTGCCGCCATTGTCAAGACGATTCAGACCGACACCCACGATGCCGTCGGCGCCATGGAACAATCAACCCAGGGCGTGGTGGAAGGGGCCAAGCTGTCGGATGCCGCCGGTCAGGCACTGAACGAAATTTCCAGCGTGTCACAGGATCTCGCCCGCCTGATTGAAGCGATTTCCAGCGACACCCAGGCTCAGGCCGACATCGCCACCAAGGTGGCGGATTCGATGCAGGACATTCTTAGAATTACCGGTCAGACCACCCTCAGTACGCAAGAGACTGCTGTGTCGATCGGCGAGCTCACCGAACTTGCTATCGAACTGAAGGGCTCGGTCTCAGGTTTCAAGGTGTGAAAAGACATATGAACCACGGCGTGATGAATAGCTTTTCATGAGCATGGATCTCGACATCGGTCCGCTGTCCTGGGTCAAGGGAGAAATCGACCTTGCACTGGAACGCGCCGGGCTTGGTCTGGCGGCCCACCTGGCCGATCCCGCCGGCGACGGTCTGCAGAAGGCCCGCGCCAGCATGCACCAGGCGCATGGGGCGCTGGCTATCGTCGGACTTGACGGCATCACCGAGTTTGCCGATGCGATAGAACAGCTGTTGGCGGCGCTGGGCGATGGCACGGTAGCGGATGTCGGCGTTGCCGGCGCCGCGGCGCAAAACGGGTTTGCCGCGCTGCGCGGCTATCTCGACGACCTGATGGCGGGTCACCCCAACCAGCCGCTGAAGCTTTTTTTTCCGTACCGCACGATGGTCGTGGCGCGCGGCCAGACTGCCCCCGCGCCGGCCGCCCTGTTTTTCCCCGATCTCACCCAGCGCCCGCCAAAGCGCGAGAAGGATCCCCCGCTACTCACACCTGAGGCCCTCGTGGCGCGGCTCAAGGCTGTTCGCATGGGCTTTGAGCGTGGTCTCCTGAAGTGGATCAAGAATGATCCCAAGGGCATTACCGAGATGAAGATCTCGGTAGCGATGATCGAAATGACGCGCATCACGCCAGCCGGCCGAGCCTACTGGTGGGTCGCGCTGGGCGTGCTCGACGCCCTCGCCGCAAATGGCCTGCCTGACGCAACGGAAGCAAAGCGGTTTGCGATGCACCTCGGCGGACAGATCAAGAAACTCATCGAAGGCCAGGCCGAACCCAACGAACAGCTATTCCGCGAGGCGCTATACCAGGCCGCCTGTGCAACAGCCGGTGGCGAAGCACTGGCCATCGTGCGCGCCGCCTACCGTCTGGACGGCATGGTGCCGACCGCAACGCCCTCGGAAACCGAAAGGCTGCTGCCCCACATCCGCCGCTTGCGTGAATTGCTGACGGCTGCCAAGGACGATTGGAACCGCCTTTGTGCCGGCACCGTGGCCGCGCTGCCGCCTTTCCACGAACGCGTGGCGAAAATCGCCGAAGAGGGTACCGCCACTGGTCAGCGCGACTATGCGCGCCTGACTGCGGCCATTCTCGAACAGACCAACCAGTTGCGCCTGGATCCGACCCGGCACAACGAGGCCGTGGCACTGGAGATAGCCACGGCACTCCTGCTCGCCGAATCCGCACTGGAAAACTTCCAGTCGCTCGATGCCGACTTCGCGCGCTCTGCGGATGCCGTTGCCAGCCGTCTTGCCGCCCTCGGGCGCGGCGAAGAGCTCGGCATGATGGAACTGCCGCATCTCGACGCCATGTCGCGCCGGGCACAGGAACGACTGCTGCTCGAGTCGGTTGCGCGCGAAATCCGGTCCAATCTCGGCGCCATAGAACAGACGCTGGACGCCTTCTTTCGTGACACCTCGCGCCAGGGCACTCTAAGCACGCTCAAGCAGCCCATTCGGCAGATTCAGGGCGCGTTGATGGTGCTCGGTCAAGACCGCGCCAACACCATACTCGGTGAATGCGCAAACGCTATCGAGCATTTCGCTGAGCCTGGCTTCACGCCGCAAGCCGGCGACTTTGAAGAAGTGGCGAAAAAACTGTCGGCACTGGGCTTTTTCGTCGCACAGTTGCATGGCGGCATGGCGGACATCGACGCCATCCTTGAACCGCCGTCTACCGTTCATCCAGTCCGCGACGAGCCGGAAGTGGCGGCACCGGCAGTTGTGACCCCGGCGGTAGTGCCGCCTGAAGAATTAGCGGCCCGGGCCCGGGTGCCGGAATTCGTTGCCGAGGCCGAACCGGTGGCTGGTGAAACGCTTCCGGACTTCGAAGTGGAAGGTCTTGAGATACCTCCGGAACCTCCTGCTCCACCGCCTGCCGTCCCGGTCGAAGTCCCGGCCCCATCGGCCGAAGCACTGCGACTGGCAGATTCCAGCGAGGAAGACCTCGACGCCGAACTGCTCGCCATTTTCCTCGAAGAAGCCCACGAAGTACTGGCAACCATCAACGAGCATCTGCCACTGGTGCATGCCTCGCCGAACAATCAGGACTCGCTGGTTACGCTGCGCCGCAGCTTCCATACCCTGAAGGGCAGCGGCCGCATGGTCGGCCTGAGCGATCTGGGCGAAACCGCATGGGAAGTGGAGCAGGTGCTGAACGCCTGGCTGCATGAAGTACGACCCGCCACGCCGCCCCTGCTCGCGATGCTTGATCGTGCCGCCGATATTTTCAAAGTCTGGGTCGAGCACCTCGAGGCGGGCGGCAGCAGCCATCTGGACGATGCTGAGTTGGTCCGTCGCTGCCAGGCCCTGGGCGGGGCCGAAGATGCCGACGTTGTAATCGCCGCACCGCCAGCGCCGACTGTTGAAGAAGTACCTCCACAGGAAGTACTCCCGCCGGAAGCACCGCCGGTCGAGGTCACAGCAGAAATTCAACCCTCAGCGGAGGTTGTCGCCTTCCCCGCACCACCCCCGGTCCGTGTCGGCGACGTGGAATTGACCCCCACGCTCTACAATCTCTATCTCGACGAAACCCGCGAACACATCGCTACGCTCCAAGCCAATCTGGGTCTTGAAGAAGTGCCGGGCAATGATGTGATCCGCGCCGCCCATACCGCCGCCAGCATTTCGGCCGCTACGGGCTTCGTGCCGATTTCGAGCCTCGCCCGCGCACTGGAAGATGCGCTGGTGCGCTTGTCGCTGTTGGAAGAAACCCCAACCGAAGCCCAGCGCTTTATTTTTGCCCGCTGCGCCGGTGCCCTTGAAGGCTTGCTGGGAGCCGTTGCAGAGCGACGCATGCCCAGCGAGGAGGCTGATCTGACTGCCGAGCTGAATGCGATGATGCCACCTGTCGCACCGGCTATCGAACCTGCTGCACCGGCTATCGAACCTGTCGCACCGGCTGTGCCTGAAATAAGCATGACCGCAGCAGAGCGCCGCGCGGCACGGATTGAAGACGAGATCGATCCGCAGGTGCTGCCGCTTTTCCTCGAGGAAAGCGTAGATCTCATGCGCGAGATCGGCGAGGCGCTGCGCGATTGGCGGATGGCGCCGACCAACGCCGAGATCGCGCGTACGCTCCAGCGCGCCCTGCACACGCTCAAGGGCAGTGCGCGAATGGCCGGCGCCATGGGCTGTGGCGAACTGTTGCACTCGATGGAAGACCGCGTCGACCAGGCTACCGCCATGAAATCGGTACAGCCGGCAACCATCGACGGGCTGGAAACCTCCTATGACCGCACGGCGATGCTGATCGAGCATCTGCGCAATCCCAACGCGGCTCGACCAGAACCGGACGAGGCGGAGTACCTTGCTGCGGGCCTGGATGTCTCGGTCGAATCACAGGTAGTCGAACTGCCACAGTCCGAGCGCCACACGGCCGATGCAGCGGAAACGGCACCCGCCCTGGCCTTCGTGCCCACCCCGCAGGTGCATCTGCGCGTGCGCGCGGATCTGGTTGACCAACTGGTCAACGAAGCCGGTGAGGTCGCCATCGCCCGCGGCCGAATCGAGGGCGAGTTGCTGGCGTTGAAGACGTCACTGCTGGAACTCACGGAAAACGTGATTCGTCTGCGCCGGCAGCTGCGCGAAGTCGAGATCCAGGCCGAGTTGCAGATGCAGTCACAGCAAGCGCTGGCAAGCGAGCGCTCGCAGCAGTT
>JAPLQZ010000097.1 GCA_026399415.1 Rhodocyclales bacterium | reverse complement strand
GTCCTGGCGGGCGATCAGGAACCAGGCGCTCTCGGTTTCCGCCGTAGCACTGGCGGAACGACCGGAGCGATCGACCAGGGCCATTTCCCCGAAAACCCCACCCGGCCCGACATGCTCGATGACCAGGCCATCGACGGATATTGCGATGCGACCCCGAGTCACGACGAACATGCAGGCACCCACCGCTCCCTTGGTGACAACATTCGCGCCGGCCTGGGCAATAGTCGGCGACGGATCACCGAGTTCATGCTGTAACTCGGCCAGCATTTTCTTGTCCAGCGTATTTGTGTGGTCCAGCACTGCAACCGAAGTTTTCTTTGCTTCGGCCAGCTTTGCGACGCTGCGCCGCAAGCGCTGGGCCATGACGCTCATCAGCATCAGGGCAAACTCGGGCATTTGTTGCAGCGATTGCAGGAACTGCTTTTCATCCAGGGTCAGCACCCTGCAGTTCTTCCGTGCGGTCGCGGTCGCGCTTCTGGGAATGTCGGCGATGGCCGCCATTTCGCCAAATGTCTCGCCAGGCAGCACAAGCTCGAGCGGCTTGCCCTTGAGCGTCAGGGCAACGTCGCCTTCGAGCAACAAATAGATGCGCGCGCCCTTGGAAAAAAATCCACCGGCTTTTTCTTCTTCGACAAAAATCTGTTTGCCGGCCGGGAACTGCTCCTGCGTCCCTGCGATCCGGAAAAATGCAAGGGCGAGCTTGGGGTCGTAGAGGGACGCCGGTTCGCTTTTCCGGCTCGTGTCTGCAGGTGCCGGAGCAGCCGGAGCAGCCGGAGCAGCTGGAGTGGCCGGAGTAGCCGGGGCGGGGGGTTTTCCTGAAAAGTCCAAATCATCCATGGCAGCAATTCCTGGAGCGAGATAAGTGATGTGCGATTTCCGCAAACAGGATTATAGAAGACACGCGCAATCGGATTGTTGCCCTCAAGCCCTGTCCATGCAAGCAGTGATCCAGACTACAATAGTTTCGTTCGTTTGTGGCAAAACACCCCAATTGAGGGCTTCAATGAGTTGGACCGACAATTTGCTTACTGGAATTCACGAAATAGACCTGCAGCATCAGGTTCTGTTCGATATTGTGGCGCGTCTTGAACAGGCCATTACCTTGGATGACAAATGGTCTGCCGTGCATTTCGCGCTTGTCGAACTGACCAATTATGTTAACGTCCATTTCGCAGTTGAAGAGGCCCTGATGCGTCTCCATGGCTACCCCGACCTGGAGACCCACATCGCGGCTCACAAAATGTTCTCAACCGTTCTGATTGAAATCAAGAAGCATTCGATTCGCGAAGACGTCAGCGCCGAAATGACGAAATGGCTGAACCACTGGCTGGTCAGTCATATTGGTGTTGCCGATCGCGCCTACGTCCCGCATCTGCGCACTGCGGCGATTGCAAATACGCCCCACAATTGACGTGCTGCAACGCGGGTGACGGTTCCGGCTATTTCTTGCCGCCGATGCGGCTTTCGCTGCCGGCGAGCAGCTTGCGGATATTGTTTTTGTGGCGGTAGATCAATACCGCACACATGAGCGCTACCGTCACGGTGATTTCGGTTTTCCCGAGCAACCACCAGGTCAGGACGGGTGCGGTTGCTGCTGCTGCCAGTGCCGCCAGTGACGAATAGCGCGTGATGGCGAGAACCGCCAGCCAGATACCTGCCGTGATAGCGGCCAGTGCGCCGGAAAAACCCAGCAGCACGCCCAGCGCCGTCGCCACTCCCTTGCCACCCCGGAAGCGCAGGGTGAAGGGAAATACATGGCCGAGGAAAGCCGCCAGGCCGGCTGCCGCGATCGCCGTCTCGCCAGCGCCGACTCTTGCGGCAATGAACATGGCGAGCCAGCCCTTGGCCGCGTCGCCGATCAGCGTCAGCAAGGCCGCCGCCTTGTGGCCGCTACGCAGCACGTTGGTGGCGCCGGGGTTGCCCGAGCCGAAGCTGCGTGGATCGGCCAGGCGAAAGGCGCGCGAGATGATCACGGCGAAGGGCACGGAGCCGAGCAGATAGCCAAAGGTGGCAGAAACGAGCAGGTTCATTGCGGATTCCCTAGAATGGCTTGCATTGTAATGGAGCATGGCGATGGCTCATTTCCCTTACCCCGCCCCGAGGGCGGGGGTGACCAGTCACCTCCGCCGCGCGGCGGGGGAGGCTGGGAGGGGGTGCCCAACATATTTCCGCGCTTGCGCGGGCGGCCCGACGGAGGCGTAATGGACTTCATTTTCATCGACGACATGCGGGTCGACGCCCATGTCGGCATTTTCGAGCGTGAGAAAGCGGCGCCGCAGACGCTGGAGATCAGCCTGACCTTCGGCGTGCCCGACGAGGCAGCGCGGGACGACGACATCGACAAGACCATCCGCTACGACGCGGTGATCGATCGCATCCGCGCCGAACTGGCGATGCGTCACTTCAACCTGCTGGAGGCGCTTGGCGAATACGTGATCGGCATGCTGCTGAACGAGTTTGGCGCACCCTGGGTCAAGATCAGCATTGCCAAGATGGGCATCATGAAGGGCGTGCGGCGGGTCGGCGTGCAGATTGAGCGATCCCGCGCGGATCGGGCCTGACAGGACCATGGCGGCCGTCTCCGACCTGATCCACGGTGTGGCCATGGCGGCGGTGGCGGTCAATGCGGCCAGTGCGGTGCTCGAAACCGAAGACAAGCACATGGACCTGGTTGGTGCGATCATCGTCGGTCTGGCCGCGAGCCTGGGCGGTGGCAGTCTGCGCGACGTTCTGCTCGGACGACCGGTGTTCTGGTTGGCCGACGTGGCCTACCTGATCTGCGGCATCACGGCGGTGGCCCTGACCTTCCTGCTGGCGCGGCGCATGCGCCTGCCGGTGGGTGTCTTCGTGATTCCCGACGCGGTGGGGCTGGCGCTGTTTACCGTGGCCGGCTGTCAGGTCGCCGTCGATGCCGGAGCGCATTGGCTGGCCGCTTCGCTGTTGGGCGTGGTGACGGGCGTTTTTGGCGGCGTGCTGCGTGATGTGCTGGTGAATGAGGTGCCGTTGGTGATGCGACCGGGCACCCTGTATGCAACAGCCTCATGGGGCGGCGCGTTGGCGATGATCGCCGCCCTTGCCGCCGGCATTGGCGAGGCCATCAGCGCTGCCGTCGGCGGCGCTCTGGTGCTTGGCCTGCGTCTGGCGGCGATTCGCTATCGACTTGGAATGCCCGAATTCCGCTCGCCGCCTTAACTCAGTCGGCCAGTGCGCACTCGACGATCTTCGGCTGCAGCACACGCAGGATGTCGTGCGGATGAACGCCGACCAGATAGCCGCGCTGACCGCCGTTGATGTAGATCAGCGGCAGGTCGAGGATGGTCTTTTCCAGATGCACCGGCAGCGGCTTTTTGGTGCCGAACGGGGAACAGCCGCCGACCATGTAGCCGGTATGGCGCAGCGCGTCCTCCGGCTTGCACGGGCTGATCTTCTTGACCCCGATCTGGCGCGCCAGTTGCTTCGTGGACACCTTGCGGTCGCCGTGCATCAGCACGATCAGGGGCTTGCCATTTTCGTCTTCCATCACCAGCGTCTTCACCACCGCGTGTTCGGCGACGTTGAGTTCGCGGGCTGACACCTGGGTGCCGCCATGCTCCTCGTACTCGTAGAGATGGTTGGAATGGGCGACGCCTTGCTGGTTGAGGAACCTGGTCGCCGGGGTTTCGGGGGCTTGGGAAGCGTGTCTCATGAAATTTATTCTACCCCCCTCCCGCCGGGACCGGACGCCGCGTGTAAGGAATCGGGATTTGCCGCGTCCAATCAACAGGCGCCATAGGGCGTCGTCCCTATTGGAGCCATGCCATGAGTGATTGCCGGTCCGTCGGCCTGATGCTTGCCTGCCTTGTCGCCACGGCCGCCGAGGTTTCCGCGGCGCCGGCTTGCGTGGCCGAGAGCGGAGCACAGCGCGCGGTACTGCTTGAACTGTATACCTCGGAGGGTTGTGACAGTTGTCCGCCCGCGGACCGCAGGCTGTCGCGGCTAAAGGGCCAGGCCGAATATGCCGGGCGCGTCGTGCCGCTGGCTTTTCATGTCGACTACTGGGATCGTCTGGGCTGGATAGATCGCTACGCCAGTCCGCTGCATACCGGGCGGCAGTATGCGATGGCCGGCCTCGCCAGGTCACAGCTTGTCTACACGCCGCAGTTCCTGCGCAACGGCCGCGATTGGCGCAGCGCGGGGAATCCATTCGATGGCCCGGGGGATGCACGGTCGCAATTGGCGGGGAGGTCAGCGTTTCAAAGACGAATACAGCGGTCGAGGCCTGGGTTGCGCTGTACGAAAACAACCTGGAGTCGCAGGTGCGCGCCGGAGAGAACGCCGGCAAGACCCTGCGGCACGACTACGTGGTACGCCGCCTGATCGGTCCGCTGGCGCCGGACCACGCGGGCCACTTGCGGCTGCAGCAGCAGATCGCACTCGACGCGGGCTGGAAGCGGGCCGATCTGGGCGTGGTGGTTTTCGTCCAGGACAAAGCCAGCGGCGAAATTCTGCAGGCCCTGCAGCGCCCCGCCTGTTTGTCCTAACCGCGCGGATGATGCTGCCGATGCAATTGCTTCAGCCGCTCGCGGGCGACATGGGTGTAAACCTGCGTTGTTGAAATATCGGCGTGACCGAGCAACAATTGAACCACGCGCAGGTCGGCGCCGTGATTCAGCAGATGCGTGGCGAAAGCGTGACGCAGTACATGCGGCGAGATGCGCTCGCCCGGAATGCCTACCTTCACCGCGTATTTCTTGACCAGCGCCCAGAACATCTGCCGCGTCATGGCGCTGCCGCGCGTGGTGACGAAAACCGCGTCCGATACATGCTGCCTGAGCAGCTCGTTGCGCGCACCGGCCTTTCGAGCCCTTGCCCATCACGCGTACCACGTTGTCGTTGAGGCTCACCTCGAACAGGCGCACGCCGACCAGTTCGGAGACGCGCAGTCCGGTGGCATAGAGCAGTTCGAACATGGCGCGGTCGCGCAGGCCCAGCAATGTGTTCACATCGGGCGCATTCAGCAGGTCTTCCACCTGTTTTTCGGAGAGCGTTTTTGGAAAGCGCTGGATCGGGCGAGGCTTGTCGATGTTGAGCAGTGGATCGGCCTGCAACCGGCCCTGGTCGAGCAGCCAGCGGTAGCAGCGTCGCAGCGTCGCCATCAGTCGCCGCTGGCTGGTCGACTTGACGCCGCCGGGGCGGGCATTCAGATGCGCCAGATAGCCGTTGATCGCCGTCTCGTCAGCGCCGACTATTGACTTGCCGGCGCCGGCCAGCCAGCCCGAAAACAGTGCCAGATCGTTG
>JAPLQZ010000154.1 GCA_026399415.1 Rhodocyclales bacterium | reverse complement strand
GCCAATTATGCGAAGTTACAGCCGGACAATAATCACGGTTTGTCTCCAAAATCATTCAACCGCCCCTTCCTTCCGCAAGTACGCCACGATTTCGTCGTGCCCCAATTTCCGCGCCAGGGCCAGAGCAGAAGTACCATCGAAATCTACCAAGTCCATATCAGCATCAGCGTCGATCAAAAACCGAACCAGATCTGGATTGCCGAGTTTGACCGCCAGCATCAGCGGTGTTTGGCCATTTGGCGCGCGGGCATCGACCTTCGCGCCTTTGGCGAACAACAAAGCCGCCACTTCTCTGCTGCCAGCAAATACGGCATAGTGCAAAGGCGTCCAGCCGGACGGGTTGATATCCGCACCTTTTTCGATCAGAACCTGTACCACCTCGAGGCGGGCCTTCAGTGTCGCAAGCAACAAGGCCGTGTCGCCAACCCGGTTGCGCCGATTGACGTTGGCGCGATTGACCAACAGCGTTTCAAGCAACGGAAGATTGTCGTTCAGCACAGCGATCATCAGCAGGGTCGATCCGTCACGGTCGGCGGTGTTGACGTCCATTCCGCGCTTCAGCAGATCCAGCACCGTGCCCGTGTCACCGTTGTTTGCCGCGGCGATGATATCGTCGTAGGCACCTGCCTGCGCAAGGCTCGTGACGAACGATAATACAAGTACGATCAGTAGCTTACGCACGCTTTGCGGCCCCAAACAGACGAAAGAAGTTGTCAGTCGTGGCCTTCGCCAGAGCCTCCGCACTGATGCTTTTCAATTTCGCGACTTCGTCAGCGACGTGGCGCACCAATGCGGGATGATTCAGTTTTCCCCGGTGCGGCACGGGAGCCAAATAGGGTGCGTCGGTCTCGACGAGGATTCGTTCAAGCGGGACGAAGCTTGCGACCTCCTTGATTTGCAGAGAGTTTTTAAAAGTGACGATACCCGAAAAGGAAATATGGAAGCCTAATCGTAGTGCAGACTGGGCAACCGCGAGGGTCTCGGTGAAACAATGGAATACGCCCCCTACTTCGCCCGCACCCTCCTCCTCCAGGATTCTCAGCGTATCGGCAGCCGCCTCCCGTGTGTGGATGATCAGAGGCTTTCCGGTACGGCGTGCGGCGCGGATATGGGTGCGAAAGCGCTCGCGCTGCCATTCCAGATCGCCTTCCAGCCGGAAGTAGTCCAGCCCGGTTTCGCCAATGGCAACGACTTTCGGATGCGCGGCGAGGTCGATCAGCCTTCCCTGGTCAGGTTCTTTGCCTTCCTGCGTGTCGGGATGAACACCCACGGCGGCATACAGGTTGGAAAACCGCTCGGTCAGTGCCAAGACTGCCGGGAAGCGCTCCAGTGTGACACCCGCAATCAGCGCCCAGCCGACGTTATTGGCTTTCATCGCATCCAACAACTCGTCCTCCCTCCCCTGAAACTCGGGGAAATCGAGATGGCAGTGCGAATCAACCAGCAGGGCGCTCATCAGGCGGTTGGTCGCAGGGCGCGCAAGTAATGAGCGGCCAAGCTTTCCAGAAAAAGCAATTGATTCAATGGATGACGGGCGCTTCGGCGAAACTGGTTGATATCGCGCCAGGCACCGAGCAACGCGGTCTGGCTAAGGCTTTCCACCCCTTTCGGCCGGGGCCAGCCGTCGTGGTAGCGAATCTCACCGGCCATGCGCTCTTGTGCCAGATCGAACAACCAGCGTTGCACGCCTTCGACCAGGTTTTCCATGCGGAATGCCCCGTCCCCCTTGAGCAAGCCATCCCATCGTGCGGCAAGTACGATCGGGTCGGCGGGCGGTGCTATCAGCGAATCCACCAGCGCGTCGATCGGTGCCAACTGTCCCTGATCCTTCCACTGTGCGACACGCATCGGAGCGCCGCCGGCCAGGTTGAGATAGCGTGAAGCCTGCTTGTCGAGCCCGGCGCCGGTCAGCCAAGTAGCCGCTGCTGCTGCGTCCGGAGTCCCGAAAGGAATCACCCGGCAGCGGCTGCGTATGGTTGGTAAGAGTGATTTCGCTCTTGAAGAAACCAATATAAAATATACGCTTGTTGGAGGCTCTTCAAGTATTTTAAGAAGTGAATTTGCCGCCGGTGGGTTCATGGCCTCGGCCTCCGTGACGAGGACAACGCGATTGCCGTTGCGATGGCTGCCGACGAAAACGAAGGCTTCGAGTTCGCGGATCTGATCGATGCGGATGATGCTCGATCCACGTTTTCTGATCTTTTCTCCAATTTTCTCGGCGGTGCCTTCTTCGCCTTCGTTATCCCCGTCCGGAGCAACGCGCCTGAAGTCAGGATGATTGCCAGCCTCCAGCCAACGACAAGCCTGGCACCCACGGCAAGCTGTCAGTTCTCGCGTAATCGACTCGCAAAGCAGGAGCGCGGCAAGCTGTTCAGAAAAAGCGGTCTTGCCGACCCCCGTTGGTCCGACCAGCAAAATGGCGTGGGGGAGTTTCTCGAGCCCCTGTCCGAGCAGTCGCTCCCTTATCGCGCCGTTCCATTGCAAATGTTTTAAATCATAGTATTGCAATTATATTCTCAAGTACTTTATTAATTATGACTGGCGTTTGTGTAGCATCGATGAGACGCACGCGCTCGGGATTTTCTGCCGCTATTCGAAGATAGGCGGCCCTCACTCGTTCGAAAAAGGCCCCATGCTCCTGCTCGAACCGATCCGGGTCGGACGTTGCAGCATGCAGGCGCTGCTGGGCAATCGCTACCGGCGCGTCGAAAATCAGGGTCAAATCGGGTTGCAGACCACCCAGCACCCAATCCGCCAGAGCTTCGAGTTTCTCCCAACCGAGACCGCGCCCTCCTCCCTGATAAGCAAACGAGGCATCAGCGAACCGGTCGCACACAACCCATTCGCCACGCGCCAATGCCGGCTCGATCACTTGTGCGATATGTTCGCGCCGGGCGGCAAACATCAGCAGCGCCTCGGTTTCCAGATGCATGGGTTCGGTCAGCAGCAGGGCACGAAGTTTTTCACCCAGAGGCGTCCCGCCCGGTTCGCGGGTGGCGACAACGGTATGTCCCTCTGCGCGCAAGTAATCCACCAGCCATGCGTGCTGAGTGCTTTTTCCGGCACCGTCGATGCCTTCAAAGCTGATGAAGCGACCACGTGCCATGCTAACGCTTCTGATATTTGGCGACGGCGATATTGTGTTCGTCCAGCGATGTCGAAAACTCGCTCGATCCGTCACCGCGAGCGACGAAATACAGCATGTCGCTCGGCGGCGGCATCGCCGCTGCCTGCAGCGCGGCCTGCCCCGGCATGGCGATCGGTGTTGGCGGCAAACCCGGGCGCGTGTAGGTATTCCACGGTGTATCGGTCTGCAAATCGACTTTGCGCAGATTGCCGTCAAAGCGCTCGCCAAGGCCATAGATTACCGTCGGATCGGTTTGCAGCAACATGCCGCGCCGCAGCCGATTGACAAACACTGCGGCGACCTGCGGCCTATCGGCAGGGATCCCGGTCTCCTTCTCCACGATCGAAGCCAGGATCAGTAACTCGTAGGGCGTTTTAATCGGCAGGGTGCTTTCACGTCCGTCCCAGACGGCAGCCAATCGGGGCTGCATCGCCTTATAAGCGCGACGCAACACATCAAAATCGCTGCTGCCTTTGTTGAACAGGTAGGTATCGGGAAAGAACAGGCCTTCCGGATGGCTTTCTTTTGCGCCAAGACGGGCGAGGACTTGCGTATCGCTCAGTTTCAACGAGTCATGGGCGAGATCGGGATGCTCATTCATGGCGGCACGGAACTGACGAAAAGTCTTGCCTTCGACCAGCACGAGCTCGCCCTGTGTCACATCACCACGCGTCAGCGTGTCGAGCAGCGCCAACGCCGTCAAGCCCTCTTCCACCTCATAGCTGCCGGCCTTGATTTTCGACGAGCGCCCCAGAACGCGCCCAAGCAGTTCCAACTGCCAGGCCGGCAAATCAATGCCCGCTGCCGCGATCACCTGTGCTGCGGTACGCAGGCTGGCGCCGGCCGGCACCGAGAAAGTAGTGGGATCGCTGCGCATGGGCAGGTGACGTACCGTAAACCAGCTGACACCCGCTATTACCGCCAGAAATGCGAGAATCAATACCAGCAGGATCAATTTGAACGTACGCATGACGACTTGAATAAACACCGAACGGGCGCAATCTGCACCGGTAGCACAATAATAGCATTCATGATCCCCCAACCCGGATGTACCTGATGACTCAAGAATTGAATTCTTTGCTTGCCACCCGAGGACTGGTGGCGGATGGCAGCAGTTTTGGCACTGCCGCCGATGAACTGGTCGCGGCACGCGATGGAACGGTCGTGGCCCCGCTGAATGACTTGGGTCTGATCCGCGCCAGCGGCGTTGATGCCACCGGTTTTTTGCACAACCTGCTGACCAACGATATCAAGGGCATCACGCCCGGTGGAGCGCGTTTTGCCGGCCTGTGCACGGCCAAGGGACGCTTGCTGGCGCTGTTTCTTGTCTGGCGCGAAGGCGATGATTTTCTGCTGATGTTGCCGCGCGATATTCTGCCGGAGATTCTGAAAAAGCTCTCGATGTATGTGCTGCGATCGAAGGTGAAGCTGGCGGATGCGACGGCAGAGCGAGCACTGGTCGGTTATTCGGTTCCAGCCGCCGTATCGCCAGCGCCGACTCTTGGCGAGGCCGCGGCGGCACTTGTGCGTTTCGGGGTCGTCGCTATCGAAGGTGGGCAGGCCATCAGGCTGGATGACACGCGCTGGCTGCTGGCGCTCGATGCCGCCACGGCTGGTTCCCGCTGGCAGCAGTTGGCTGTTGGGGGGCGGCCGGTGGGCCTCGCGGCTTGGCAATGGCTGGAAATCAGGGCCGGACAACCGCGCGTGGTCGCGGCCACTCAGGAGGCCTTCGTACCGCAAATGCTGAACATGGAACTGCCGGCCGTGGCCGGCGTGAGTTTCAGCAAGGGATGCTATCCGGGTCAGGAAATCGTCGCCCGCACGCAGTATCTGGGCAAGATCAAGCGGCGTACCTATCGCGCCAGACTCGCTGTCCCTACCGTTGCCGGCACTCATGTATATGCCCCGGAAACCGGCGACCAGCATTGTGGCGCGGTGGTCAGCGTGGCGCCATCTCCGGCTGGCGGCTTTGAATGCCTGATCTGCGTGCAAATAGGTGCCATGGAAGCCGGCGAAGTGCACGTCGGCGCTGTCGACGGTGAGCGGCTGGCGTTTTTGCCCCTGCCCTACGAGATTAACTGAACGAAAGAATGTGCCTCATCCTCGTTGCCTGGCGAGTTCATCCCGCGTACCCGCTGGTGGTGGCGGCCAATCGCGACGAGTTCTTTGTGCGACCGACGGCACCAGCCACCTTCTGGAAAGACGCACCACAGGTGCTGGCCGGACGCGACCTTGATGCCGGCGGAACCTGGATGGGCGTTACCCGCACCGGGCGTTTCGCCGCGCTGACCAATTTCCGTGATCCGGCGCAGAACCGCAGCGGTGCCCCTTCACGTGGCGCGCTGGTAGCCGATTTTCTGGTCGGAGATGATGCACCGCGCGCCTATCTCGAACGCATCGCCGTTCGCGGCCGCCAGTGCAACGGTTACAACCTGCTGGTGAGCGATGGCGAAACGCTGTGGTGGTCGTCGAACATGGGCGGCGAAGCATGTCAGTTGCAGGCGGGCGTGTATGGCGTATCCAACCACCTGCTCGATACGCCGTGGCCAAAAGTCGGTGCCGGCAAGACGGCGCTGGCGCAGGCTCTCGGTCGTCTGCCAGATGATCGGGCCCTGTTCGCGCTGCTCGAGGACGATGGCATGCATCCGGATGAACACTTGCCGCAGACCGGGATTCCGCTCGACTGGGAGCGCCTGCTGTCCTCGGCCTTCGTCAAATCGCCCGACTATGGCACACGCGGTTCGACGGTATTTTGCCTGGACAAGGAGGGCGGGATTAGCTTCGACGAACAGACTTGGCTGCCGGGGGCAAAGCGTGGCGAACGGATGCGCTATCGCTTTATGTCCCTGGCGTCCTCGCGGGGGACGGTATCCCCGGTGGATAGATGGAACGCACCATAGTCTGGTGCTGAATCCCGGCTTCCATGAATTCGGGACCATCCTCGACAAAACCGAAACACCGGTAGAAGCCACAGGCATGGGTTTGCGCATTTAGCACAAGGTGACGCTGGCCGCTGCGCCCTGCTTCCTCGAGCAAGCATTCCAGCAGTGCGCGACCGACACCCGTGCCGCGCCATCCGGCAAGCACCGCCATGCGGCCGACGTGTCCATCGGGCAGCAGACGACCGGTTCCGATCGCATTGCCGTCGCTGCTCTTCGCTATCACATGGCAGCTGACTGCGTCGTGCTCATCGCACTCGATCTCCGTCGGAACTTTCTGTTCCTCGACGAAAACGGTTTCGCGCACCGGTCGTGCCAGCGCTTCGAGTTCCGCCCAAGACCCGCTTTCGATGCCGAACTCGACGATATCGACTGGAATGTAGACCGGGACAAGATCGAACAATTCGACGATATCGCTGTTGCGCATGCGGACGCAGCCGATCGAACCCGGCGTGCCCATGGCCACCGTGTCGGGGGAACCATGCAAATAGATATAGCGGTGCATGGTGTCCACTTCGCGGAGCCGGTTGTGCCCCGGTTCCTTGCCTGACAACCACAGGATGCGCGTCAGGATCCAGTCGCGACCGGGAAATTGTTCTGCGAGTTGCGGCGTCCACATTTCGCCGGTCGGTCGACGCCCGACGAACACAGTATTCGCCGTCTCGCCAGCACCGACTTTCGCCCGCACGATATGTCTGCCGCGTGGCGTGCGGAAACTGCCGCTCTGTTCGCCGGCGCCGTTCTTTGCTGTGGATACCGGGTAGCGGCGCAGCAGCGTGCCGTACTCATCATGGAGTTCCAGGGTTTGTTGCGGCAGGCTGATTCGAATCTGCATGGACAGGTGTAATCAGGCTACCAGTGTGCGCTGGCGACGCGCGGCGAAAAAACTCGACAACAGACTGCCGCAGGGGTCCGCCAGCACACCACCGACCACGGATGTATGGTGATTGAGGCTCGACTCGGCGAACAGGTCGATCACACTGCCGGCTGCGCCCGTCTTCGGATCGCGCGCGCCGAACACGACGCGGTCGATGCGGGCATGCATGATCGCCCCCGCACACATGACGCAGGGTTCCAGCGTTACGTACAAGGTGCAACCCGGCAGCCGGTAGTTCCCGAGGCGGTTGGCAGCATCGCGCAGCGCCATTACCTCAGCATGCGCGGTGGGGTCGTGCCGGCCGATTGGCTGGTTGAAACCGCGACCCACAACTTCCCCGTCCAACACGATCAGCGCACCTACCGGCACCTCGCCGGCGGCGCCCGCCTCGCGTGCCAGGCCCAGCGCCAGCCCCATGAATCCACTATCGTCCATGAGGCTGATTATGGCATTGCCACTGCCCTGGCGCTGCGTCCGTCGCGCCAATACCCTAGGCGTTCTTGGTGACCGTGCCGCCCGCTTCGAGCAGTTGCGCCTGTGCCGCAGCCAAGCGTGCGATAGGCACGCGCGGTCCCGAACAGGAAACGTAGGTAAGCCCGATGCCGTGGCAGAAGTGGATCGATGCCGGGTGGCCGCCATGCTCGCCGCAGATTCCAATCTTCAGATCCGGCCGCGTCTTGCGTCCTTCGCTGACCGCCAGTTTCATCAATTCGCCGACCCCCTTCTGGTCCAGCACCTCGAACGGGTTGTCCTGGAGAATTCCGGTGTCGATATAAGCTGGCAGGAACTTGTTTTCGGCATCTTCGCGGCTGAAGGAGAACGTGGCCTGCGTCAGGTCGTTGGTGCCGAAGGAGAAGAACTCCGCATCTTCGGCCATGCGCCCGGCACGCAGACAGGCCCGCACCACTTCCAGCATGCTGCCGAACTTGATGCCAACCTTGATGCCGTGGGTCAATTCCACCACCTTGTGCAGACTCTTCACATAGCTATGCACGCGGCACAATTCTTCCACGGTCGCCACCTGCGGCACCATGATCTCGGGATGGACCTCGGTCCCCTCCTTGGCGCACAAGGCAGCCGCTTCGAGGATCGCCTGAATCTGCATCTTGTAGATTTCGGGGTAAGTGATACCCAGACGCACGCCGCGATGGCCCAGCATGGGGTTGACTTCGGACAGCGCACGGACCTTCTTGAGGATCTTTTCCTTCTTGTGGATCGCATCATGTTCAAGATGGCCGTCCTTGAAGTCTTTCATGCCCAGCGACAGCTTGGAGAGGCCATCCGAGTATTGCTGATACAGGCGCGGGCTGAGGAGCTTCAGCGTTTCCGGCAGTTCTTCCATCGCATTGATCGAATCGCGCATATGGTGCAAATGGGCGATCTCCAGTTCCAGTTGCGCCGCCGTCGGCAGGAATTCGTGCATCGGCGGGTCCAGCAGGCGCACCGTCACCGGCAGACCTTTCATGGCCTTGAAAATACCCTTGAAGTCGGCACGCTGGATCGGCAGCAGCCGATCCAGCGCCGCCTGGCGCTCCTCGACGGTTTCGGCGAGGATCATCTCCTGCACGATGGGCAAGCGATCGGAACTGTTGAACATGCGCTCGGTGCGGCACAAGCCGATGCCCATGGCGCCAAATTCTCGACCCTTCGCCGCGTCGTCCGGGGTGTCGGCATTGGCCATCACCTTGAGCCGCGCCACGCTGTCAGCCCAGCCCAGCAGGGTTTCCATGTCCTCCGAAAATACCGCTTCGACCGTCGGCACTTCACCAGCGTAGACGTTGCCGGTGCTGCCATCGATGGTGATCACGTCACCTTCATGCAAGGTGGTCTCTCCGATCACGGCACGGCGCGCCGTATCGGAAATGACTATGGCATCGCAGCCGGAAACGCAGGGTTTGCCCATGCCGCGGGCAACCACGGCGGCGTGCGAAGTCTTGCCGCCGCGACTGGTGAGAATGCCTTGTGCCTGGAAGAAACCGTGGATGTCTTCCGGCTTGGTTTCCTCGCGCACCAGAATGATTCGTTCGCCGGCCCGGCCGCGCTCTTCCGCGGTGTCGGCATCGAACACGATCTTGCCCGAGGCAGCCCCAGGAGAAGCCGGCAGGCCGGTAGCCAGCGGCTTGCCCTTGAAATCAGCCGCGAGTTGGGGCGCCAGCATTTGTTCCAGCAGCATCGGATCAATCCGCATCAGGGCTTTCTCGCGGGTGATCAGGCCTTCCCTGTGCATTTCGACCGAGGTGCGCAGCATCGCCCGCGCATTCATCTTGCCGTTGCGTGTCTGCAGGCAGTAGAGTGTTCCTTTCTCGATGGTGAATTCGAAATCCTGCACTTCAGCGTAGTGCGATTCGAGTCGCGCGTGCAGTTCCTGCAACTGCCGGTAGATTTCCGGCATTTCCTGTTCCATCTCGGCAATCGGCTTGGGCGTGCGAATGCCGGCCACCACATCCTCGCCCTGGGCATTCACCAGGTATTCACCGTAGATGATGTTTTCGCCGGTGCCGGGGTTGCGCGTGAAGCCAACGCCCGTACCGGAATCGAGGCCCATGTTGCCGAATACCATGGTCACTATATTGACTGCGGTACCGCTGGCCATTTCCCTGGTGATCTTGAACTGCCTGCGATAATCGACGGCGCGCTTGCCGTTCCATGAGCGGAATACCGCGCCAATGGCGATCTCCAGTTGCTGGTAGGGATCTTCCGGGAAAGGCTTGCCGGTATGCCGACTGACGATGGCGAGAAACTCGGTGGCCAGTTCGGCCAGATGTTCGGCCTTGAGATCGACGTCCGTGCTGGCGTTGTAACGGCCCTTGATAACCGTCATCGCCTTGTCAAAATGCTCGTCGCCAATGCCCAGCGCGATCTTGCCGAATAGCTGGATGAAACGACGCCAGGCGTCGTAGCCGAAACGCGGATTGCCGGTCAGAGCGATCAGACCTTTGAGCGTGGTCTGGTTGAGGCCGAGATTGAGGATGGTGTCCATCATTCCCGGCATCGACATGGCCGAGCCGGAACGTACCGAAACCAGCAGAGGATTGTCGGCGCCGCCAAAGGTCTTCCCTGTCTTTTTCTCCAGCGCTTTCATGTGCGCCAGCGTCTCATCCATCGCACCGTCGGGCAAACGATCCTTTTCCAGGAAAGCGAGGCATGCGTCCGTGGTTATAACGAAGCCAGCCTCGAAAGCAAATACCCATTGCCGTTTCATCACTACTTCTCCTTGTTGTCGTACCATCAGATTGTCGCTATGCACCAATATCGCCACTTTATCGTTTCCAGGGGGGTAGTTGCACAAAATCATGCGATTAAAATCCACTTTTCTCTCAAAAAGAGCATTCCATCCTGGCTCAAAATGCGCTAGATTGTGCGAAGTTCATCGAACGCTCACGAATCCGCATATTGTCCTTGACTCGTGGCTTGCCTGTCACGCTCCTGCAGCAGGGGTTTCTAACTAAAGATCGATATGGACATCGTCAGACAAAAACAAATCAGGGAATGGGCCTTGATCGGGTTGGTCGGAGCGATGGCCCTGGTCGCCAATCTTCCGAATAAGGTGCTGCACAGCATTGGGGTAGACGTCGGTCTGCTCATGGCCATATTGGGGCTGATGGTAGTGTTAGCCCTGTTCCTCTATTTGCGGTTTTTCTTCTTCCTGCTGTATGCCCTGCTGGCCATTGGCGCCAATCTTCCGGAAAAATGGGCCGGGGCACTGGGTATCACCCAGGGGCCTTTGCTGATAGCTCTGATCGCCATGGTTGTACTCTCGGTGTTCAACTATCGCGCCAAAGTACTGCCTTCAGGGCTGGAGCCGAAAAAACGCACACAAAATCCTGAAGCGACCCAAGTGCTGCTCAATGCCATTGAGCGCGGCAATCTTCCGTATGTAAAGACTGTGCTGACCATGGATTTTGATCTTGACACGATCGACAATGAAGGCATGACGCCGTTGATGCGTGCGGCTCAGCGCGGCGAGTTCAAGATAGTCCAGAGATTGATCAAGCGTGGTGCGTCATCGTTGCTTGTCGGTCCATCCGGCAAGGCTTCCGACGTAGCGCTGCAGAACAACTTTCCGGCAGTTAACGAATTCCTGAAGAAGGTTGAAGATGTGCAGGCCGCCGAGGCCGCGCGGCGAGCTGCCGCCGAGCCCGGGGCTGCTTCCGTAGCGGCAGCTTAGTCTTCCCAATCCTTGAAATGATCGGATCTTGAGGGGTCATTCCCACTCGATCGTCGCTGGCGGCTTGCCTGAGATATCGTAGACCACGCGGTTGATGCCGCGTACTTCATTGATGATGCGGTTGGAGACCCTGCCCAGCAGTTCATGGGGGAGTTCTGCCCATTTGGCAGTCATGAAGTCCGAGGTCTGCACCGCGCGCAGTGCCACCACGTATTCGTAGGTGCGGCCGTCGCCCATGACGCCGACGCTCTTCACCGGCAGGAACACGGCGAACGCCTGGCTGGTCTTGTCGTACCAGTCGGCAGCGCGCAACTCGTCGATGAAAATCGCGTCGGCGCGGCGCAACAGGTCGGCAAATTCCTGTTTCACTTCGCCGAGAATGCGCACCCCGAGGCCCGGGCCGGGGAAGGGATGACGATAGACCATCTCGTGCGGAAGACCCAGCGCCACACCGAATTCACGCACTTCGTCCTTGAACAGTTCGCGCAAGGGTTCCAGCAGCTTGAGCTTCAGCGTATCCGGCAGGCCGCCAACGTTGTGGTGGCTCTTGATGGCGTGTGCCTTCTTGGTTTTCGCTCCGGCCGATTCGATTACATCGGGATAGATCGTGCCCTGCGCGAGCCATTTTGCGTTGGGCAGTTTCTGGGCTTCGACCTGGAATACCTCGACAAACTCGCGGCCGATGATCTTGCGCTTCTGTTCTGGGTCGGAAACGCCTTTCAGATGTCCCATGAACTGGCTGACCGCATCGACATGTATTACCTTGACCCCCAGGTTGCGGGCGAAGGTATCCATCACCTGCGCCCCTTCGTTGAGGCGCAGCAGTCCGTTATCGACGAATACGCAGGTAAGCTGATCGCCGATGGCGCGATGCAGAAGGGCCGCGACCACGGATGAATCAACCCCGCCGGAAAGTCCGAGAATCACTTCTTCGGCGCCGACCTGTTCGCGCACCTTCGCTATCGCTTCCTCGACGTAGTTGGGCATGTTCCAGTCGCCGCGACAACCGCAGATGTCGCGCACGAAGCGGGCATAAATCTCGCGCCCTTTCAGGGTGTGGGTGACTTCCGGGTGGAATTGGACCGCATAAAAGCGCCGTGCCTCGTCGGCCATGGCGGCCATCGGCGTGGATGCATTGCTGCCGATGATTTTGAAGCCCGGCGGCAATTGGGTCACCTTGTCGCCGTGGCTCATCCAGACTTCGAGCAGGCCATGGCCTTCCTCGTTGGTGCGATCCTGAATACCTTCGAACAGTTTTGAATGGCCGCGTGCGCGCATCTCGGCGAAGCCGAATTCGCGCTTGTGGCTGCTTTCGACCTTGCCGCCGAGTTGTGCCGCCATGGTCTGCATGCCGTAGCAGACGCCGAGCACCGGCACGCCGAGTTCGAACACAATCTGCGGCGCCTTCCATTCCTCGGCCTCATAGACTGAGTTGGGTCCGCCGGAGAGGATGATGCCCTGCGGATTGAAATCGCGGATGAAGTCCGCCGAGACATCGAAGGGATGCAGTTCGCAATACACCTGCTGTTCGCGCACACGTCGCGCAATCAATTGTGCGACCTGTGAACCGAAGTCGAGGATCAGGATTTTTTGGTGGGCCATGGTCTGGTCTCGCAAGCCGCGGCCACAGCCGCCCTGCTGGTTCAGTGACTTGTCAGTCGATATGGTAGTTCGGTGCTTCCTTGGTGATCTGTACATCATGGACATGCGATTCGCGGATGCCGGCCGAAGTGATTTCGACGAATTCCGCTTTGGCCCGCATATCGTCAATCGTGGCGCAGCCGACGTAGCCCATGGAAGAGCGCAAGCCTCCCATCAACTGATGGATCACGGCGATCACCGGACCCTTGTAGGGCACACGCCCTTCGATGCCTTCCGGTACCAGCTTTTCCACATTCGCGTCGGAATCCTGGAAGTAGCGATCCGCCGCACCGTCCTTCATTGCGCCCAGGCTGCCCATGCCGCGATAGGCCTTGTATGACCGCCCCTGATACAGCACGGTCTCGCCCGGGGCCTCTTCGGTGCCGGCGAACAGGCCGCCCAGCATCACGGAATTGGCGCCGGCCGCGATGGCCTTCGAGATGTCTCCCGAGAAGCGAATACCGCCGTCGGCGATCAGCGGGATGCCGCTTGCAGCCAGTGCGTTGGCGACCATTTCCACGGCTGTAATCTGCGGTACGCCAACGCCCGCGACAATACGGGTGGTGCAGATCGAACCGGGGCCGATACCCACCTTGACACCATCGGCACCGTGATCAACCAGCGCCTTCGCCGCACTCGCCGTGGCAATGTTGCCGCCGATCACTTCCACCTGCGGGAAATTTCTCTTGACCCACTGCACGCGCTTCAGCACGCCTTCCGAATGACCGTGGGCGGTATCGACCACGATGACGTCGACACCGGCTTCGGCCAGCAGTTCGGCGCGTTCTTCCGTGCCTTCACCGACGCCAATGGCGGCACCGACGCGCAAGTGACCCTGCTCGTCCTTGCAGGCAAACGGGTGCTCGCTCGATTTGAGAATGTCCTTGACGGTCACCAGGCCGCGTAGCTGGAAGTCGGCATTGACCACCAGGACACGCTCCAGGCGATGCTTGTGCATCAGGGCCTTGGCTTCCTCGGGCGAACTTCCTTCCATGACCGTGATGAGCCGCTCGCGTGGCGTCATGATGGCGCGTACCGCCTGATCGAGGTTGGTCTCGAAACGCGTGTCACGATTGGTGACGATGCCGACCACGACGCCGTTATCCACCACCGGCAGACCGGATATGCGGTAGCTACGTGTCAGCGCCAGCACCTCGCGCACCGTCATCGTAGGCGGAACGGTGATCGGGTCTTTCAGCACTCCGGATTCGAAACGCTTGACCTTTGCCACTTCGGCTGCCTGGGCCTTGGAAGTCAGGTTCTTGTGCACAATTCCCATGCCGCCCTCTTGCGCCAGAGCAATGGCCAGGCGGGCTTCCGTCACCGTGTCCATGGCGGCGGAAAGGAGCGGCAGGTTCAACTGGATCTTGCGCGTCAGGCGGGTGGCGAGGCTGACGTCACGCGGGAGGATCGCCGAGTGGGCAGGGACCAGGAGGACGTCGTCAAACGTCAGCGCCTTCTGGATCAGTCGCATAATAGAGTTCCTTCGTTCCAAAACGGCATTATACGCGAGACGAAATCGCCGTTTGGATGCACCCTGCCGGAATTCCTGGTTCGTCGCTAACCTGCCAAGCCGCTATTCGCTCTCGCCGCCGCCTTGTTTTATTTCTTTTCCCTCGGCAGCGCGCTGTTTGCGCACTTCCTTGGGATCCGCGATGAGCGGGCGGTAGATTTCCACCCGGTCGCGGTCACGCAAAGCTGTGTCGACCCTGGCCAGTTTGGCGTATATGCCCAGTTTGTTTATTGCAAGATCGATTTCCGGGTGTTTTGCCAGCAGACCCGAGGCATCGATCGCTTGTCCGACCGTGCTGCCCGCCGGCAAACTAATGCTGGCCACTTCCTGGCGTTCCAGCCTGGCATAGACAACTTCCACATGGATGATTTCAGCCATAGACTTTCTGTGCCCTTTTGACAAAAGCTTCGACGAAGGTGTTGGCAATGTGATTGAACACCGGCCCCAGCGCCTTTTCCAGCAGATGGCTGGAGAATTCATAGTGAAGGCGGAATTCTACCTTGCACGCCGTCTCGCCCAGCGGCGTAAAGCGCCAATGTCCATCCATATGCGCGAACGGGCCATCGGTCAGGCGGATATCCATCAAGCGCGGCTCTTCCTTTGTGTTTTCGGTAGAGAACTGCGATTTGAGGCCGTGGTAGTTGATGCGTAGCGTGGCCGCCGTACGCGTCGCCGTGCGTTCGTGCAGTTCGGTTCCGTCGCACCATGGCAGAAACTGCGGGTAGTCCTCGACACGATCCACCAGGCCGAACATCTGCTGCGGCGTGCGTTCGATCAGCACGGATTTTTCGACCAGAGCCATTGCAAAGGCGGGTAGCCGGGGTGAAGTAGAATGCCGCATTTTATCGCGCCACCCCATGAGCATCGCCGACAACAAGAAGGCATTCCACGATTACTTCATCGAAGAGCGCTACGAGGCCGGTCTGGTGCTCGAAGGCTGGGAAGTGAAGGCGATCCGCGCCGGGCGCGCGCAAATCAAGGAAGCCTACGTCGTGCTGAAACGGGGTGAGGTGTTCCTCATCGGTGCCCACATCACAGCGCTGCTTTCCGCCTCGACCCACGTTAATCCAGATCCCGTACGCACACGAAAACTGCTGCTGAACGCTGCAGAAATCAGCAAGCTGATCGGCAAGGTGGAGCGCGCCGGCTACACGCTGGTGCCTCTTGATCTGCATTACAGCAAGGGCCGCGTCAAGTTGTCGATTGGCCTCGCCAAAGGCAAGAAGCAGCACGACAAGCGCGATGCCGAGAAGGATCGCGACTGGGTGCGTGAGAAGGCTCGCGTGATGCGCGACAAGCGCGGCTGAATCTCATCGCTGCCAGTCCATGACACCCACTACCCTGCTCTGGCTGGTGACCGGCTGCCTGATGCTGCAGCCTCTATCTACCGACCTCTACCTCGCTTCCCTGCCGAATCTGGCCAGTGACTTTGCCGTCAGTCCGGCAGCGGTACAGCAAACGCTGTCGCTGTTCGTGTTCGGCTTTGGCTCGGCACAACTGATCAGCGGTCCTCTGTCCGATCGCTATGGCCGGCGACCGGTGCTGATCGGCGGCTTATTGGTATATGTGCTATCGGGTCTTGCCTGTGCAATGGCTCCGGCACTTGACTGGCTGGTTGCCGCACGTTTTGTCCAGGCCATCGGCTGCTGCACGGCGGTGGTGGTGGCGCGGGCCATCATCCGCGACGCCTATTCACCCGCAGATGGGGCGCGGGTGCTGGCCAAAGCCAGTTCCATGCTTGCGCTGGCGCCCATCCTGGGGCCGATTCTCGGCGGCTACCTGCAAGTTACTTTCGGCTGGCGCGCGGCCTTCGTCGCCCTGGCCCTGGCCGGGCTGGCGGTGTGGGTCGCCGCCTTGCGCAGCATGAAGGAATCCAACAGCAATCCGAACCGGGATGCCATGCGCCTCGGCAGCCTCGCCCGCACCTATCTTGATGTGATCCGCACGCCAGCCTTCTGGGCCTACGCCTTGCCCGGCGCGATTTCCTACGCCTCAATCTTTGTATTCATTTCCGGTACCCCCTTCATACTGATCCGGGTTCTCGGTGTGGCGACGCAGTATTACGGCTACCTCTTCGCCTTTGGCGTATGCGGCTACTTGAGCGGCACCCTGATTTGCCGGCGCCAGCTGGGCAGGATCGGTGTCGAGCGCGTTCTGGCGCTGGGCACCACGGTCGGAATGCTCGGCGGGCTGGGCTTCCTCGGTCTGGTGCTGGCCGATGTCCGCCATTGGGTCCTCGTGGTTGCGGCGCAGTTTGTGGTGATGACCGCCCATGGCATCAACTTCCCCTGCGCCCAGTCAGGCTCGCTCGCGCCGTTCTCCAAGCAGGCCGGTGCCGCTGCCGGACTGTTCGGTTGCCTCACAATGTATGCCGCCTTGCTTGCAGGCATTTGGGTCGGCGCAAGCCACGACGGCACGCTGTTGCCGCTGGCATCTATCAGCGCCACGGTCGGCGTCATCCTCTTCGCCTCGGCGCGGCTCCTGGCACGTTACGGCAAGGCGGCATAGCGGGGGGGCGCCGTGTCGCCAGCGCCGACTCCTGCATTCAGTAGTCGAAGCGGGTTTGCAGATCGTCGAGATTCAAGCCGTGAAGTATCTGAGCCAACCGCTCGCGGGCGTTGCCGCGCGGCGTACCGCCGCGACGCGCGATGATCAGTTCGTTCTTCATCGAGTGTTCCCAGCCCACCAGTTCTGTTACGGTGAGTTGATAGCCATGCGCCTCGAGCAGCAGGCAACGCAGCACGTTGGTAATCTGGCTGCCGAATTCGCGGGTGTGGATCGGGTGGCGCCAGATTTCTGCCAGCGGCGTCTGCGCCAATGATGCGCTCTTGTGCCGGCGCAGCACGGCGGCCACTTCCGCCTGGCAACAGGGTGCCAGCACGATGAATTGCGCCTGCCTGCCAATGGCGAATTTGATGGCGTCATCGGTTGCGGTGTCGCAGGCATGCAGTGCCGTGACGATGTCAATGTGCTGCGGCAATTGTGGCGACTGGATGGATTCCTCAACCGCAAGATTGAGGAAGGACATGCGGGCGAAGCTCAGCCGTTGCGCCAGTTCGAGAGATTTTTCGACCAAGTCGGCGCGGCTCTCGATGCCGTAGACGTGGCCACCGTCTTTGGCTTTGAGGAATAGATCGTAGAGAATGAACCCGAGGTAGGACTTGCCGGCGCCATGGTCGACCAGCACAAGATCGCCGCGATTGGCCATCACTTCGGCCAGCAGGGGTTCGATGAACTGGTAGAGGTGATAGACCTGCTTCAGCTTGCGCCGGCTGTCCTGGTTGAGCTTGCCATCACGAGTCAGGATGTGCAGTTCCTTGAGCAGTTCAATCGACTGCTCGGGCCTGATCTCGGGGATGCCGACCACGGATCAGTCTTCGGCCGGCAGGCGGATGATGTGCTGGCCGGATTTTTCGTCACGCTCCAGAATCAGCAATTTGTGCTTTCTGGCATCTTCCAGCAGTTCGCCGAAGGAACGGTAGCCGTAGTACGACTCGCTGAAACCCGGCTTGCGTCGTTTAAGGGTCTGCTTGATCATGGAACCCCATATTTTCTCGTCCTCACCGCGTTCGGAAACCAGTGCCTCGACGGTTTCCACGACGAGATCAATCGCCTCCTGTCGCTTGGGGTCTTCGGCCTTTTCTTCACTCTTCGGCGCCACTGCTTTTGCTGCGCTGGCGGCGGGCTTGGCCAGAGTTTTCTTGTCATTGCGCGGTTTCTTCGCGGGAAGTTCGCGCACCAGATCGTCGTAGAAAATGAACTCGTCGCAGTTGGCTGCAAGCAGGTCAGAGGTAGCCGCCTTGACGCCCACCCCGATGACGCGCTTGTTGTTCTCGCGCAGTTTGGACACCAGGGGCGAGAAATCCGAGTCGCCGCTGATGATGACAAAGGTATCAACGTGCGACTTGGTGTAGCAAAGATCGAGCGCATCCACCACCATGCGGATGTCGGCGGAGTTCTTGCCCGACTGGCGCACGTGGGGAATTTCGATCAGTTCGAACGCAGCTTCGTGCATCGGCGCCTTGAACTCCTTGTAGCGCGCCCAGTCGCAGTAGGCTTTCTTGACCACAATGCTGCCCTT
>JAPLQZ010000082.1 GCA_026399415.1 Rhodocyclales bacterium | reverse complement strand
AAAAACTCGCGGCTGTGCCTGCCCGAGGCCAGCATGCTGGCGTTGCGGCCGACCGCATCCACCGCGGCATATCCGGTAATCCTTGAAAAGGCCTGATTGACGGAGATCATGCAGCCCGCGGCATCGGTGATCATGATGGCTTCGCCGCTGCTCTCGAACACCTTGGCCGCAAGCCGCAGTTCCTCTTCAACCCGACGCTGGCGGGTGTTGTCGCGGGTCGTGCCCTCGACGCCGACGATGTTGCCGGCCGCGTCATGAATAAAGTGGGCGGTGGTGCGCACCCACACCTCGTGCCCATCCTTGTGCCGCAAACGCGATTCGGCGCCGACGACGTGGCCACCGCTGGCCTGCATGAGGGCAATGAACCCTTCGCGGTCTTGCGGAGACCAGTAGGAATCGGCCAGCTTGCGGCCCAGCATTTCCTCGACTGTATAGCCGAGCAGTTGTTTCACCGAGCGCGAGGCGTGCGTAATGACGCCGTTGATGTCGGTCCGGTAGTAGGTATCCTGCAGGTCGTCGAGAATGCCGCGCAGTTCGCGCTCGGATTCGGCCACGGCGCGCTGGGCTTCGACGATCGCCGTGAGGTCGGTGATGAAGCCGAACGAACCAAGGGCTTCGCCCTTCTCGTTGCGGTGGGTGGTGTTGTTGAGCAGGATGGGGAAGGTCGTGCCATCCTTGCGCAGCGCCATCAACTGATATCGGCGATGATCGGTGCTGTCGATACGCTGCATTTGCGCGATCAGCTCCGCGCGGCTCTCCTCGGCTATGAAACCGATCGGCGGTTGCCCCAACCACTCGTCGCGCGGATAACCGAACAGATTGCACAGCGTGTCATTGACTTCAATGAAGCGGCGCTGGCGATCCATGGCGAAATAGCCGTCTATGGCGCTGTCGATCACATGCTGGTAATAGCGTTCGCCTTCGCGCAGCGCGGCCTCGATCGCGCGCGTGGCCGTGCTGTCGCGGCAAATCACCACATGCAGCAGGCGCTCGCCGTCGTGCACCCGGTACACACGAACCTCGACTGGGAGCAGACTGCCGTCGCGACGCCGGAAGTCGGTATTGACCACGCGCATGTTTTCCGTCCAGCCTGCGCACCACACGCGCCACGCCGCAGCGTCGGCAAAACTGACGGATATCTCCCAGACGTGGCGATCGAGAATTTCCTCGCGCGAAAGCCCCAGCATCTCGCCGGCACGGTCATTGGCTTCGACATAAACGCCGCTGGCCGCATCCACCAGAAAAACGCCGTCGGCGATGCGGTCGAGCACGCCGCCGAGAATAATGTGCCGGCCAAACTGGCCCTGGCGACCACCCGGCCTGGCCAGTTCATGGCGCAGGCGGGTAACGGCCTTGCGCAGAAACTCGACGTGACGGCCTTGCATCGTGCGCACGATGTCGTGGCGCGTCACCATCCCGAGCATCCGGCCATCTTCGGCAACCAGCAGACGGCGCACACCGAGGTCGGCCATGCGCCGGACCGCCTGCTGCAATGGCTGGTCGGGCGAGATGAAGTGCACGCCGCGCGTCATCAGATCGGCCAGCGACGTCTGCAGACGCTCACCGCCGGCAGCGAAGCGGACGACATCGCGGTCGGTCACCATGCCCGCCGCAACATCGGCCTCGGTAACCACCACGTGGTCGCTGTCGCACCGGAGCATCAGGCGCAGGGCGTCGACCAGCGGCGCGCTGCCGTCCAGTGCGTTGACGCCTTGCGTCATCGCCGCGCTGACCGTCTTCAGTTCAACCAGGTATTCGTCACCGAGATGCTCAAGGAAATCCGCCTCGGACATCACTCCCGCCACCCGACCCTCGGCGTCGACTCCTACCAGATGGTGCACGCCGTGCTCCAGCATGAGCTGGTACGCTTCGTGATAATTGACGACAAGCGGCAGGGTCACCACCGGGCAACTCATCACGCCGGAAATGGGCCTCGCCGGAGAGAGCGCATTTTCCGCCAGTAAAGCCAGGGCATCGCGCTCGGTGAAAATTCCACGGGGACGACGTTCCTCATCCACCACCACGACGCAACTGATCCGCTTGCGTTCCATGGTGCGCAACACCTCGCCGAGCGGCTCCGAGGTGCCGCAAGTAACCACCTCGGCAGTGAGAATCGACTCCAGGGAAAGTGCGTTCACCTGATCAACCTGCGATGGACATGGCGCTCAGGATAACAGCAAAGGCGGCCATCCCTAATCGGTCATCAGGCCCGGAGTCCCGCATCCCGTGGCGTCGGCACGGGATGGCCAGACGATGATGTTCCCGCCCCGTCAGCCCTGCTCCCCGCCTTGTTGTCCATAGGTAGCGAAGCTGGCCATCACGCGCGTCATTTCAGCGTTGGACAACAGCCTCGGCGCACCCAACTGCAACACTCGCCAGTACTGCTCGCACAAGGTTTCCAGTTCCACCGCCAGCGCCAGGGCGTGGTCCGCGTCGCGACCGAACACCACCATGCCGTGATGGGCCATCAGGCAGGCGCAGCGACTCTCCAGCGCGCTGATGATGGCATCGGACAACTCCTGCGTGCCGAAGGTGGCGTAGGCGGCGCAGCGCACATCCACACCACCGAAGCGCGCCACCATGTAATGGAAAGCCGGAACGCCCTGTTGCTGGCAGGCCAGCGCGGTGGCGAATGGCGAATGCGTATGCACCACGGCGCCCGCCTCGGGCCGCGCGGCATAGATGTCGTGATGGAAACGCCATTCCGATGAGGGCTTGCGTAGGGCTGTCGCGGCCACCGTCCCGCCAGCGCCGACTCTTACCATGTCGGCAGTCTCGCAGTCGTCGTAGGCCATGCCGGTCGGCGTGATGATGAAGCCGTCTTCACAGCGCGCGCTGACGTTGCCGGCACTGCCGCGATTGATGCCACAGCTATTCATCGCGCGCGCCGTGGCGAGCACTTTGTCGGCGAGATCGGCGGCGGCATCGCTCATGGCTTCCACTGCCCCAGTTCTGAGGCCTGGGCGATGCCTCGCTCGGACACGATGCCACTGATCAGGGTCGCCGGAGTCACGTCGAAGGCGGGATTGGCGACAGGCGTATCACCCGCGCCGAGTTCGTCCGCAGCGCGCTCTTCAATCGGGATCGCGTCGCCCGAAGGGCAGGCAAAATCGATGGTCGACAGTGGCGCCGCGACATAAAATGGCACGCCGTGAGCGCGCGCCGCAAGGGCCTTGAGATAGGTGCCGACCTTGTTCGCCGTGTCGCCGTTGGCGGCAATTCGGTCGGCACCGACGATCACCAGATCGACCCTGCCCTGCATCATCAGCAGTCCGGCGGCATTGTCGGCCAGCAGCGTATGCGGCACGCCGGCTTCGCGCAATTCCCAGGCGGTGAGCAAGCCCTGGCCGCGTGGCCGTGTTTCAGAAACCCAGACGTGCACCGGCAAGCCGGCCGTATGCGCGGCATACACCGGCGCCAGCGCCGTGCCGTGTTCCACCGTAGCGAGGCGACCGGCGTTGCAATGAGTCATTACGTTGATGGGTCGCTCGCCCTGCCACATTGTCTGCAGCAGCTCCAGCCCATGTCGACCAATCGCGGCGTTGGCAGCTTTGTCCGCCGTAGCAATGGCACGAGCCTCCGTCCAGGCCACGTCGCGCCGTGTCGCCAGCGCCGACTCTTGCAGGACGCGGCGCATTCGCTCCAGTGCCCAGTGCAGATTGATCGCCGTTGGCCGCGTCGCTGCCAGCGTGTCGATCACGTGCTGCAGTCGCGCATCGCTGGCATCATCGGCGAGACCCAGCGCGACGCCATAGGCAGCCGTGGCGCCGATCAACGGCGCGCCGCGCACCTGCATCACGCGAATGGCATGGGCCGCATCTTCCAGTGTAGCCAGCCGCAGCATCACCGCTTCGCGCGGCAAGCGCGTCTGGTCGAGGATGAGGATCGCTGAATGGTCCTCGGTAAGCGTCGGGTACTGCGTTTGGCTCAATTCAGCTTGCCGTGGCAGTGCTTGTACTTCTTGCCGCTGCCGCAGGGACAGGGATCGTTGCGACCGACCTTGGGCGTGTGCCGCTCGACCGGTTGCGCCGGCTTTGGCACGGCGGCGCCTAGAGCCTCGTCGTAGTCGGCATGGTGGTACTGGACATTCTCGAGTTGCGGCGGTGCTTCGACTTCCTCGATCTGTTCCTCGCTATGAATCTCGACCGTCAGCAGCAGCTTGGAGACTTCGCTGCGCACCGTCTGCAGCAAGCCCTCGAAGAGCTCGAATGCCTCGCGCTTGTATTCCTGCTTCGGGTTCTTCTGCGCGTAACCTCGCAGATGGATGCCCTGACGCAGGTGATCGAGTGCCGACAGGTGTTCGCGCCAATGCGTGTCCAGGCTTTGCAGCATGACGTTGCGCTCGAAGCCGGCCCAGGCGGCGGCATCGACATTGCGGGTCTTTTCTGCGTAGGCGGCATCGCCGGCGTCCAGCAGCCGCCGCAGAATGTCGTCGTCGCCGAGTTGCGGCTCGTTCTTGATCCATTCGCCCACCGGCAGCTTGAGATGAAGTTCCGCTGCCAGCGTGGTTTCCAGACTGCCGACATCCCATTGCTCCTCGACGCTTTCGGCCGGAATATAGAGGCGGAAGGTATCGTGGATCTGCCCCTGGCGCATGGCCGTGATGGTCTCGGCAATGTCGTCGCTGTCCAGCAGTTCGTTGCGCTGCTGATAGATCACCTTGCGCTGGTCGTTGGACACATCGTCGTATTCGAGCAATTGCTTGCGGATGTCGAAGTTGCGTTGCTCGACCTTGCGCTGCGCCGATTCCAGCGAACGGCTGACCAGCGGATGCTCGATGGCTTCGCCCTCGGGCATCTTGAGGCGCACCATGATGGTGTTGAGCCGTTCGCCGGCGAAGATCTTGAGCAGCGAGTCGTCGAGCGCCAGATAGAAACGCGATGAGCCCGGATCGCCCTGGCGACCGGAACGGCCGCGCAGCTGATTATCTATGCGGCGCGACTCGTGGCGCTCCGAGCCGATGATGTGCAGGCCGCCGGCGGCCAGCACCTGGTTGTGCACCTTCTGCCATTCCGCCTTGAGCTCGGCGGTGCGCTTTGCCTTCTCGTCCGCAGTCAGGGATTCGTCGTCGCGGATGGCATTGGTCGGCTTTTCGATGTTGCCGCCGAGCACGATGTCGGTGCCGCGGCCGGCCATGTTGGTGGCGATGGTGATCATGCCGGGACGTCCGGCCTCAGCCACGATCTCGGCTTCGCGCGCATGCTGTTTGGCATTCAGCACCTGGTGCGGCAGCTTCTCCTTGGTCAGCAGATCGGACAGCAACTCGGAATTCTCGATCGACGTCGTGCCCGCCAGCACCGGCTGGCCGCGCTGGTGACAGGCGCGGATGTCGGCGATGATCGCCGCATGTTTCTCCGGCGCAGTGCGGTAGATCTGGTCGTTCTCGTCACGCCGGATCATCGGCTGGTTGGTGGGAATCACCACCGTTTCGAGGTTGTAGATCTGGTGGAACTCGTAGGCTTCGGTATCCGCCGTGCCGGTCATGCCGGCGAGCTTGCCGTACATGCGGAAATAGTTCTGGAAGGTGATCGACGCCAGGGTCTGGTTCTCGGCCTGGATCGACACGCCCTCCTTCGCCTCGACCGCCTGATGCAGGCCATCCGACCAGCGCCGGCCGGCCATCAGGCGTCCGGTGAACTCGTCGACGATGATCACTTCGCCGTCCTGCACCACGTATTGCTGGTCGCGGTGGTACAGGGTGTTTGCGCGCAGTGCGGCGTAAAGATGGTGGATGAGCAGGATGTTGGCCGGCTCGTACAGGCTGCTGCCCTCGGCCAGCATGCCCAGACGGGCGAGAATCTCCTCGGCCTTTTCGTGACCGGCTTCGGTCAGCAGCACCTGGTGCGCCTTGAGATCGACCGTGTAATCACCGGTATCGACCTCGCCCTCGCCCTTGGCCGCCTCACCTTGGGTCAGCAGGGGCGGCACGGCATTCATGCGCACATAGAGTTCGGTATGGTCTTCGGCCTGGCCGGAGATGATCAGCGGCGTGCGCGCCTCGTCGATCAGGATCGAGTCCACTTCATCGACGATGGCGTAGCTCAAACCGCGCTGTACGCGCTCAGCGGCCGCATACACCATGTTGTCGCGCAGGTAGTCGAAGCCGAATTCGTTGTTGGTGCCGTAGGTGATGTCGGCGGCGTACGCCGCCTGTTTTTCATCGTGCGCCATTTGCGAAAGATTGACGCCGACGCTCAAGCCCAGGAAACGGTAGATGCGCCCCATCCACTCCGCATCGCGGCTGGCCAGGTAATCGTTGACCGTGATCAGATGCACGCCCTTGCCTGGAATCGCATTCAGATACACCGCGAGCGTCGCCGTCAGCGTCTTGCCTTCGCCGGTGCGCATTTCGGCGATCTTGCCGTAATGCAGGACCATGCCGCCGACCATCTGCATGTCGAAATGGCGCATGCCAAGCGCACGACGGCTGGCCTCGCGTACCACGGCGAAAGCCTCCGGCAACAGCGCGTCGAGCGACTCGCCTTGCGCGTGGCGGCCGCGAAACTCATCCGTCTTGGCGCGCAAGGCCTCGTCGGAGAGCTGCGAAATGGCCGCCTCGAGCGCATTGATGCGGGTGACCGTCTGCGAATACTGCTTGATCAGCCGCTCATTGCGGCTGCCAAAAATCTTGAGGTGCGCGGCCGCAGGTCGGCCGGGAAAAACGAAAGGCGGATTTTAGCATGCGGGCAGGGCCAGCCTCCCCGAATGCTCAGTGGCGCTCAGTGACGATGAGTAGCCGGCCGCTGGATCGCCTGCGCCATGCGCAGGAAGCGATCCGGGTTTTGCGCCAGACCGCGGATGCGTACCTCAAAATGCAGGTGTGGCCCGGTGGAACGTCCGGTGGAGCCCACTTCGGCGATTTTCTGGCCACGTTTGACCAACTGGCCGACCTTGACCAGCATCCGGGAAGCATGTGCATAACGTGTGGTCAAGTCCTTGCCGTGATCAATTTCCACCAGGTTGCCGTATTGCGGATGACGCTCGGCGCTGATCACCACCCCGGCAGCCGCGGCGCGGACACCTGTTCCGGGGGTCGCCACGAAATCCACGCCCTCGTGCAGCGCCCTTTCGCCGGTGAAGGGATCGACACGCCAGCCATAGCTCGAAGCATTCCATTGCGCGTCAACCGGCAGGCTTGTGGGCAGCAGGCTCTTCCTGATCCTGTCTTCCAGCATCTGGGACTCAATCATTGAAATCGCGTCGGACTTACCAGCGGCCCGCCGCGACCATCTGATTTGGACTCGAATGCCTTGAGCTGCTGGGGCTTGACACCGGCCATGCCGGCGAGGCGCTCGCCGATGGTGTCGAGGCGCATCAGTTGCGCCTGCATCTCGCCCAGCTTGACCGCCATGGCGTTGAGGTTTTCGCGGACAAAGTCCTTCGACCGCTGGGTTTCTTCGGCATTCACCGCACGCACCAGATCCTGCAGGAAGGGCAGGCGGATTTCCGCCGCATGGCGGACGGTGACATAGGAAAACAGCGAAGACAGCACAAGGACCAGGCTAAACAGGGCGCCCGCGAAGAGTACTGCATGACGCCAGGTCAGCGTAATGCTTCTTGCGGTTGCCAGCCGGTCAGAGACGAGAATAATATGCATCCCTTCCCTCCCTTCAGGTTCGTTCTAGATGACATCGCGCAGTCTCCAGGAACACCTTGCCTCCGGTGACAGCATGGCGCGGCTTGCGGCCCACGCCCAACGTCTGCTCCAATTCCAGCGTCTTCTGGAAGCCGCTCTGCCGGAGGCGCTGAGGCGTCGCGGCGAAGATCCGTCAATTCGGACCACGACTCGCCAGCGATTTATCGAATAAGGAGGTGAAGGTTACTCAAATCGAGGTCCGAGTGCAAGCCCGAAACCCATCCCCACCGCAAGCTCCACACGAAAGACCCACCCTGCCAGGGGTTAAACAGAAGCAAGGGCTCACTGATCTTGCACATCAACTGCCGAGCGAGTCTCCACTCAAGGCTGCATTGGAGCACCTGCTCCGCAGCGTCAAAGAATAATCAGGCGTTCGGCCGCCATCAAGACAAGGACTACCAACGAGAATATCAGTGCCGCCTTGGCGACACGGCCCGACAGGACAAGATAGCGTCGATCGCGGGTGAATAACCAGGCGACGATCCCGCTGCCAATGGTGATCGCCGTGAGTATGCCGACGATCCTGAGCAACAACATGTTTTAGGCGAGTTGGGGATACAGCCGGGCGATGTTTCCCGGCGCTTCCTCGGCTCGCTGAAAACTGACCAGTTCCCAGGCAGAGGCGTCGGTAAGTAACTCGCGCAGCAGCAGATTGTTCAGCGCGTGGCCCGACTTGTGGGCCGAAAACGCCCCCAGCAGCGGATGGCCGGCAAGATAAAGATCTCCGATGGCATCGAGAATCTTGTGCTTGACGAATTCGTCGGCATAACGCAGACCGTCGCTGTTCAGCACCCGGTACTCGTCCATCACGATGGCGTTTTCCAGGCTGCCGCCCAGCGCCAGACCCTGGTCGCGCAGGGTTTCGACATCCTGCATGAAGCCGAAAGTGCGGGCCCGGGCGACTTCACGCAAATAGGATTGATCGGCAAAATCAATGCGGGCCCGCGAGGCGGCGCGATCCACGGCCGGGTGGTTGAAAACAATCGAGAAATCCAGCGTGAATCCGTCAAGCGGCGACAACCGCGCCCACTTGTCGCCATCCTTGACCTCGACGGTCTTCTTCACCCGCAGGAATTTCTTGGCGGCGTTTTGTTCCTCGATGCCGGCCGACTGGAGCAAAAACGCGAAGGGCGCCGCCGATCCATCCATGATCGGCAGTTCGGCGGCATCGACATCGACATAGATGTTGTCGATGCCGAGTCCGGCCAGCGCCGACATCAGGTGCTCGACCGTGGCCACCTTGACTCCGTCCTTTTCCAGACAGGACGCCAGCCGGGTATCGCCGACACGACGGAACACCACACCCGTATCCGGTTGCGCCGGACGCAGCATCAGCGAAACCTTGACGCCGGAGTGGAGACCCACGCCGGTGGCCTTGACGACTGATTTCAGGGTGCGCTGACGAAGCATCGGACGGTGATGTAATGAAATGATGCGGAGCGTCAATTTTATCACGCAAGCCCGACCCGACGGGAGGAGGCGCCCGCCGGACCGGTTCTGCGGTGAAGTTCCAGGTTTAGTCCGACTGTTTGCGCAGGAACGCAGGAATATCGTACTTGTCCACCCCCGAAGCCGCCATGGCATCGGCCTGGGCGTTGCGCGGTGTGGAACTGCGCGCGCTGCTGGTGACGCTGGACAGATCGATCGGGCCTCCGCTCTCGAATACCTGCAGGTTGTCCGTGCCGGTGCGCAGGCCGATGGTCTCGACCACGCGCATGCTCGGCTTGGCTGCGGTCGCGACGATGCCGAGGCCGGTGGCGACTACGGTAACGCGCAACTGGTCTTCCATGCTCTCGTCGAAGACAGTACCGCAGATCACGGTCGCCTCGGGCGCGGTGTATTGGCGGATGGTCTTCATCACCTCCTTGTATTCCTTGAGCCCAAGGGTGCTGCTGGCGGTGATGTTCACCAGCACGCCGCGCGCGCCGGACAGCTCGATGCCCTCGAGCAGCGGACTCGACACCGCCTCCTCGGCCGCGACGCGAGCACGATCGACCCCGGCGGCGACAGCGGAACCCATCATGGCCTTGCCCATCTCGCCCATCACGGTGCGCACGTCTTCGAAGTCGACGTTGACCAGACCCGGCACATTGATGATCTCGGCAATGCCGCCCACCGCGTTGCGCAGCACGTTGTCGGCGGTCTTGAAGGCTTCGAGATAGCTGATCTCCTCGCCGAGCACTTCCTCGAGCTTCTCGTTGAGGATCACGATCAGCGAATCGACATGGCGGGAGAGCTCGGTCACGCCTTCTTCGGCCAGGCGCTTGCGCTTGCCTTCGTATTCGAAGGGCTTGGTCACCACCGCCACGGTCAGGATGCCCAGTTCGCGCGCGACCTCGGCGATCACCGGACCGGCTCCGGTGCCGGTGCCGCCGCCCATGCCTGCCGTGATGAAGACCATGTGCGCGCCGCGCAGCGCATCGGCGATGCGCTCGCGATCGAGCACTGCCAG
>JAPLQZ010000035.1 GCA_026399415.1 Rhodocyclales bacterium | reverse complement strand
GCGCAGCGACACCTTGCCCGGACGCTCTCCGCCGCTGGAGAACTTGATCGCGTTGTTGGCGAGGTTGACCAGCACCTGACGCAGGCGCAGGGCATCGCCCATGACTTCCGCGGGAATCGCCGGATCGGTGAACAGAGTGAGTTCCACCCCTTTCTTTGCGGCCAGGTGGTCGAGCATCTTGCACAATTGCTCCACCACGGCGGCCACGGACATCGCCTCATGTTCGATCTCCAGCCTGCCCGCCTCGACCTTGGAGAAGTCGAGAATGTCCTCGATGATGCCCAGCAGGGAATAGGCCGAATCGCGGATGGTATCGACGATCTCCACCTGGTAGCCCTTGAGACTGGTCTGGTGCAGCACATCGACCATGCCGATCACTCCGTTCATCGGCGTGCGGATCTCGTGACTCATGGCGGCGAGGAATGCCGACTTCGCCCGGTTCGCCTGTTCGGCCTCACGCCGCGCCTCATCGAGCTCGGCGGTGCGCACCGCCACCCGCTCTTCCAGTTGCTCGTTGGACCGCCGCAATTTTTCCTCCGCCTGCTTGCGGGGCGTGATGTTGACGTGGGACAACACCACAAACACCTGCCCGTCATCCCCGAAACGGGTGCCCCGGAAGAGAAACCAGCGTTGCTCCTGCGGCGAGTCGCAGGGATACTCGAAGGCGCACTCGTCGCGCTGCCCCGCAATCATTTCCCGAATCAGCGTGGCGGCCATGGCGGCTTCCGCGCTGCCATCCGCCGCCGACCGATCGCATTCGCTCAGGTAATTCACTCCTTCGCCGACCTGGTCCGCGGGCAGCCCGTTCTGTTCGGCGAAGTCCCGCCAGGCCCGGTTGGTCAGGATGATGCACCCGGCGCTGTCCAGCACCGCGATATGGGCGGTCAAGGCATCGAGCGTGGCATGGGTGAAGCGTTCCGAGTCCGCCAACCGCTCCTGGTCCTGCAGGTGCTCGGAAATGTCAATAAAGCTGCCCACGTAGTGACTGGCCTCGCCTGCCGCATTGCGCACAGCGGTAATGGTCAGCCACTTCGGATAGACCTCGCCATTCTTGCGCTTGTCCCAGATTTCTCCTGCCCAGCGCCCTTCACTCTGCAGTCTGCTGCGCATCTCCTGATAGAAGGCGGCATCATGTCGCCCCGATTTCAGCACACCAGGGGTACGACCGATGACTTCCTCCGCCGTATAGCCGGTAATTTCGCAGAAGGCCCGGTTGACACGCAGGATTTTGTAATCGCGGTCGGTAATCGTCATCCCTTCCTGCGTCTCGAAGGCGATGGCGGCGATGCGCAGTTCCCGTTCCGTCCGCTTGCGTTCGCTGATATCGCGAAATGAAAAACATACGTTGTTATCGGGCAGCTTTACCGCATTCATTTCCAGCGGTATCTTGTTGCCACGTTTCTTGACAAGATATACGTCGCGCATCCAGCTCTGCTTCCCGGCGGACATGCGCAAGAAATCTTCACGATAACGTTGGCGCCAGTCGGGCGGTGCCAGATCAAACATCGTCATGCCAAGCAATTCCTCGCGGGGAAAGCCCAGCCAGAGCTCGGCACGCCCGTTGGCAAACAGGATTCGCTCCTGCAAGTCTCCAATGAACACTGCATCGGGCGAGTTTTCGAAAGCAATATTCAGCCGCTCGTTGGCATCGCGCAAGGACTGAGTCATGGAAGCAAACTGTTGCTCGGCGCGCGCCTGCAACTCCACATGGGCTTGTTCGAGTTGCGCCAATGCTTGCGCGTTCTGCCGCGCCATGCGCTGATCGAACATGGCAGCGAGAATTCCGCCACCAAACCAGAATAGCGCTACCAGCGACACCATCATCGCCGGGACCTCCCGCCCAATCCCGGACGCATAGCTCAGGCAAACACTGCCGGGCATGATTTGCATACCCAACATGGCCGTGTAGTGCATGCCGGAAATTGCCAGGCCCATGATCACGCCACCCAGCACGACGCGTGGCGCTGTCGGCATGCTGATTCGCCCACCCTGATACATCATCAGCAGCGCGCCCATTGAGGCCACTATGGCAATCAGGATCGAAAGCGTGACAAACAGCGGGTTGTAACTGATCGGCGGCGACATCCTGATGGCTGCCATGCCCGTGTAATGCATGACGCTGATGCCGGCACCCATCAGCAGACTGCTGACGACGATGCGCCGGCTACTGATATCCGGGTCGCGCAG
>JAPLQZ010000042.1 GCA_026399415.1 Rhodocyclales bacterium | reverse complement strand
GGAGAGATCTCCGTATGCGGTACCTGCATGGATGCGCGCGGCATGGCCGACGAGCGCCTTATCGAGGGCGCGAAGCGTGGCACCATGGAGATCCTGACCGAATGGACCGAGTGGGCTGACAAGGTGCTGGTGTTCTGATGGACAAGACCGCGCTCATCCTCGGCGCCGGCATCGGCGGCATCGTTGCCGCTGAAACCCTGCGCAAACTGCTGCCGCCGGAGCATCGTGTCGTCGTCGTCGAACGCGAGCGCAATCATGTCTTTGCGCCCTCGCTTCTGTGGCACATGACCGGCGACAACGATGCGGCGGCATTCACGCGCCCGCTGTCTGCGCTATCGTCAAAGGGCATTGAGCTTGTCACGGGCGAACTCACGCGCATCGATCCCGCCACGCTGTCGGTCGACGTCGGCGGCAAGACGCTGACCGGCGACGCCATGGTCGTGGCCTTGGGTGCGGACTACGCACCGGAGGCGATACCGGGCCTCGCCGAGGCTGGCCACAATCTCTACACGCTTGAGGGCGCCCAGGAAATTCGTGATGCGCTGGACACCTTCGAGGGCGGCCGCATCGTAGTGCTCACGGCCGCTCCCGCCTACAAATGCCCGGCGGCGCCTTACGAGGCGGCGATGCTGGTCGATGCATGGTGCAAGAAGCGTCGCCTGCGTCAGGAAACCACGGTTACTGTCTATGCCGCCGAACCGGCGCCAATGCTGGTCACCGGGCCCGTCGTCGGCGCCCAGGTCACCGGGATGCTGGAGAAAAAGGGCATCCCCTACTTTCCTACCCACCAGGTCACCAAGGTCGAGGCCGGCAAGCTGCATTTCGCCAACGGCGCCGTGGCTGCCTTCGATCTGCTGCTCTACGTACCGCCGCACCGCGCGCCGGCCGTGGTCAAGGCATCTGGGCTCTGTGCCGAATCGGGCTGGATCGCCGTCAACCGCGAAACGCTGGAAACGCAATTTCCGGCGGTGTATGCCATCGGCGACGTCACCTCGATTCCGCTGAAAATGGGGCGGCCGCTGCCCAAGGCGGGCGTCTTCGCCAACGGCCAGGCCCGGGTGGTGGCGAAAAACATCGCCCGCGCCTGGACCGGACAGGGCGAGGCGGCGAGCTTCGACGGGCATGGCATGTGTTTCCTGGAAACCGGCGGTGGCATGGCCGGTGTCGGCAGCGGCAACTTTTACGCCGAGCCGACGCCGGACGTGCGCATGCGCTATCCAAATCCGATTTGGCATCTGGGCAAGGTGCTCTACGAAAAATACTGGCTCTGGCGCCAGTTCTAACCTGGTGACGCGAACATGACTAAATTTTCCCTGGTTGAATTTTCCATTGCCCGGCCGAAATGGGTGCTCTTCGCGGCGGCGCTGCTGACCCTGCTGTTTCTCACCCAGTTTCCGAAAATCCGCACCGACACCAACCCGAAGCACATGTTGCCGGAGACCTCCGACGTGCGGGTCTGGAACGACAAGGTGGACCACACATTCGCGCTTTACGAAGACACCATCGTCGTCGGCATCGAGAACGCCGCCGGCGTACTCAACCTGGACACGCTCGGCCGCATCGCCCGCATTACCGATGCCGTGCTTGCGCTGGACGGTGTGGCGAGCCGCGACGTGAATGGTTTCACCACCATCACCAACGTCACCGCATCCGAGGGAACGTTGAATGTCGGACCGCTGATGCGCGCCGCGCCGAAGACGGAGGCCGAAGTCGAGGCATTGCGCAAGGCGTTGTTCGGCAATTCTCTGTTCATCGACCGCGTCATGTCGAAGGACGGCAAGACCACGGCAATCTACGTGCCGCTGGAAAAGGGCGCCAACGGCGCCGAGATCGCCGACAAGATTCGCGAGGTCGTCGCCAGGGAAAAGGGTCCGGAGCGCTACTACGTCGCCGGCGACCCGGTGGCGCGCGACACCTTCGGCGCCGAGATGTTCAAGTTGATGGCGATGTTTTCGCCCATCGCCGGCATGATCATGTTTGCAGCGATCCAACTCATGTTCCGCAACCTGGCGCTTTCGGCGGCCATGATGGCCGTGTCGATGATCGCCATCATCTGGAGCATCGGCCTCCTGATCGGCGCCGGCTTCCCGGTGCATATCATGAGTTCGATGGCGCCGGTATTCCTGATGGCCATCGCCACCGACAGCATCCACATTTTCAACGAGTTCTACTTCCGTTACCGCGAAGGTGGCGACAAGCTGGCGGCGATTCGCCAGACCATGGCTACCGTGAGCCGGCCGGTGCGCTTCACCGCGCTGGCCACGGCGGCCGGTTTCGCCGTGCTGCTGTTCATGAACATCGTGCCGGTCCAGGTGTTCGGCGGGCTGATCGCCTTCGGCACCGTGGTGCTGCGCCTGCTGTCCTTTAGTTTCATTCCCGCCGTGCTGACCTTCGTCCGGGAGGACCGTCTGCAGAAAGCCACCGGAAGCGAGGATGTGGCAGCAGATCCGGTCGCACGCACGCTTGGCCGCATCGCGACCTTCGGTGCGCTCCGGCCGGCGCTGACCTTGAGCGTGGTGCTGGTCCTGGCGGCGGTTTCGGTCTGGGGCGCCTCGAAGATTCACGTCAACAACAACCTGGTGGCCTGGTTCAAGGCCGACAGCGAAATCCGCGTCGCCGATACGGCAATGAACCAGGCGCTTGGCGGCACCTCGCTGGGGTATCTGGTGGTGAGCGCGAACGAAGACGAATTCATCAAACGGCCCGAGGCAATGCGCTGGCTGGAAGGTTTGCAACGCCACCTGGAGAAACTTCCGGCAGTCGGCAAGACCTTTTCGGTGGCGGACTACGTGAAGCGGATCAACCGCGTGTTGCACGACGACGACCCGAAGTTCGACGTCGTGCCCGATACGCAGGATACGGTCGGCCAGTACCTGTTTCTGTTCAGCATGTCGGCCAAGCCCGCCGACCTCAACAACGTCGTCGATCCGGGCTTCCGCCAAGCCAATCTGTGGGTGCAGATGAAGACCTGGGATGCCGATGCCATGCGCCAGGTGATCGCCGCGGCGGAGAGCTACCAGAAGGCCAATCCCATGGCGGTCAAGGCAAAGCCGGCGGGCATTGCTTACTTCAACCTGGTCTGGAACGACGAGGTGCTGGGCGATCTGCTGCTCGGCTTCAGTCTGGCCATCGTGGTGGTGCTGCTTATTCTGGCCCTCGATTTCCGCTCGCTGAAATGGGCATTGATCGCCTACGTTCCGCTGCTGCTCACGATCCTGATGATCTATGGGGTGGTCGGCTTTGTCGGCAAGGATTTCGACATGCCGCTGTCGGTGATGAGCACGCTCTCGCTGGGCATGGCGGTGGATTTTGCGATCCACTTCGTCAGCCGCTTCCGCCAGCATCGCGCAGAAGTCGGCGCTGGCGAGACGGCGACAGAGAGCCTCGTGTGGACCGCGGCGCGGCCGGGCAAGGGCATCATGCGCAACGCAGTACTGTTCGCCGCCGCTTTCTCGGTGATGATGGCGGCGCCGCTGACACCCTATGTCGTGGTGGGCGCCTTCATCGTCTCGATGATGCTGATCTCGGCCCTGCTCACCCTGCTGCTGCTGCCGGCGCTGATCATGCTGGGCCAGCGCTGGTTGATTGATCAAGGAGAAACAAAATGAGATCCAGACTCTGGTGGTTGGTGCTGGCGGCCTTGCTGCCCTTGCCGGCAATGGCACTTACCGGCGAAGAAGTGATGAAGAAATCGCAGGCGGCCTTCCTTTATCCGGGCAAGGATTTCAAGGCCCGGGTCACCATGAAGCTGATCGGCAAGGACGGTGGCGAGCGGGTGCGCGAACTGGTGATGCTGCGCAAGAACTTCGGCGAAGCGGGGGGCGACCAGAAATACTTCATGGTCTTCTTCAAGCCGGCCGACGTGAAAGACATGAGCTTCATGACATACAAGTATCCGGCGAAGGACGACGACCGCTGGATGTTCATTCCGGCGGTAAATATGGTCAAGCGCATCGCCGCGCAGGACAATCGTTCGAGCTTCGTCGGCTCGGATTTCACCTACGAGGACGTGTCGGGCCGCGACATCGAGGACGACAGCCATGTCATCGAGCGCGAGGAGAAGATCGGCGGCCACGACTGCTACGTGGTCAAGAGCACGCCGAAGAAGGGCGATGCGGATTTCGGTCACAAGATCACCTGGGTAGACAAAGCGAATTTCCTGCCGCTCAAGGAGGATCAGTTCGACCGCAAGGGAGCGGCCTACAAGCTGTTCACTGCCGACGAGGTGGTGGTGATCAAGGGGCATCCCACGGTGATCCGGCGCACCATGAAGAACCAGCAGACCGGCCATCGCACCGAAGCGGCCTATGCGAGCACCGATTACGAAGTCGGCATCGAGGACAGCCTTTTTTCGGAGCGCTTCCTGCGTCAGCCGCCACGCAAGTGGCTTGAGTGATGTTCGCACGCATCGCGTTCTCGGCAGTGCTTCTGCTGGCACCGATGCTGGCGCGGGCGGATGTGACTTTCTCCGGCTTCCTGCAGCAAAACACGGCCTTCAATACCCGCGACGCGAATCCGGATGGGCGTCATTACAAGTGGCTGGAGGAACGCGCTCAACTCAAATTGGACGCCAGCAACGGCCCCTGGCACCTGCTGGCCAAGGGCGACCTCGCCTGGGATCATCTCGGGCGTCAGGACCAGTCCGAACTGCGCGAATTGTATGTCGACTACACGGCGAGCAACTGGGATACGCGTATCGGTCGGCAGGTCATTACCTGGGGACTGGGCGACCTGGTCTTCGTCAATGACGTCTTCCCCAAGGATCACGAAGCGCTGTTCAGCGGACGTCCGCTGGACTACCTGAAGCGTGGCGTCGATGCGGTAAAACTGAGCGCCTACCCCGAGTTCGCCAATTTCGAATTTGTGCTGTCGCCTACATTCCGTGAAAGCAGTATTCCGGATGCGCGGCGCTTCCATCTCTACGACCCGATGCCGGCCGTGACCACGCGCGGCACCATCAAGCCGGAGCAGGGCGATGTCGGCCTGCGCATCTATCGCGATGTCGGCGGCTGGGATGCGGCGCTCTACCTTTACCGCGGCTTCCAGCGCACACCTTCGATGCGTCCGGACAGCATGACGGCGCCGACCCGGATCAGCTACTTCTATCCGCAACTCTCGGTCTATGGCGCCAGCGCTTCCGGTCGCGCCGGCGACGGCGTACTCAACTTGGAGGCAGCCTGGTACGACTCGCGCCAGGACCGTTCGGGCAGCGACTTCACCGTGCCCAACTCGCAAACCCGGCTACTGGCCGGTTATCAGATTCAGCCGATGGAGGATGTCTCGCTCGGCTTCCAGTACTACGTAGAGCACATGCACGATTACGACGCCTATCGCGCCGCGCTGCCCGCTGGCTTTCCGATCGACAAGCGTTGGAGCCACACCGTCACGGCGCGCTGGACGCAGTTCTTCCTGCACCAGACGCTGCGGCTTTCGGTGTACGCGTCCTACAACGACAGCAATGGCGACCACTTCGTGAACCCCGAGTTGCGCTACAGCTTCACCGACAAGATTTGGGGTGCCGTCGGCGCCAACTATTACGCTGGCAAGCCCTGGGGCCAGTTCGGGCAGTTGGCGCGCGACGACAATGTCTATCTGCAACTGCGCTATGAATTCTAGGATTGGAATATCGTCCGCGTGAATGCTGCCGCCGTTCCGAGAAATTTCCTGGCGATGTCGATCCGGCATTTCGTCCTCCTTGCAACGCTGGCCATGCTGGCCGGTGCTGGCCGGGCCGACGAGGATATTGAATGGCGCCATCGCGTCATGCAGGGCGCCGTAACGCTCTCCGCCAATCCGATGGGAATCGCGGCACGCACGGCTTTTTACAGCGCGCGCGGCTTCGCTGCGGAGACGATCCGACCCTATGCGCAAGCCTGCGGCTTTTCCTTGTCCTTGCAAAATGGCGGAGCTGTTGCTTTGAGTACCCGGCTCGCCGACTGGCACGCCATCGGCGCCGACGGTCGCCCAGTGCGCTTGCGGCTGCCGAGCGAATGGGATATTCAATGGGCCAGGGCGCAGGTGCCGGAAGCGGCGCGAATCGCTTTCCGCTGGGCGCAGTTCCAGGCGGAAAACATTTTCGAGCCGGGCGACTGGATCATGGGCATGGCGACGCTGGAAGCGCCGCTGCCCGACGGCTTCCGTCTCATCGCCCGTTACCATGATGAAAAGGGAGACCATGAAATCGTTCTCGACCAACTCGCCTGCAGCCGTGACTCAGTTGGCAACTGAGCGCCGCGATTTTCTCGCCGCCGCCGCCGGGCTTGCGCTGTTGGCCGCCTTGCCCGCGGCCCGGGCGCAGGGTCGAGGCATGTCGTCGGTAGTCGGCGTGCCGCCAGCGCCGACTCTTGCCTTGCCGGACATGGATGGCAAGATCATCGATCTGGCGCGCTATCGCGGCAAGTTGGTGCTGGTGAATTTCTGGGCGACCTGGTGCCCGCCCTGCCGCACGGAATTCCCTTCGCTCAGCCGGGTGCGCAAACTCTTCAGGCCGGCCGAGTTCGAGGTGATCGCGGTCAATGTCGGCGAAGACATGGAGACCGTGTTTTCCTTCGCCGCCACGCCCGCTTTCCCGGTGCTGTTCGACCGCGACGCGCAGGCGATGGCGCGCTGGCAGATCATGGGACTGGCGACGACCCTGGTGGTCGACCGTCAGGGCCGCCTGGCACTGCGCGCCGCCGGCGGTCGCGAATTCGACGATCCGGTGATCGTCGAGCAGCTCAGGGAATTACTCAAGCAAGGGAAAACATGATGAACGAAGCCCTTTCCACTCGTTGCGTCCATGCCGGCGAAATCGAGGATGCGCACGGTTCGCCGCACACGCCGATCTACAACACCACGACCTTCAAGTTCCCCTCGACTGCCGACCTGCTCGACGTGGTCGATGGCAGGAAGCCCGGCAGCCTCTATACGCGCTACGGTCTCAATCCGACCATTCAGGCACTGGAGGCCAAACTCGCCAATGTCGAAGGGGCGGAAATGGCCTGGGCCTTCTGCTCCGGCATGGCGGCCGAATCTGCGCTGTTCTTTGCCCATGGTCACGAGGGTATCGTCTGTCTGGGCGACGCCTATGGCGGCACGCTGGAACTGCTCCACGACCAGATCGGCATGCTCGGCATCCGCACCCACCTGCTGCTCGGCAGCGAACTCGACATTGCCGAAAGTCGCCTCGCCGACGGTTGCGGTCTCGTCTTCCTCGAAACGCCGACCAACCCGACGCTCGAAGTGCTCGACATCCGGCGCATCGCCGACATGTGTCATCGTCACGCCGCGTTTCTGGCGGTGGACAGCACTTTCGCCTCGCCGGTGAACCAATCGCCACTCGCGCTCGGTGCCGATTTCGTCGTGCATAGCGCCACCAAGTATCTCGGTGGGCATTCCGACATCACCGCAGGCGTGCTGGCGGGTCGCAAGGACCTCATGATGCCGGTCTGGGCCTGGCGCAAGAATCTCGGTACGATGATCGCCCCCGAAATCGCAGCCCTGCTAGCGCGCAGCCTGCGCACGCTGGTGGTGCGCGTCGAGCGGCAAAACCGGACGGCCCAGGCCGTGGCCGAAGCCATGGCGCGACATGGACAAGTTGCGCGGGTCTTCTACCCCGGCCTGCCGGACTTCCCCGGTTACGAACTGGCCAAGGCGCAGATGCAAGGCTTTGGTGGCATGGTGACCATCGAAGTCAAGGGTGGCGGCGAGGCGGCTGCCGGGGTCGCCGACAGGCTCAAGCTTTTTGCGCTGGCGCCTAGCCTGGGCAGTGTTGAAAGCCTGGTGACGCAGCCCTGCACTACCACCCATCATGGCCTGGCGCCGGAAGAGCGCGCGCGGCGCGGCATTTCGGATGCCATGCTGCGTCTGTCGATCGGGCTCGAAGACGCAGAGGATCTCATCGCCGACCTGGACCAGGCTCTGGGCGGAACTTCGCGGAGGGGCTAACGACATGATGAGCGACTTCGGTTGGGGGGGCATCGGATTCGGCCCCATATTCATGCTTTTGTTCTGGGGAGTGTTCATCGTCGGCATCATTGCCATGGTCCGCTGGCTGGCGAGAGGATCGTTGCCTAGGCAGACAAGCGAGAAGACGGCCGGCGACATCGTGCGGGAACGTTATGCGCGCGGCGAGATCGACCAGCAGGAATACGAGCAGAAGATGCAGGACCTGGACCGGCGCGGATGAACACACCCATCTATCTCGACTACAACGCGACGACACCGGTCGCGCCGGAGGTGGCCGCCGCGATGCGGCCCTGGATCGAGGCGCAGTTCGGCAATCCGTCCTCGTCGCACGAGTACGGTCTGCGGGCACGGCAGGCGGTCGCGGACGCGCGAAAAGCGGTGGCCGACTTGATCGGCGCGACTGCGGACGAGATCGTGTTCACCGGCAGCGCTACCGAGGCCAACAACCTGGCGCTGCTCGGCCTTGCCCGTGCGGCGCCGCCGAACCGGCGCCACCTGATCGTCAGCGCGGTCGAGCATCCGGCCGTTATGCAGCCGGCCTTGCATCTGCGCGATACAGGATGGGATCTGACCGTGCTCGCGGTCGATGGCTGCGGCCGCGCCGCACTCGACGCCCTGCGCGCCGCCTTGCGGCCCGACACGGCCCTGGTATCGGTGATGCACGCCAACAACGAGGTCGGCACGATCCAGCCCGTGGCCGAGATCGCCGCCCTGGCCCGCGCCAACGGCAGCATCGTGCACGCCGACGCCGCGCAGTCGGCAGGCAAGGTGGTGCTCGATGTAGGCGAACTCGGCATCGAGCTGCTGACGCTGGCCGGCCACAAGTTTTATGCACCGAAAGGTATCGGCGCGCTCTACGTCCGGCGCGGCACGCCGCTCAAGCCGATTCTCTTCGGCGCCGATCAGGAGCACGGCCTGCGGCCCGGCACCGAGAGCGTGGCGCAAATCGTCGGTCTCGGCGAAGCCGCGCGACTGGCGCGGGCAAGGCTGCCGCACGCGACGCGGCATCTGGCGGCCCTGCGTGACGACCTGCACCGCCGACTGGCGGCCGCGGTGCCGGGCCTGGTGCTCAACGGCGATCCGCAACAGCGCCTGCCGAATACCCTGCACGTGTCCTTTCCCGGCGTGTCGGGGCGCGATCTGCTGGCCGCGGCGAGCGAGGTCGCCGCCTCGGTGGGTTCGGCCTGTCACTCCGATGCCGACGCGGTTATGTCCCCGGCTGTGCCGGGGACGGTATCCCGGGACAGCGGTGTGCTCGCCGCGATGGGTTGCGATGCAGCGCGGGCGCGCGGCGCGGTAAGGCTGTCGGTGGGGTTTCCGACCTCGAGACGGGAGATCGAACTGGCGGCATCTTCCTTGATCGCAGCATGGCGCGCCGTGGCACCATGATTCGCCACCTCGCATATTCTTTCAATTCGCGGCCGGGTCGGAGATTACGCGATCAATCGCAGTAAATGGGAGAGCAAAGATGAGCTTCGCCAAGCTGATGCGATTCACCTTGATCACCGCGCTCGCGGCGGGCATCGCCCTGGCGGCAGTCTATCGGGAGCAGTTTTCCGCCGCAGCGCTCCAAGCCTGGATGCAGGAAGCGGGCGTCGTGGCGCCCCTGATCTTCATGGCGCTCTATGCGGCGGCAACCGTGCTCTTCCTTCCCGGTTCGGTCCTGACCATTACCGGGGGAGCACTGTTCGGACCGGTCTGGGGCACTTTCTATAGCCTGACGGGCGCCACGGTGGGTGCAACGCTGGCCTTCCTGATTGCCCGCTATCTCGCTTCCGATTGGGTCGCCCGCAAGGCCGGCGGCCGCCTCAAGCAGTTGATCGAGGGGGTGGAGACGGAAAGCTGGCGTTTCATCGCCTTCGTGCGCCTGGTCCCGCTTTTCCCCTTCAACCTGCTGAACTATGCGTTGGGATTGACGCGTATCAAGTTGTCCCACTTCATCATCACTTCCTACATTTGCATGCTGCCGGGGGCGATCGCTTTTACCTATCTTGGCCATGCCGGACGAGAGGCGGCTGAGGGGAGTGCAGGAAGCATCCAGAAGGGCTTGCTGGCACTCGGCTTGCTGGCGTTGATCGTTTTCCTCCCGCGCCTGATACGCCGCATGCGCCGTGCCCCCATGCTCGGCGTGGAGGATCTCAAGAGGAAACTGGATGCCGGCGAGGACCTGCTGGTTCTGGATGTCCGTGGAGTGAAGGATTTTTGCGGCGAACAGGGTCACATCGCAGCAGCTCTCAGTATTCCCCTGGAGGAACTTCCACGACGGGCGACGGAGCTCGATGCCTATCTGAAACGGCCGATCGCGATCGTGTGCCGTACCGACAAGCGATCCGCTACAGCGGCACAGCTACTGTCAGCGAAGGGATTCTCGGATATCCGCGTGACGCGCGGAGGAATGACCGAATGGAACCGGAGCGGTTTCCCGGTGGAAAGATGAAGCCACGGCAAGGATCATGCATCTGTCGTGATTCTGTTTCTTGGGACATTCAATTATGCTTACCCTGAACAGGAAGACCGTAGTTGTCGGCATCGTCCTGGTTGCGTTGTTTATCTTCCTGGTCTGGCGACTGATCCGGCCGATGAACATCTTCGTGGTAGCGGAGGCGTTTGAACGTCCGGTCGCAACTGCCGGCATGCTCCCATTGCTGCCGTCCTTAAGCGCTAGCGGCTGTGCCGCTTGCCACCAGGAGTTTTACCAGGAGTGGGCGACGAGCATCCACAGCCAAGCCTGGACCGATCCCTATTTTCAGGTGGATTGGGCGTTTGACGGCAAACAGCAAGTCTGCAAGAACTGCCATATCCCGCTCGATCGCCAGCAGGAGCACAAGGTCGTTGGGTTCAACGACCAGGAGAAATGGCAACCGATCCTGGAGCCGAATCCGAACTTCGATCCGCAACTGCAGCACGAAGGTGTGACCTGCGCGGCCTGCCACCTCCGCGATGGCAAGATCCTCGGGCCATACGGCAGCGAGAGTGCGGCGCATCCCGTGGAAAAACTGGCCAATCCCAACGAAATCTGCTTCCAGTGCCACGTCGTCGGCGGGAATCGATGGGACACGTTTTTCCGGTTCCCCCCCTGTGGAACCGTCGCCGAGATTCGTGACACCCCTGGCGCTGCCAAGGACAGCCCACCTGCCGCCACCAACAACACAGTCGGCCACGACGCCGTCGGGCCAGGCGATGCGGCGCTCGACTGCGTCAAATGCCACATGCCGCTCGCCGAGCGGCCCCTGGTTGCGGGCGGCAAGGTGCGGACGGTACGCAGACATCTGTGGCGCGGCGGGCATGATCCGGAAATGGTGAAGCAAGGACTGGACGCTGCGCTTCGCGAAGCGCCAACACCGTCATCTGGAAAGCGTTCCTTTACGCTGACGCTAACCAATACTGGAGCCGCGCATTACCTTCCGACCGGAACGCCGGATCGCCATCTGACTGTAGCCATCCGTCTTGTGGATCGCAATGGCGCCGTGCTGCGCGAAGACCTTCATGTCCTGAAGCGGAGCATCCTGTGGCGTCCTTTTATCGTTGAGCTGGGGGATACCCGCTTGCCGAGATGGCAGCCAAGAGTTTTCCAGTTTGATGCTGATCCCGGTCGCGATCCAACGGCGGTTGCGATAGAGGCGCAGGTAAAGTATCACCTGCTCGCCGAAGACCGAAGGCAGCGTATCGGCTACGAGAACAAGGAGCCAATCGCCTACGACGTGTTTCGCGCCCGTATGGCCCTGAATCGAGAGAAGACGAATTGACTGCTGTCTGGTGTACCGGAAACCGGCGTTTTGCCTTGATGAGTGGAATGAGTCGATCCTCGACACGGGCTGTGGCACAGGCGATTTCGGTCGCCGGTTCGCTCAAGACGGCCACTCGGGTGTAAGTTCGACCTCTATCCCGCCACCTCGCCGTGCGACAGCGTCATCGTCGTCACGGGAGGCGTCGAGCCCGACCGCTCATGCCGGGGACGAGGTGCCCTTGGTTCTATCGGCGATACTGTGCTTGCGCATTTTCTCCCACAGGGTCTTGCGGCTGATGCCAAGTGCCTCGGCAGCTTTGCCGACTCGCCAAGTGTGCACGGCCAGGATATCCTCGATGTAGCGCTTTTCGCAGACGTCCAGATAGGCGATCAGATTGTTGCCAGTGTCGACCGTGTTGGGAGCGGAAGTCGGGAGCTCGCCGAGCAGCGCCTCGGGAGTGAGTTGCGAACGATCCGCCAGAATACAGGCGCGCTCGATGCAGTGTTTCAGCTGCCGGATGTTGCCAGGCCAAGGGTAGGATAACAAGGCACGCTCGGCTGCGGGAGTGAAGCCGAACGATACGCCGCCCTTCTTTGCTGATTGTTGCTCGGCAAAACGCTTCGCCAGCCAGAGTATGTCTTCGCGCCGCTCTCGCAGCGGGGGAACGCGCAGGCTGACGACATTGATCCGGTAGTAGAGATCCTCGCGGAAACGTCCGGCCTCGCAGAGTTGGAGAAGATCCTCATGTGTGGCGCAGACCAGTTGCACCGAAACATGGATGGGTGTTTCGCTGCCTAGGCGCGTCACGGTATGTTCCTGGATCGCGCGCAGCAGTTTCGCCTGGGTGGCGAGCGGCATGTCACCGACCTCGTCGAGGAACAGGATGCCACCATCCGCCTGCTCGAAATAGCCGCGCCGTTCCTTCGCGGCGCCGGTGAAGGCACCCTTCTCGAAGCCAAACATCTCGGCTTCGAGCAGCGTTTCGGGAATGGCTGCGCAATTGACGGCGACGAAGGGTTTGGGCCCCGAACTCTGCGCCAGTTCATGCAGCCGCCGCGCCACGTGCTCCTTGCCGACGCCGGACTCTCCGGTAATCAGCACCGAGCCGTCCGACGCCGCCAGGCGTTGCAGCATGCGTTCGATGCGTCGCATTGACGGAGCGATGCCCAGGATCGCGGAAGCCGATTCGGCTGTCGGCGCGGGCTCGCTCAACTCGCGGATGCGGCGAATCAGGTCATCGATCTCCAGCGGCTTGGCAATATAGTCGGCGGCGCCCAGCTTGAGCAGTCGCACGGCCTGATCGATGGCGCCGAAGCCTGTCATGAAAAGAAAAGGCGGCGCTTCCGTCTTGCCTTGTCGCAGTTGCACGAATACATCTTCTCCGCTCATGTCCGGCAGGCGCATGTCGCTCACCACGACGTCGTAGTGCTGGCGGCGCAGATCGGCGAGCGCCTCGCGGCCACGCTTGTGCCAGGTGTGACTGAGGCCTTCCATTTCGAAGCGTTCGCACAATGCTTCACCCATCAACTCGTCGTCCTCGATCAGGCAGACGCACTGCGATTCGTTACGCATTACTTTCTCCAACAGGTAGCATGACCCGGAATTGCGTCAGTCCGTCCCGGCTCTCGGCGGAAATCTGGCCGCCCAACTGGGTGACGATCTGATAGGTAACCCACAGTCCGAGGCCGTGTCCTTCCTCGTTGCCACTGACGAATGGCTCGAACAAATGATCCATGAGGCCGGCGGCAATTGCGTTGCCGGCATTTGTGGTCTTGATTCGTAGCTGCCCTTCCACAAATTGCACCGAGCAGTTGACCTTGGTGGACGCTGGTGATGCATGGACCGCATTGAGAAGGAGGTTCAACAGGATCTGGCGCACCAGTGTGGCCGGCAACGCAACCGGCTCGGTCAAACCGCATTCGATGTCTATTTCAACGGCCTCCTGGTGTGCTTCGCCGGAGAGCAGCAGCCGAATATCCTCCAGATCGTGCGGCGCAAAATCTCGTCCCTTGACCTTTGCATCCACCAGCATGGCACTCACCGTGTCGCGGATCTGGGTCAAGCCTCGCTCGAGAATAGCCACGGTTTTCCCGGCACGTTCATCGTCTTCGTAACGACGCTTGAAATTCGCCAGGGCGACCAGCATGCCGCCCAGTGGATTGTTGATCTCGTGGGCGATGCCGGCTGACAGCCGGCCGATCGCCGCAAGCCGCTCGGAGCGGATCATTTCCTCCTCCAGGAGCGTTTTCTCGTGCAATGATTTGACCATCACGCCGAAGGCTTCGAACAATCGGCCGAGTTCGTCGTCGTAGGCGTAGATGTCTGGCGGCGGCGCCAGCAGCGCGCCCCGCGCCACATCGCCCGCACTGCTGGCGAGTGCGATCAGGGGAGCTGCGGTGCGCTGTCCCCAGTACCAGTTGATCGGCAGCAGCACGGTCAGCACCAGCAGGCCGATGCCGGCGCCGCGCCAGGCGCCGGCTCGAAAACGCGGCAGAAAGACTTCCTTGGAGTAAACGATGACCAGCGTGCCCAGGCGCGCACCTTCCTCGGCGACCGGGACGGCCGCGTAGAACCGCCGCGCGCCGGCGAGATCGATGATGGGCGCGTCCGGCCCCGGTTTGGCGACAATCATTTCGGCGAGGCGGGCAAACTCGTCGTCGATCCGACGAATGTCAGTCAGCATCGGCACGGATTTCGGATGGCTGGAGACGAAGACTCGCTCGTGCTGATCCAGCGCCAGGATCATCTCCGGCTGCACCAGGTTATCGTCGGATTGTTCATGCAGCGGCGCCCGGATGATGGCGAAGGCTTGCCATACCTCCTCCTGGATCATGGCGGAGAAAAGTGTCTTCGCCAGGGTGCGGCCAAGACTGGCCGAGCTGCTTACCAAGTCGCTACGCAAATCGTCGTAGGACTGCACGATCAGCGCGGTCGAGACCGCCAGCGTGGCGGTGATGATGAGCACGCCGCCCCAGAGGGGAATCTTGTAGCGAAAGCTCAGGTTGAACAGGGATTTCATTTCTCGCCGACTGCTTTTATTAAGCGTTCGGTGCGCTCATAAAGGCGCGTATCGCCGACGATAAAGCCGTCCAGGTTCAGCTCTTTCAATAGCGCCCGGCCTTCCTCGTCTGCCGTCATCTCCAGCAAGAGCTTCTGCATGGCGCGGAATTCTTCCTCGCCGACGGACACCCGCGCCACGAAGGGCGCGAAGCCGTAGTCGGCCGATTTCGCGGCGACGCGCGTGGCCCGCGTCAACTCGGGCTTGCCGATCGACAAGGTATCCCAGACGTGGCTGCTGATGGCGCCGCCATCGGCCAGGCCAGTGGCTACGGATTCCAGCACCCGGCGGTGCGACCAGCCAAAGAAGGTCTTGCGAAAATATCGAGCCGGGTCTTCGCCGGCCTGCTGGAGCTCGAAGCGGGGCGTGAGATAACCGGTGTTCGAGTAGGGGTCGGTATAAGCGAACACCTTGTCTTTCAGATCCAGGATCGATTTCGTGGTTTTGTCGCCAGCCGGAACGATGAGATAGGACTGGTAGGTGGGGCGCCCGTTATGTACCGGGACGGCGAGCAGCTTCACCTGTTTTCTGAAATGGACGTAGGGGTAGTCGCAGATCCAGGCGAAATCGAGCTTCTTCAATCGCAGCAAATCCATGGTTTCGATGTAGCGGTCGCGCCGGATGAACTCGACGGGACGATGGAGTTTGTGCTCCATGTAGAGGCGCCACTTTTCCAGCGGACGGTATTGGTCGTGCGGAAAGGTCGGCGTCAGGCCGATGCGGACCGGGGTGAGGCGGTCATCGGCTTGTGCTGCCGAAAATGCAAGCAAGGCCGCAAATACCCCAAGAATTCGTGTCAGTTTCATAAGTGATCTGTTCCGATTTCGTAACCAATTTTCGCCATGTTGCGGTAAGTGGTTACAAGGCCGTAATCATTTGCCCCCATGGCACTGCCGATTTGGTGCTCCAAGTCCCATCCATGGGCTGCCAAAAAACTGACCGTCCCAAAATCCTTTCCGAATCACTGAGTTGTGGCGGTCGCGTGGATGGTGGCCCGATTAGTGCAACGCAGTATGCAGGAAACGACGGCTTGAATCAGAGATAGCGATCGATATATGCAAGCAACATGCCCAATACAAACCTGCAACACGCCGTGGTGCAGGCGTTTCCTTGTGTCTTGACCGAGCGCGGGGAAAGCGCGAAACCAGGTCGGAAGGAACACGGCGGGTAAGCCCAATAGTGGTTTTTTGAGGGTACCCGGCTAACGCTGTTACGGGAAAGTAACAGATTTTGAACCAGGAATTGCTGGAAAGATTGAAGTCCGATTTTGAATTTTCTCGGGAGGAAGCAAACATGAAAGTACTTGAGAACTCCATCAACCGGCGCGATTTTCTGAAAGTCTCGGGAAGCGTTGCGGCTTTCTCACAGATTCAGCCGGCAAGCGCCCAGCAATGGCTGGCGCAGGTAGGGAAGGCCGGGTCCAAGCCGGACATGGTCGGCCCGGACGCCAAGATCGTGCGCAGCGTGTGCCTGATGTGCCACAGCGGTTGCGGCATCCAGTGCACGATACAGAACGGCGAGCTGGTCAAGATCGACGGCAACCCCTATCACCCGAATTGCTACGATTACGTGTCCAAGGCCGACATCGTCGAGGAAAGCGATCTCGACGGCGGGCTCACCGGCAAGGACGTCGGCACCCTGTGCGCCAAGGGACAGGCCGGCATTTATGCCCTCTACAGTCCCGCCCGCCTCAAGCATCCGATGAAGCGCGTCGGGCCGCGCGGTTCCGGAAAATGGAAGACCATTTCCTGGGAACAGGCCCTGACCGAGATTACTGACGGTGGGCTGTTGTTCAAGGATGTCCCCGGCGAGGAAACCCGCCAGGTCGAGGGCTTCAAGTCCATCCTCAACAACGACAAGCCGATCGGTCCCGAGGATTCGGATTACATGGACGAGGCTCCGCCCGGAGGTTATGGCCCGAAGCGCAACCAGTTTGTCTGGGCCCACGGCCGCAACGAGCAGTCGCCGCTGACGCCGCGCTTCGTCGCCGGCGCCGCGGGCGTGCCGAACATGCTCAATCACTGCGATCGCTGCGCGGGAACCTTCTACAACGTCGTCGAGCACACGCTGAATGTGCCGCCTTACGAGATCGGCGCCTATGCCGACTACGAATACACCACCTTCCTCATCAGCGTCGGCTCGAACATCACCCACGCCGACTACCCCGGACAAACACGGGCACGCTACCTGCAGAAGTTTGCCAAGCGTACTGGTCCGGATTCAAAGGGATTCAAGCATGTCATCGTCGATCCCTGGCTGTCCCCCGCCGCGGCAAAGGCGCTGCAGTCGGGCAAGGGCGAGTGGATTCCGCTAAAGCCCTCCACCGACGCCTTCTTCCTGCTCGGCATGCTGCGCTGGATGATCGACAACAAGGGCTACAAGGCCGACTTCCTGGCCCTGCCCAACGAGCAGGCAGCGAAGAAGACCGGTCGCCGCAACTGGAGCGACATGACTTACCTGGTCCGTACCACCGAGCCCAAGCTTTACCTCTCCGGCAAGGATGCCGGCTTGGGGCAGGCGGATTACGTGGTGCTGGTCAATGGCAAGCCGACGTTGTTCCACGAAGTCGATGGGCCGGCAGATCTGGATGCCGAAGTCGAGATCAAGGGCGAGAAGTTCAAGACTGTGTTCCGCATGCTGCGCGAACGCGCGCACGAAAAGACCATCGAGGAATGCGAAAAGATTTGTGACATTCCCGCCGGCACCATCGCTCGTCTGAGCAAGGAATTTTCCAGCGCCAAGCGCCCGGTTATCGAGATGTTCCGCGGTCCGATCCAGCAGTCGAACGGCTGGTGGAACGGCCAGGCGCTGATCACCCTGAACATCCTGATGGACAGCATCGATCGCAAGGGCGGCTACATCCCCGGACACAAGGCTTACGGCGGATCGGTGGGCGGGCCGTCACGCAAGGTCGCGGGCGTTTCCATCGATAGGCACAAGGACAAGTATCAGGGCAAGAAGGCAACTTCGACGCGGCCATGGTATCCGCTGGCGGTGCGCACGGTGACCAGCGAGTTCTTCTCCTCGGCCAAGCAAGGCTACCCGTATCGCATCAAGGCCTATCTGAACTACTACAACGATCCGGCCTACACCACGCCGTTCAACTCGTCGGTCATCGACGCACTGCTCGACGTGAAGGCCATCCCGCTCACGGTCAGCATCGACGCCTACATGGGCGAGACCACGCTGCTGTGCGACTACGTCCTGCCGGATACCGAGTACCTGGAGCGTTTCGGCGGCTTCAAGACCTATCCGCCGGTGAAGACCCAGGTTCAGGGTTTGCGGCAGCCGGTTATCGGCACCCTCGACCCGAAGACCAAGAGTTATCGCGGCATCCATCCGGACGTGCAGACGGCGGACGACACGCTGATTCAGTTGGCTATCCGCTGCGGCCTGCCGGGTTTCGGCAAGGACGGTGGCGGCCCGGGCAAGGACCTCTTCACATCCTGGCAGTTCTGGGACGAGTATTACAAGAACGGCGACTTCAAGGGCGAGCCGGGTCTCGATCCGGACAGCCGCCTGGTCAAGCTCGGCGGCAAGTTCGAGAATCCGAGCAAACAGTACGATGCTGCCGGCGAATACACACGCTTCCCGGGCGGGCGCCAGGTACGCGGCCTGTATGTCTACGCCGCGCATGTGGCGGCCAACAAGAACAGCATGACCGGCAAATACTATGACGGTCTGCCGCAGTACCGGATGATCATCGACTGCAAGGAAGACCCGCTCGATCCAGCGATCTGGAAGGAGTATCCATTCCAGTTGCACACCCACAAGGATGCCTGGCACACCCAGACACGCACCATGAACAACCTGTGGCTGGCCGCGATCAAACCGCAGAACTTCGCGGAAATCAACCCGGCCGATGCGCAAAAAATGGGGGTCGTGACCGGCGACTGGGTCAAGGTCAAATCGCCTTCCAGCACGCATATCTCCTACGTCGAAACATCGATGGGCAACGGCTGGTACAAGATGCAGGTTCGCGTCACCAGCCGCATCCGTCCCGGGGTGTTCTCCGTGAGCAACTCCTACGGGCGCTGGGGCGCCGGCGGCAAGGCCTGGGCAGCGGACGGCAAGCCGCAGTTCTACGACAAGCGCATCGCCGCGGGCTTCAGTGTCAACCCGCTCTACATGGCCGACCCGGTCCTGAAAGACCGTGGAATGCTCGATCCCGTGGGCGGCGGAACGCAGAGCTATGGCACGCCACTTCGCGTAGAAAAAGTCTAAGGAGAACATCATGGCCGAATACAGCCCCATCATCCCCCGCGAAGCCATCGACCGCTCCTTCGCCAAGCAGGGTCCCAAGCAATACACGCTGTGGGTCGACATCGAACATTGCATAGGCTGCAACGCCTGCACCATCGCCTGTAAAGCGGAGAACAACACGCCGGTCGGCGTGGATTACAACCGCGTGATCGAAATCGAGGAAGGCGACTTCCGCGATGCGAGCAAGACGCCGAATGTCGGCGTGACTTTCGTGCCCATGCCCTGCATGCACTGCGGGCAGCCGGCCTGCCAGGCGGCCTGCCCGGTGGGCGCCATTACCAAGCGCAAGGAAGACGGCATCGTCCTTATCAACAAGGACAAATGCATCGGCTGTCGCTACTGCGCCTGGGCCTGCCCCTACGGCGCACCCCAGTTCAACGCCGAGGCCAAGATCATGGAGAAATGCACGCTCTGTGTTCATCGCACCGACAAGGGTCTGCAACCCGCGTGCGTCACCACCTGTCCGGCCAAAGTCCGCTTCTTCGGCGAACTGAATGAACTGACGATGGTCATGCGGGAACGGCGTGCAAAGGGTGTCAGCATTAGTGTTGGCGGCGCCGACACCAAACCCAGCGTGCAGTACACGTCCAAATAACGCAATACATTGGTATCCGCAAGCATGAACTCGCTGATCGAAATCGGGCTGCAAGTGCCGGTGAGGCTGGACAGCACGCTATGTTCCCGCTTCCGCAGCACGAAGTCGGAATGTGCGGCGTGCGCCATGGTGTGTCCCGCCCCCGGCGCAGTTCGCCTGGGTGACGGGACTGGCAACAACAGTGCCGAAATCAACGCCGCGTGCGTTGGTTGCGGCGCCTGCGTATCGGCGTGCCCGAATGGCGCCATCCGGCTGCTGGAAGACGATCAACGTGTGGCGGAGCGTATCGCGAAGAAGGCCCGCGCGGGTGAAGTATTCCGCTTTGCCTGCATCCGGGCGCAGGTCCGCGCCGACATGGTGCTGCCTTGTCTTTCCCGCTTGACCGAGGCCCTGATGCTGGAGCCGATCCGGCGCGACGCGCGGCGAGTCGAACTGTGCGCGCCGGATTGTTCAGGCTGCGGCCTGAGGAAGACGGCCCAGCAGTGGGAGCGCACGCTGGCTTTTTCACAGGCACTTTGCGACTCGGCCGGCTTGGGTGTGGCACGAATATCGAGTGTGCAAGTTCAGGTCGGCGATGCGCAGGAGATCCGCCTGCCGGCCAGGACGCCCAATTCACGGCGTCGGCTGTTTGGAGCCATCGCCGAACGCTTGAAATCGGGCGGCGATGAGCGTCCAGTTGAGATCGCGGCGGCAGGGGGCACCGAGCCGGAAGCTTTCCGTGACATCGTGCAACGCCACTCGGAAAATTCAAAGCGGACGGATCTGCTGGGGGTCCTGGATGCCCTGCCCGGATTGAAGGTGACATCGAAACACGTCTTGGCAGCGGCGATTCCCCTCGGGCAACTGGACGTCGACCAGCGTTGTGTCGCTTGCAATGTCTGCGAAACCCTGTGTCCCACCGGCGCGCTAACGCATCGCGAGGAAGCCGGCAACTACGCGCTCGAGTTCGATGCCGCACAGTGCACTGGTTGTCGGGTATGCGAACTGGCCTGCTATCACCAAGCCCTGCATCTCCGGCAGACGGTCGACCTGGCGTTGTTGTTCCAGCGTAGCCGCGTCACGCTCATATCCGCCAGGCTGACAAAGTGTCAAGGCTGCGGAGAGCGCATTCTTGGGAACGGGTTGGCTTTCTGTCCCGCGTGTCAGGTCAGCGGCGACCGTCGCGATTCCGTGGCCCGAAGCTTTTTCAGTGGAGGAAACTAAAGTGATCAATTCCGGCGAAATGCAAATTGTTGCCAGCGGTCGGGCGAAGACCTACGCCTTGCTGGCGTCGTTGTTTTCGGCGCCGCCATCGCCGGAACTGTCCGCGCTGATTCGGGCGGGTGGGCTGGTGGCGGAGGGCAACAGTGGTTTGCGCGCGGCTGCCGACGCACTAACGGAGGCTTTCAGGCGCGCTGTGTCCGATGGACTCGCCGAAGCGGAAATTGTTGCCGAGCAGACGCGGCTGTTCGCGCTGCCCTCCGGCGTCGTTCCGCACGAATCGTACTACGCGGACAAGAACCAGCGCGTGGGAGGGCATGTGACGGCCGCCGTCAAGCTCTACTACGACAACGCGGCAGCGCAGCTGACCGGCGCCTGTCTGGAACTTCCCGACCACATGGGCGTGGAACTGGAGTTCATGCAGTTCCTCTGTGACATCGAGAGGCAATTCTGGAATGAGCCTGATGGCGATGGACTGCAAAGATGCATTGATTTCCAGAACGGTTTTCTCACCGAGCATCTGCTGTGCTGGTATCGCCCACTGTGCGAGAAGATTCTCAATGAGACCAGTCTCGAAATCTATCGGGCACTGGCCACCCTCACCATCGAATTTCTTGGGGCCGAACGGATATTCGTGCCGATGTTCGCCCAGATTCATTCCGAATGGAGAACAACATGCGCATCCGAATCCTGAGCTTGACATTTCTGGCACTGGTCTCGACAGCGACCCTTGCATCGCAGCCACTGGACCCGCAGACGCCGATCGACTGGCCGCCGAAAGCGGTTGCCAAGCCGGCCACCGGGAAGGTGCCGGATTTCAAGGCCAAGAACCAGATTTGTATCGACTGTCACAAGGATATTTTGAAGGTCAAGACGGCGCGCAAGAATATTCCCAATCTGCACCAGTTGCACCTCACGTCGAACAAGACGGCCTACGAAGGCAAGAATCGGGATTGCGTGACCTGCCACGAGATGGTGGTGCCCTCGGAACCCAAGGCCAAGAAGAAGGAGGGCTGGTTCGTCAAGGGCGACGTCTACCACCCGAACGTCATGCAGAATCCGCTGGACGTATGGCACAAACTGGTGGTACGCGGCGGCGAGGGGACGCAATACATCCCGGTCAACGCAATGCGCCAGGCAGATCCGCATCTCTTCAAGCCCACCCTGAAGGATCTGGTGTGTGTCCAATGCCACGGCCCGGACAGCAAGATCAAGACCTTCTACGGCGCGCCGCTGGCGGCCAAATAGCGCCGGCAAAATTGTCGATGAACCGGAGTGACGGGGTGCGCCACAAAAATTTGAAGCGCAGTGTGTCTGCCTGTGCCCTCATTGCAGGATACGCGGTGTTCGCTGGCGGAATCGCTGAGCAGGCGCAGGCCGCCCCGGTGGCGAAGAAATCCGCTGCCGCCAAGGGCGCGACAACGGAGAATGAAGTCCTGCGGCGTTTGCAGGAACTGGAAGCCCAAGTCACACAGTACCGCGAGGAAACAGGACGATTGCGGGCAGAACTGGCGCAGAGGCCGGGGGCAACTCCGGCCGGTGAAAGAGTCGGCGCTGGTGGGACGGCGGCGAAGCCCGCCGGAGGCAAGACCGCCGCAGTCGGCGGGGAGTGGGACGAACTTGAGGTGGACAAGAAGGCGGAAGGGCGTGACGACGAGGCACGCCGTCGCCTTCTGGTACTGGAAACCCAAAACCGGAAGTCCACGGCCGAGATCGCCAAGCGCGAAGAAGCGCAAAAAGACAAGGTGCAGTTCGACTTCTCCGGAAAGTACAAGGCGCAAGTCAATTCGCGCCACAACTTCGATCTGGGCAATCCGCTGCAGCGATGGAAATATGACAACAACACCTTTGTCGACCACCGCTTCTCGCTGCAGATCGACGCCACTTATGAGGCACTCCTGACGCGGCTGGTGCTCGACAAGGGAAACTTTGTCAGCGACTGGAAGGAAGACAGCGAAGGCACCCTGGAACGCTGGGGACAGTTCCGTACACCCAGCTCCCCGCTGGTGCGCGAATTGTTCGTCCAATACACGAGCCCGGAATTCATGGCCCGGGTCGGACGGCAAACCTGGGATATCGGGCAAAGAATCGTGCTCGAAGGGCCGATGGACGGCATCCGCTTCCAGGTTCCGCTCGGCCAATTGCCGTGGGGGCAGACCACGCTGTCGGCCGGCTACATGGCGGTACCCGGCGGCTATAGCAGCTATGCCACCTTCAACGCCACGGGCGGACGGCTGGGCGGCACTCGTCAGGAGATATTCGGCGCCTCCAACAGTCTTGACGCCTTTTACGCCGATCTCGACATTCGCGCTTCGCGCGCGCTGCGCGTCAAGCCCTACCTATTGAAAGTGGTTGATCGCGGCGGAGCTGGCGACCCCGACATGAATCTCGACAAGGACTTCAACGCCACCACCCTGCCGCGTGATGGCCAATTCCGGCCCTTGTGGGCCGGCGTTACGGCCTCTGCGGAATTCGCATCGTGGAAGTTCGATGCCGAAGCTGTCTCGCTTACCGGAGATTACGCGGCCGGACGCAAGTTGAGCGCGAATGCGCTGCTGCTCAAAGCCATGCGTGACTTCGGCAAGGTCGGCTCCTTGACCAATCTCTCTGCGGGATTGCAGTTCGGTCGCGGCTCGGGCAATGAAACAAGCGACCCGATCAATGGAACAGTGCGCAATTACAACGCGCTCTTCATGTGCCCGGAGCGCCACAAGTTCGGCAACATTTTCAGCGAAGACATCCGTGCCGGGTACTACGTCTGGGACAGCAATCTGTCCAATGTCACTTACGTTCGTGTGGACACGACCCTGGAGCCGCGTCATGGACTGAAATTGACGCCGTCACTGACGCGGATCTGGACGACCAGCGAGGTCTTCAAGGGGCGCGGACCGGTGAACGACTGGAGTCAGGGTACGGCGACATCGTTCGACAAGACGAGAGATGTCGGTTGGGAACTCGACCTCAATGTGGGATTCCCGATCTACAAACACGTGGATGGTTTCATTGCCCTCGGCTATTTCAAGCCGGGTGCGGTCTACACCCTGCCTGACGGCAGCAAGCCGAAAGCTGCGAAAGAGGTCGTCTTCCGCGCGGAGGTCAAGTTCTAACCATGAACAGGATCGCGGCAAGTGTATTGATAGGCGGCTATCTTGCTGGTTGGCTTTGGCCCTTGGCGGCACCGGCAGAGGACGGCCCCTCGGCCGCAATCGGTGCGGAGAATCTCTGTACCAATCGGGCGGTGAAAATCGTTTCCTTGTATGCCAAGACTGCCGGACTGACGCCACCCCTGAGCTACCACTGGAACCTGGGCAATGGCAAGGAATGGAGTGAGGCGGAAGTACCGGAACAGGAATATGACGTCGGCCGCTACGACGTGGTGCTGGCGGTGAAGGATGGTGCCGGGCGGGTCAGGAAAGCCAGCATGGCCATCGACTCGGAGTCCCAGGGCTGCGGTGTTATGCGGTAGCAAGGGCCAGGCTTGGTCAGCGAACATAAGGAAGCAATGATGAAATTTTTGGCAGTTGCAGTATGGGCGCTATGGAGCGTTGTCGCCTCGGCGGAGGATGCATCCGTCGTACGCATTTCGCAAAGCGACGGCAGCGTCGAGATTCGCAAGAGCGGAGCCAGGGACTGGAAGCCGGCCAGGGATGGCGACGTGCTGGAGCGCGGCGACCGTATCACGACCCGTGACAAGTCGGCGGCGCTGCTGTCATGGACCAACGGCAGCATGGTTAAGCTTTATCCGAATGCAGAGCTCGAACTGGCGGGCGTTTCGTTCGACCTCGAAAAGAAACTGGAACAGACTATCCTCGAACTCGCCAGGGGGCGCGTGTTCGCCAAGGCCCAGGTTCCCGAGCATCTGTTCGCTGATTTCCAGATCCGCATGGGTGGACTGAGCACGCGCGCACAGGGCGCCGAATTTGCTCTGAACTTTGATCCGGACAAGAAGAGCCTGACGGCGTGGACCGTGCTCGGTCGCCTGGTTGTCGATACGGGCACCGAAATCCTGCGTATTGACGATGGCTCGCAAGCCACGATCCAGGCTGGAGTCAAGCCGGGCGGCACCGCGGCCATGGATGACAAGATCAAACAATCGCTGACAAAGGTTTCCAGGGATCTAGGCGGCAGCCTCCTGATCGATGAAGTCGGTGCGGCGGCCGGCGGCAAGTTCGCCCTGAAGATCGGCGGCGTCATCAGCCGTCGCGGCAATGCGCCCTACAAGGTCAGTCTCAAGGCTTTGCCCAGGGGCGGCAGCGGCAAGCTGAAATCTGTCTCGTGGGAATTCGGCGACGGCGAATCGGCCGCAACCAAAGAGGTCGAACACACCTTCACGCAGGGACTGTACGTCGTAATTCTGCGCGCCGAGGACGCCAACGGCGAGAAGGCATCGGCCCAGACAGCGATCTCGGTGGAAGCAGACTGCGGCTGCTGACGATCGGCGGTCATGAACGATTTTGAACAACTTTTTGAACCAGGAGAAACGAAGATGAGGCGATTCAAATTACAGATTCTGACGGCCGCAGCGCTGTTTGGTCTGGCTTTAACGGTATCCGCCGCTCCTGGAGAGTATGTCGGCGTCGCGGTCTGCACCAAATGCCACGCCGTCCAGGGCGACTCATGGGCAGGCACGACCCACGCCAAGGCTTTCGATTCCCTGAAAGCCAACACCAAGGTGGAAGAGAAGAAGAAGGCCAAGCTCGATCCGGCGAAGGACTACACCAAGGACAAGGACTGCATCGGTTGCCACAGCACAGGCTACGGCAAACCCGGTGGCTACAAGATCGGTGCGGCGCCAGGCGGCGAAATGGCATTGGGCTCGGTCGGCTGCGAATCCTGCCATGGCCCTGGGGAAGGTTATCGCGACGAACACGCCGCGGCGGAGAAGCAGTTTGTGCGGGCTTCAAAAACCACGCCGCGCAAAAAACTGGTCGGTTTGGGCGAGATTTTCGACTACGAGCGCGCCTGTGCGGTGTGCCATCTCAACTACCAGGGTTCGCCGCTCAAGGGTGCCAAGGCGCCCTTCACGCCATTCACGCCGGCCGTCGATGCCAAGTACAAGTATGACTTCGACAAGGCGGTCCGCACCAAGGCCCTGCACGAGCATTACAAGCTGAAAGGCTCCTTCGAGGGCGAACCGTTACCGAAGGTTCGCGCCGAGTTCCAGAAGACCGCCAAGGAAATTCCTGAATGAGCGATCCAAAGGCACCGGGCGCGCTCGCGCGCGCCTGGGCAGTTCTCAGACGCCCCAACGCCAGGTTTTCCTTGCTGTCGGTGTTAGTGGTCGGCTTCCTGTCCGGAATAATCTTCTGGGGCGGCTTCAACACCGGCATAGAGGCGACGAATACGATGGAGTTCTGCACTTCCTGCCACGAGATGCAGGACACGGTCTATCGAGAATACAAGAATACCGTGCACTACTCGAACCGCTCCGGCGTGCGCGCCATCTGCTCCGACTGCCACGTGCCGAAGGACTGGGTGCACAAGATGGCCCGCAAGATCCAGGCCTCCGGCGAGATCTACGGCAAGATCATGGGCACCATCGATACACTGGAGAAGTTCGAGGCCAAGCGTCTGGAACTGGCACAACACGAGTGGGACCGCATGAAGGCCACCGATTCCCGGGAATGCCGCAATTGCCACAGCTACGACGGCATGTCCAAGGCGACCCAGACCCCGACGGCCTGGCGCGGGCACAAGGAAGGCCAGAAGAAAGGCGAGACCTGCATCGACTGTCACAAGGGCCTCGCCCACAAGCGGCCGAGCGTTGCCAAGATGGATTAGCCATGCTGGAAGACAGCTTCGGCCGCCGCGTCGACTACCTCAGGCTATCAGTCACGGACCGCTGCGATCTGCGCTGTTCGTACTGCATGCCGGAGGGATTCAAGGGCTACGAGGAGTCGGAAAACTGGCTGAGCTTCGACGAAATCGAGCGGCTATTGTCGGTGTTCGCCCGCCTGGGACTGAAGCGCATCCGCCTGACCGGCGGTGAGCCATTGTTACGCAAGAACCTGCCCGACCTGGCACGGCAGCTGGCGGCACTGCCAGGCATCGACGATCTCTCGCTGTCCACCAATGGCACGCAACTGGCGAAACACGCAGCGAGTCTGCACAAGGCCGGTGTGACGCGGCTCAATGTCAGCCTCGATTCCCTCGATCGCGCGCGGGTCCGCGCGATTTGTCGACGGGATGCGCTGCCGCAGGTGCTCGACGGCCTGGAAGTCGCCCGCAGCGAAGGTTTTCGTCTGATCAAGATCAACATGGTGGCACTGGCCGGCACCACCGACGAGGACATCACCTCGATGGTGACCTACTGCATGGAACGCGGCTTCGTGCTGCGCCTGATCGAGACCATGCCGGTGGGCGCGACCGGTCGCGATGCGGGCTTCCTGGATCTGCGTCCGGTGCGCGAAAGACTGCGTGAGCGCTTCGGCCTGGTCGATGGCGTGATTCCCGGCGGCGGACCTGCGCGCTACCTGGTGTCGTCCGACGGTGGTTTTCAGATTGGTTTCATCACACCCATCTCCCAGCATTTTTGCGAGACCTGCAATCGGGTGCGCCTCGGTGTTGATGGCATGTTGCACATGTGCTTGGGTCAGAACGACTGCGTGGATTTTCGTACCCCGCTGCGAGCCGACTGCTCCGATGCAGAACTGGAAGACAAGCTGCGGGCTGCGCTGCACGCGATCCGAACGACGTACTACTCGACAGCAATGAATTTGACATGCATTTCCAGACAACCGTTTCAAACCTAGAGGAAGCGCGATGAACACTCCGAACGATGGCAACGGCCGCCGCAGGTTCCTGCAGATCTCCGGCGCGGCACTGGCCAACATGGCCGTGCCCTCCGGCGCATGGGCTTTTTCCAAAATCCTGCCCATCGACGATCCCCTCAAGAGCTATCCCTACCGCGGTTGGGAAGACCTCTACCGCAAGGAATGGACCTGGGATTCGGTGGGCTTCACCACCCACTCCAACGGCTGCGTGGCGGGCTGCGCCTGGAAGGTGTTCGTGAAGAACGGCGTGCCCATGCGCGAGGAGCAGGTGAGCGAGTATCCGCAACTGCCCGGCATTCCCGACATGAACCCGCGCGGTTGCGCGAAGGGCGCCGTGTACTGTTCCTGGGTCAAGCAGCCGGACTTCCTCAAGTGGCCGCTGAAGCGCGTCGGCGCGCGCGGCGAGCGCAAGTGGAAGCGCATCTCCTGGGACGAGGCGCTGACCGAGATCGCCGACAAGGTCATTGACACCACCATCAAGCGTGGCCCCGGCAATATATGCATTCCCAAGCGGCCCTTTGCGGTCATCAGCAACACCGCCTATACGCGGCTGGCAAACCTGCTGGGCGCCATCAAGCCCGACGTCTCCTCGATGACGGGTGACCTGTATCCCGGCATCCAGACGGTACGCATGCCGGCACGCACCGTGTCCACCTTCGACGACTGGTTCACTTCCGACCTGATCCTGATGTGGCACAAGAATCCCATCGTCACACGCCAGCCGGATGCACACTTCCTGATGGAAGCGCGCTACAACGGCGCGCGCCTGGTGAATATCTCGTCGGACTACAATCCATCTTCGATCCACTCCGACTTCTTCGTGCCGGTGAAAATGGGGACAGACTCCCATCTCGCCGCGGCGCTGGTGAACACGCTCATCGCCGGCAAGCATTACAAGGCTGACTACCTCAAGGAACAAACCGACCTGCCCTTCCTGGTGCGCACCGACAACGGCAAGTTCCTGCGCGAGAAGGACTTCAACCCTGACGGCAGCGTAGAGATTTTCTACGTCTGGGATACGAAAACCGGCAAGGCCGTGGCGGCGCCCGGCAGCATGGGCAGCAAGGACAAGACCCTGAAACTCGGCGCCGTCGATCCGGCCCTGGAGGGCACTTTCAAGGCGGATGGCATCGAGGTGACCACGGTCTTCGAGCGCTTGAAGGCCGAGATTGCCCCTTACACGCCCGAGGTCACCCAGGCCACCACGGGCATCCATCCGACCGTGGTGCGCAAGCTCGCCGGCTGGATCGCCGAGTGCAAGGCCTTGCGCATCCTCGACGGCTACAACAACCAGAAGCACATGGACGGCTTCCAGTGCGGGCGGCTGAAGATCCTCATCCTCACCCTGATCGGCCACCATGGCACCACGGGTTCCATCGACACCACCTACGAGGGCTGGCGCCTGGAAGGGAACACGGAACTCGGCGCCGTGAAGGACAGGCCGGGCCGCAGCGTCTCCATGGTGCTGGCCCAGTGGGTATGGGGCGAGCAGTACCGCCGCTCCAAGGCCTACTACGACGCGGCCCAGCTGAAGGAGCAGATCGGCTTCGATGTGGACGACATGGAGGCCCTGCGCAAGGAGTCGGAGGCCAAGGGCTGGATGCCCAAGTGGCAGTCGATCAAGGACCCGGTGGTCTACATCAACGGCGGCATCAACCTCTGGGCCACTTCCAACGGCTACAGCCATCTGGCGGAGAACTTCCTCAAGCGCTGCGAACTGCTGGTGGTGGTGGACTTCCGTCTCAATTCGGGCGCCATGTACGCCGACATCGTCCTACCGGCCGCGGCGATCGAGAAACTGGACATCCGCGAGACTTCGACGACCCGCTTCATCCATCTCTATGGCCAGCCGATCAAGCCCATGTACGAACGCAAGACCGACTGGCAGATCAACCTGGAGCTCGCCAGGAAAATCCAGGAGCGGGCCAGGGCTCGCGGCATTTCCCGGGTGGAAGACCCGGAGATCAAGAGCTGGATCGACTTCGACAAGGTCTATGACGAGTTCACCATGGACGGCAAAGTCGTTAGCGACGAACAAGCGCTCCGCTTCGTCATGGAGCGCTCCAAGGCACTGGGCGCGGGCACTTACGAGGAGGCGATGAAGAAAGGCTTCGTCGCCGTGGGCGAGTCGGCCGGCAAGACAGGGCCGGTGCCTGCGGACAAGCCCTACCGTCCCTTCACCGTGAACGTGACGGACAAGAAGCCCTACGGCACGCTCACCGGTCGCCTGCAGTTCTACGTGGACCACGAGTGGTTCCAGCGCTTTGGCGCGACGCTGCCGAAACCGCAGGTCAAGGGTGGCCACCTGGGGCCGAAGAAGTACCCCTTCAAGACCAACTCGCCGCACACCCGCTGGGGCATCCATTCCTTCGCCCGCAACGAGAAGTGGCTGCTGCGCCATCAGCGCGGCGAGCCGGACGTTTGCCTCAATGCGAAGGTCATGGCCCGCAAGGGCATCAAGGACGGCGATCTGGTGCGGGTATTCAACGGGCAGGGCGAGTTTTTCGCCATGGCAAAACTGGCCCCTTCGCTGCCGGATGATCAGGTGTTCTCCGAGCACGGCTGGGAGCAGTACCTGTACAAGAACATGACCCACTACAACGACGTCGGCGCCGAGCTGATCAACCCGCTGGAACTGGTGGGGGGCTACGGCCACATCAGGTACGTGTCCGGCGGCTTCAATCCGAACCGCATCTTCTACGAAACGACGGTCGACGTCGAGAAAGCCTGAGGAACAGATCATGAGCCAGAGACAGTTGGCCTACGTATTCGACCTGAACAAGTGCATCGGCTGCCACACCTGCACCATGGCCTGCAAGCAGTTGTGGACCAACCGCGACGGGCGCGAGTACATGTACTGGAACAACGTGGAAACGCGCCCCGGCAAGGGCTACCCGAAGAACTGGGAGCAGAAGGGCGGCGGCTTCAAGGGCGGGGCCTTGCAGACCGACGGCAAGATTCCGCCGAAGGAAGACTACGGCGGCGTCTGGGAGTACAACCTCGAAGAAGTCTTGCTGCAAGGCAAGGGCAACCAGGTCGTGCCGCACGAGAAACCCACCTGGGGTGTCAATTGGGACGAGGACGAGGGCAAGGGCGAGTTCCCCAACGACCACTATTTCTACCTGCCGCGCATCTGCAACCATTGCTCCAACCCGGCATGCCTGGCGGCCTGTCCGCGCAAGGCGATCTACAAGCGGCCGGAGGACGGGCTGGTGGTGCTGGACCAGGAGCGCTGCAAGGGTTACCGCTATTGCGTCAAGGCCTGCCCCTACGGCAAGGTGTATTTCAATCTGCAAACCCAGAAGTCGGAGAAATGCATCGGTTGCTATCCACGGGTGGAGAAGGGCGTTCCGCCGGCCTGCGTGGCGCAATGCGTGGGCAAGATCCGCTTCGTCGGCTACCGCGACGACAAGGATGGGCCAATTCATAAGCTGGTCGAGCAGTGGAAGGTGGCGCTACCCTTGCACGCCGAATATGGCACCGAGCCCAACGTGTTCTACGTGCCGCCGATGAATACCACGCCGCTGGTTTTTGAAGAAGATGGCCGGCTGGGCGACAAGCCGCGCATTCCGCTCGCGGATCTCGAGGCGCTGTTCGGCCCCGGCACGAAGCAGGCGCTGGAGACCCTCGGACGCGAGATGCAGAAGCGCCGGGAGGCAAAGCCCTCGGAGCTGACCGAGATTCTGATCGGCTACACCAACAAGGACAGGTACCGGCTATGAACGCGCAGACCGACGCAGCCGGCATCCTGGCGGGCGCCTATCTGGGCATGGCTCAGCTCTTCTCCTACCCGAATCCGGAAGCCTGGCAGCGTCTGGTGGAGCATGGACTGATCGATCCGACGCTCGGCCAGGACGCCATGGAGGCCGACTACCTGGCCGCCTTCGAACTGGGACGCGGCAAGTCGCCGGTGCCCCTGTTCGAAGGCATGCACCGGGGAGACCTGGGACGCGAGGGCATTCTCGAAGACCTCTTGCGCTTCTACGAGTTCTTCGACGTCAAGCTGTCCGAGACCGATCGGGAGTATCCGGATCACCTCGTCACCGAACTCGAGTTTCTCGCCTGGCTTTGCATGCAGGAGCAGGCGGCGGAGCAGAAGGGCGGTGATGCGGAATCCTTCCGGCGCGCGGGCCGGGACTTCCTCAACAGGCACCTCGCGGCCTGGCTGCCGGAATTCCGTCGCAAGCTGGAGGCGACGGATACGGCGTATGCGCAGTTCGGGACGGCGCTTGCCGAATTGGTCGAAGCTCACCGCGGCCGGCTCGGCAGCGAATCCTAAGAATCGGGAGATACACATGAACCCAAGCAATCTGATGAAGCAACTGGTGGCGCTCGCCATACTTACCTCGACCGCCGCGACGGTCGGCCTCGCCGCGACCGCGGTGCAAGCCGCTCCCGCGACGAAGACCATTCGAGTCCTTTCGGTGGCGGGCGTGGATGCCGCCTCACCCGACGCGGCGATCTGGAAAAAGGCGCCGGCCGCCCAGGTCGCCCTGCAGCCTGCCTTTCCCGGGCATGGCTCCATCGTCGGCACCCCCGTTGCCGAGCGCCTTACGGCTCAGGTGGTGCGTGCCGGTGACCGGCTGTTCGTGAAGCTGGCCTGGAACGACCGCACCGCCAATACGGCAATCAAGGACACGGGGCAGTTCGTGGACGGTGCGGCAGTCCAGTTTCCTGTTAACGGCAAAGCCTCCACCACGCCCTTCATGGGCGACCCCGTGAACGCGGTGAATGTCTGGCACTGGCTGGCCAACGGCCATACCGAAAACCTGGTCGCCAAGGGCTTCGGCACCTCCACCCTGGTACCCTTCGAAGGCCTGAAGAGTACCGGAGTACGAACGGATAGCGGCTGGGCGGTGGTTCTGTCGCGTTCCCTGAAGGTTAAATCTGACGAGGGTGCCAGCCTGCAAGGCAAAAGCACCATGCCGATCGCATTCGCGGTCTGGGATGGAGAAAATCAGGAGCGCGATGGCCTGAAGGCGGTAACGCTGGAGTGGTGGCAACTAAAATTCTGACCCGTCTTGTTGCGGCGCAGCCAGTATCGATCATGACGTACTGAAGGCGATCAACCGATGGGTTGTTCTTGCGTGCGGAAATCCCGGTCTTGAGCCGGGATTTCGTTGGTCGGTTAGCTCAGTCGCGCGATCTGCGTCTTTAGCTTCTCGCAAAGAGCAGTAAAGCCTTCCAGCCGCTCGCGCTCCTGCGCCACGACCTGCGCCGGAGCGCGTGATACAAAGCTTTCGGTGGCGAGTTTCTTCTCCGCCTTGACGATTTCTCCTTCGATGCGGGCGAGTTCCTTGCCGATGCGCTCCTTCTCGGCGGCGACATCGATCTCGATTTTCAGCATCAGACGGAATTCGCCGACGATCTGCACCGGGGCGTCCGACTCGGGCAGCACCTCCGCTGTGGTGACCTCGGAGAGCTTGGCCAGCGCCGCGAGGTAGGGCGCATAGGCGCTCAGAATCGCCGTATCGCCAGCGCCGACTAATGGCACGCGCAATGCCGGCGAGATATTCATTTCGCCGCGCAGGCTGCGACAGGCATTGATCATGTCCTTGAGCCTGGCCACCCAGGCTTCGGCTGCGGCGTCACACCGCGACAGATCGGCCTTCGGATAGGCCTGCAGCATCAACGATCTGGAATCGTCATCCGCAGCGGCCCTGCCGGCCAGCGGCGCGACGGTTTGCCAGAGCTCCTCGGTGATGAACGGAATCAGCGGATGCGCCAGGCGCAGCACGGTTTCCAGCACGCGTACCAGCGTGCGGCGCGTCGCGCGCTGCCGGGCTTCGTTGCCCTGCAGAACCTGCACTTTTGCCAGTTCCAGATACCAGTCGCAATACTCGTCCCAGACAAATTCGTAGATGGCTCGGGCCAGCAGATCGAAGCGGTAGTCGGCGAAATGCTGTTCGACTTCCTGTTCGACCTCTTGCAGGCGGCTGACAATCCAGCGGTCGGCCGGGGAGAAATCCAGATAGCTGCCGTTGCAGGCCTCGGAACCGTGCTCGGCGAGGCCGCAATCCTGTCCTTCGCAATTCATCAGCACAAAGCGCGAGGCATTCCACAGCTTGTTGCAGAAGTTGCGATAGCCCTCGCAGCGCTGCATGTCGAACTTGATGTCGCGCCCCGGCGAGGCCAGCGACAGGAAGGTGAAGCGCAGCGCGTCGGTGCCGAATCCGGCAATGCCGTTCGGGTATTCCTTGCGGGTGCGCTTTTCGATCTTGGCGGCGTCCCTCGGGTTCATCAGGCCCGTGGTGCGTTTTTCCACCAGTCCGTTGAGCGTGATGCCGTCGATCAGGTCGATCGGGTCGAGCACGTTGCCCTTCGACTTGCTCATCTTCTGGCCTTCCGCGTCGCGGATCAGGCCATGCACATAGACGTCCCTGAAGGGGATCTTGCCGGTGATGTGCTTGGTCATCATGACCATGCGCGCCACCCAGAAGAAGATGATGTCGAAGCCGGTGACCAGCACCGTCGACGGCAGGTAGAGGTCCAGCGCCGGGTTCGACTTCGCCGGCCACTCCGGCGTCCAGTCGAGCGTCGAGAACGGCCACAGAGCCGACGAGTACCAGGTGTCGAGTACGTCGGGGTCGCGCTCGAGGCCGCCCGTGTAGCCGTCGCGCCTGGCTTCGGCATAGGCCTCGGCCTCGTCGTGGGCGACATAGAAGCGGCCGTCGTCCGAGTACCAGGCCGGAATCTGATGGCCCCACCACAACTGCCGCGAGATGCACCAGTCCTGGATGTTGTTGAGCCACTGGTTGTACGTATTGACCCAGTTCTCGGGGACGAAGCGGATCTCGCCCGAGGCGACGCATTCCAGCGCCTTGCCGGCTATGCTGGTGCCGTCGGCGCCAGGCTTGGTCATGGCGACAAACCACTGGTCGGTCAGCATCGGTTCGATGATGGCGCCGGTACGGTCGCCGCGCGGCACGACCAGCTTGTGCGGCTTGACGCTGTCGAGCAGGCCTGCCGCCTCCAGGTCGGCGACGACAGCCTTGCGCGCTTCGAAGCGGTCCATGCCGCGGTACTTCTCCGGGCCATGCTCGTTGATGCGGGCGTCCAGCGTGAGAATGCCGATCGGCGTGAAGCCATGTCGATGGCCTACCTGCCAGTCGTTGAAGTCGTGGGCCGGCGTCACCTTGACGCAGCCGGTGCCGAATTCCTTGTCCACGTAGTTGTCGGCGATGATCGGGATCTCGCGGTCGCATAGCGGCAGGACGACGTTCCTGCCGATCAGGTGGGCGTAGCGCTCATCTTCGGGATGGACCATCACGGCGACGTCGCCGAGCATGGTTTCGGGGCGCGTCGTGGCGACCGTCAGAGAACCGGAGCCATCGGCCAGCGGATAGCGGATGTGCCACATCGAGCCGTCTTCTTCCTCGTTCACCACTTCGAGGTCGGACACGGCGGTGAGCAGTTTTGGATCCCAGTTCACCAGCCGCTTGCCGCGATAGATCAGGCCTTCCTTGTGGAGGCGGACGAATGTTTCGGTGACGATCTTCGACAGCCCGGCGTCCATCGTGAAGCGCTCGCGCGACCAGTCGGGCGAGGTGCCGAGCCGGCGCATCTGCTTGGTGATGGTGTTGCCGGAATACTCCTTCCACTCCCAGACCTTTTCCAGGAATTTCTCACGGCCGAGATCGTGGCGGGAGATGCCCTGGCCGTCGAGCTGCCGCTCCACCACGATCTGCGTCGCGATGCCGGCGTGGTCGGTGCCGGGCTGCCAAAGCGTGTTGTCGCCGCGCATGCGGTGGTAGCGCGTCAGGGAATCCATGATGGCCTGGTTGAAGCCATGGCCCATGTGCAGCGTGCCGGTGACATTCGGCGGCGGCAGCAGGATGCAGAAACTATCCCTGGCTGGGGTCTTGGCGGTGTCGAGGCCGGCGGCGAAGTAGCCGCGCGACTCCCAGATCGGGTACCAGCGCCGCTCGATTTCGGCGGGTTCGAAGCTCTTTGCGAGTTCCATAGGTCGTGCGGTTGGTGAAAAAACTGATTTTAGCGGAAGCCGGCTGCTTGGCCCGCCGGGCGTTTAGCTACGGCCGCTACGCTTAACGTCGATGAGGCCGACGTTAGCCTCCACTGAAACTGCGTTTCCGCTATCATTGCCGCCTCTTGCAGCAGCCCCGCATCCTCCTTATTCCATCTCCATGATCCGCAAGTTTCTGCGTCACGTTTTTCGTCGTGGCGACTCTCCCGCAACACACGGTCCGGCCATGATTGCCGTGGCGCGCCATGGCATCCGCCGCGAGCGCGTTTCCCTGGGTGCCCGTCGCACCTGCGAGACCCTGCAGCAGGCCGGCCACAAGGCGTATGTCGTGGGTGGCGCCGTGCGCGACCTGATCGCCGGCATCGACCCCAAGGACTACGACATCGCCACCGATGCGACGCCGGAGCAGGTGCGTGCGCTGTTCCGCCGCGCGCGCATCATCGGCCGTCGCTTCCAGATCGTGCACGTGATGCAGGGCGGCGAAACGCTCGAAGTGTCGACCTTCCGCGCCGCCCACGATGCCCATACCGTCAAGGATGAACACGGCCGCGTGCTGCGCGACAACGTCTTCGGTTCGATCGCCGAAGACGCGGCGCGCCGCGACTTCACGGTCAACGCCCTGTATTACGATCCGGCTTCCGAAACGGTGATCGACTATCACCATGGCGTCGCCGACCTGAAACAAAAAACGCTGCGCATGATCGGCGATCCGAAGCAGCGTTACCGCGAAGATCCGGTACGCATGCTGCGTGCGGTGCGGCTTTCCGCCAAGCTGGGGCTGACGCTCGATCCGGCGGTACGCGCTCCCATTCGCGAGATGGCCGACCTGATGGAAAACGTGCCGGCGGCGCGGATGTTCGACGAGATGCTGAAGTTGCTGTTCTCCGGACACTCGGTCGAATGCGTCAAGCGCTTGCGCGATGACGGCCTGCATCACGGCCTGCTGCCTTTGCTCGACGTCATCCTTGAGCAACCGCTGGGCGAGAAATTCGTCATGCTGTCGCTGGCCAGCACCGATGCGCGGGTCAAGGCCGGCAAATCGCTGTCGCCCGGCTATCTGTTCGCCACCCTGCTCTGGCACGAAGTTCTGGCCTCCTGGGAAGCGCGCAAGGCCAAGGGCGACGTGCCGATTCCGGCCCTGTATGAAGCGATGGACGAAGTGCTGAACGTACAGGGCGAAAAGCTCGCCATCACGCGCCGCGTCGTCGGCGACATCAAGGATATCTGGGCCCTGCAACCACGTTTCGAGAAACGCGCCGGAAAATCGCCCTATCGTCTGATCGAACTGCCGCGTTTTCGCGCCGGCTATGACTTCCTCGCCTTGCGTGCCGAGAGCGGCGAGATCGACATGGAAATCGCGACGTGGTGGCATGACTTCCAGAACACCGACCCTGACGGTCGCGAAGCCTTGCTGATACCCGATAGCGGCCCCAAGAAGCGCCGGCGGCGTGTCCGCGGCAAGAAGCCCGCGGGCGAGGGTGACATGGCCAGCAGCACATCCAGCGAAGGCTGAAGTGAGCCAGCGTTGCTTCATCGCGCTGGGCGCCAATCTGGGAGACCCGGTGGCGACGGTGAAGGCGGCGATCCTTGCCCTGCGCGTGCTGCCGCAGACCGAATTCATCGCGGCATCCTCGTTGTATCGCACGGCGCCGGTCGGTCTCAAGCATCAGCCCGACTTCATCAATGCCGTGGTCGAACTGGTCGCCGTGTCGTCGGCGCCGACTCTTCTGGACTCCCTGTTTGCGATCGAGGAGCGCTTCGGCCGCCTGCGCAGCGTGAAGAACGCGCCGCGCACCCTGGATCTCGATTTGCTGCTTTACGGCGACACGGTCAGCGACGACCCGCAACTCACCCTGCCGCATCCGCGCCTGCATGAGCGCGCCTTCGTGCTGGCGCCCCTGGCCGAAATCGCGCCGCAGCTGGCGATCCCGGGGCGCGGCAGAGTGAGCGAGCTGCTGCTGCGCTGTGGCGACCAGCAGATTGCCAGATTGCTGCCGCAGGCCGCCTGAGTTATGGCGAAGAGTTTGTGTATCCTAGGCGCCGTTTACTTCATTTTTAGAACTCCATGACCTACCTAGCCAGCAACAAGCCGATCACGCTGCCGGAGCTTGCGCGCATGAAGCGCGAAGGCGAGAAGATCTCCATGCTTACCTGCTATGACGCCAGTTTTGCCGCGCTGGAAGACCGCTGCGGCGTCGACGTCATGCTGGTCGGCGATTCGCTGGGCAATGTGATCCAGGGCAAGACCTCGACGCTGCCAGTGACCATGGAGCACATGGTCTATCACACGGCCTGCGTCGCGGCCCTGCCGGCGCGACCCATGCTGGTGGCCGACCTGCCCTTCGGCGCGTACCACGAGTCGAAGGAGCAGGCGATCCGCAATGCCGGCAAACTGCTGGCGGCGGGCGCCGAGATGGTCAAGCTCGAAGGCGGCGAGGTGATGGCCGACACCGTGCATTTCATGGTGGAGCGCGGCGTGCCGGTCTGCGCCCATATTGGTCTGACGCCGCAATCGGTGCATGCGCTGGGCGGCTATCGTGTGCAGGGACGCGACGAGGAAGGCGCGGCGCGCATGAAGCGCGACGCCGTGGCGCTGGAACAGGCCGGCGCGGCCTTGATGGTACTGGAAATGGTGCCGGCGCAACTCGCGGGTGAAATCACCCGCATGCTGAAAGTCTGCGCCAGCATCGGTATCGGCGCCGGCAAGGACTGCGACGGTCAGGTGCTGGTGCTGCACGACATGCTCGGCGTCTATCCGGGCAAGAAGGGGCGCTTCGTGCGCAACTTCATGGAAGGCGCGGCGAGCATCGATGCGGCCGTGATTGCCTACGTCAAGGCGGTCAAGGACGGTAGTTATCCGGCGCCCGAACACACCTACTGAAACAAGCTCTGAGCCATGCAGATCCACGACACGATTGCCGGACTGCGCGCGGCGCGAGGCAAGGCCGGCCCGGACAAGCGCATGGCGCTGGTGCCCACCATGGGCAACTTGCACGATGGCCATATTGCGCTGATGACGCAGGCGCGGGCCCATGCCGATCAGGTGATGGCGACCATTTTCGTCAATCGCCTGCAATTCCGCCCCGGCGAGGACTTCGAAACCTACCCGCGTACCTTTGCCGCAGATTGCCAGCGTCTGGAAGCGGCCGGTGTCGACCATCTTTTTGCCCCGCTGGAGGCGGAAATGTATCCGCAGCCGCAGACCTACCAGATTGAACCGCCGCCCGGGCAGGCAGGTATTCTCGATGGCGAATTTCGCCCCGGGCATTTTCGCGGCGTCGCGACGGTGGTGATGAAGTTGTTCCAGATCGCCCAGCCTGACGCGGCGCTGTTCGGCAAGAAGGATTACCAGCAACTGATGGTTATTCGCAACATGGCGCAGGAGTTCAACCTGCCCATCGAAATCATCGGCGGCGAGACCGTCCGGGCGGCTGACGGGCTGGCACTGTCCTCGCGCAACGGCTATTTGTCGGCCGCTGAAAGGGCGCAAGCCCCTAATTTATATAGGATCCTGATCAAAGTGGCAGAGTCGGTACGCGCCGGTTTCCGGGATTGGGCTGGGCTGGAGCACAGTGCGGTGCTCGAACTCCAGGCCAGTGGCTGGATTCCGGATTATGTTGCATTGCGTAAAAAAGTTGATCTACAATTGCCATCTGCTCACGATTCCGGGTTGGTGGTGTTGGCGGCGGCGCGTTTGGGAAGCACGCGCCTCATCGATAATCTGGAAGTTTAGGTCACTGCGATGCGCTCATGCCGGCGGTGTGCCAGAAGCAAAAACGGTGGGAATGCGATCCCTTGAGGGGAGTTCCCGGTCTATTGCCGCCTTTGCATGAGAAAGGGCTGTCAATGCAACGCATGATGCTCAAGTCAAAACTGCACCGTGTCACGGTGACCCACTCCGAACTGCACTACGAGGGTTCCTGCGCCATCGATGAAAACCTGCTCGCAGCAGCGGACATCAGGGAATACCAGCAGATCGACATCTACAACGTGAACAATGGCGAGCGATTTACCACCTATGCCATTCGCGCCGAGCGTGGTAGTGGCACGATTTCGGTCAATGGCGCCGCCGCGCGCAAAGCGGCCGCCGGCGATCTGCTGATCATTGCCACCTACGTCATGATGAACGAGCTTGAACTGCAGAATTTCGAGCCCGACCTGGTGTATGTCGACGCCCGAAACCGCATCACCCACCACAGCCGGCAGATCCCGGCGCAAGCGGCAGCCTGATCACCATTTCTGGCGCCAGCAGCCCACCCTTCGCGGTGGGCTTTTTATTGTCTCCAGGAAAGACATCCGGGATCTGCCCGGATTACGTGAACCTGCCCCCGGCGGCTGGAGCGGTGTATTCTCCCGAATAGAAGAAAAAAAGGTGAGGGGACGCATGGCCAAGAAGATTCTGATCGCCGATGACGAGCCGAATATCGTCATTTCGCTCGAGTTCCTGCTCAAGCGCGAAGGTTACGAGGTGGTCGTTGCGCATGACGGCGCGGAGGCGCTTGTCCGGGTCCGCGCCGAGCGGCCGGATCTGGCGATTCTCGATGTCATGATGCCGCAGCGAAACGGCTTTGAAGTGTGCCAGGATCTGCGTCAGGACCCGGAGTTCAAGGACTTGCGGATCATGATGCTGACCGCCAAGGGACGCGATACCGAGGTCTCCAAAGGCCTGGCGCTGGGTGCCGATGTCTATATGACCAAGCCGTTTTCGACCAGGGAACTTATTGCCAAGGTCAAGACGCTGATCGACCGGGCATGAGCGGCCGGTGCTGCGCCGGTTGAGTTGATCACATCGTGCAATCCCGGGCCAAGCTGATAACAGCCGTCGCGGTCGCCAGCGTTTTCCTGCTGGCGGTCCTGCTGGCGGCGGTTGAGGTCATCGGCTCGGGCCTTGAAGGGCAGGAGCAGGCGCTGCTTGCGTCCCTTCTCGAGCGCCGCTTCGGCGCCGTGTTGATGATCGTCTTTGTCGCCTGCATTTTTCTATTTCTCATGCTGCGGGCGGCGCACGAGTTTCTGGTGGTGCTGCCGGCGCGCGCTGCCGAGGAAGCCGGGACCATGCTCAAAGAGCCGACGACCCGATTGACCATGCAGGGAAGCCGCGAGTTGCAGGCGCTGGTTGCCGCCGTCAATCGTGTTGCCGAGCGGCATCAGACGCAGGAAGAGGAGATCGGCGCGCGAATCCGCGCCGCCAATGCGGCGGCAGAGGCCGACCGCAACCGTTTCGCGGTGCTCATGTCGGAACTCGCGCAGGGTGTCATTGTCTGCAATCCGGATGGCCGGGTTCTGCTCTACAACCGCCGCGCCCGCGCCCTATTCGCCGGTTCGTCGGGGCAGGGCATGGCGGCACTGGGTCTGGGCCGGTCAATCTACGGCATTTTTGATCGACACCTGATCGCCTATGCCCTTGAGAACATCGATACCCGACGGCGTACTCATCGTCATTTTGTGGCAGTGAGTGAGTCCGGTCGCCTGCTGCGCGTTCTCGTTGCACCGATACCCGAGGCAGGGAGCGTCACCGCGAGCGGCGCGGAGGCGGGCGCGGCGCACGGACTCTCCGGCTACATGACGATGATCGAGGACATGACGGAGACATTCGACAGCGAGTCCACCCGCGACCAGTTGCTGCAGGAACTCACCGAGAGCAGCCGGGGACCGGTAGGCAATCTGCGGGCCGCCGCCGAGACGCTGCACGATTACGCTGACATGAGCGCGGAGGAACACCGGCGCTTCCTGGCTGTGGTGCGTGACGAAGCCGAGGGCCTTGCCGGACGCGTCGAATCGGCGGCGCGCAGATATGCCGCTGTGCTCAAGTCGCGCTGGCCGCTGGAGGAGATGCTCGGCTCCGACCTGTTGATGGCCGCCCGCCGCCGGATCGCCGACCGCTGCCCGGTGCAGGTGAGCCTCGACGATATCGATGCGGGCGTCTGGATCAAGGTTGACGGCTTCTCCCTGTTGCAGGCGATGACCTATCTTGCCGCGCGCCTGCACGACGAGTACCAGATCAGGGACCTGAAGCTGCGTCTGAGCCAGGAGGGCGAGATGGCGCATATCGACCTGATCTGGTCGGGTGTGTTCATGAGTACCGAGACCGTGATGGCCTGGGAACTCGATCCGATGACGGTGGCCGGGGAATCTTCGCCGCTGACGGTGCGCGATGTAGTCGAACGCAACGGCGGCGAGGTCTGGTTTCAGCGCAACCACGCTTCCTATCTCGCCTTCTTTCGTTTCCTGCTGCCGGCAGTCAGCGCGCAGGAGGCGGCTTCCGCCGTTGCGGGCAGCGCGATGGCCGACAGCCGGCCCGAGTTCTATGACTTCGACCTTTTCAAAGGCGAGGAGACGGATCTGGCGCTGGATGACCGGCTTCTGGCACAGATCACCTACACGGTGTTCGATACCGAAACCACAGGCCTCGAGCCATCGGAGGGCGATGAGATCATCCAGATCGGGGCGGTTCGTATCGTCAATCGCCGCCTGCTGCGCCACGAATCGTTTGACCAACTGGTCGATCCGCAGCGGACCCTGCCGGTAAAATCGGCGAAGATCCACGGCATCACGGCCGACATGTTGGCCGGGCAGCCGTCGATCGATAGCGTCCTGCCGATTTTCCGTTCCTATGTCGCGGATACCGTACTGGTGGCACACAATGCGGCGTTCGACATGCGCTTTCTTGAATTAAAGGAAGCTGGCACCGGCATTTGCTTTGATCGTCCGGTGCTCGATACCTTTCTGCTCTCTGCCGTGTTGTTTCCGAATCAGGAGTCGCATCGACTGGAAGAGATCGCCCAGCGGCTGGGGGTGTCGGTGCTGGGGCGTCACACGGCGATCGGTGACGCCATCGTCACGGCCGAAATTTTTCTCAAGATGCTGCCGCTGCTCGCCGACAAGGGCATCCGCACGTTGGGCGCGGCGCGCGAGGCCAGCGAGAAAACCTACCATGCCCGCATCCGCTACTGAGGCAGCAAGCTTCGACGCAGTGTCGGTGAACCTCAACACCACGCTGCGCAATCTTCCGCTGGAGCCGCCCGTGGTGGTCGATCCGGCGACCTCGGTGCGCGACGCCCTGCGCGCCATCGATGCACAGGACGCCGAGGCGGCCGTCATCGTCGATACCGAAAGTTCGGTGCCACTGGGCATCGTTACCTTGCGCGATGCGATTCGTTCCATCATCAACGATGATTGCGATCTCGCCGGGCCGGTGGCCGGCATCATGACCGGCGGACTGGCCAGCCTGTCGGCGGAGGCGACTGTGCATCAGGCGACCGTGCTGATGTTCCGCCGCGGCATGCGACACCTGATATTGACCGGGACCGACGGGCGTCTTTTCAATGTGGTTTCCCAAGGCGATCTGTACGGCATGCAGGCGGCCGATTCGGCGAGTCTGGCCGACGCCATTCTGGCGACCGGGAGTATCGCCGCCCTTGCAGAGCAAACCGCCGCCGTGCGCCGCTTCGCCGCCCGCCGTCTGGCCGAGGGCAGCGGCGCGGAGGCCTTGTGCGAATGGATTGCGGCCCTCAACGATCTGGTTGCCCTGCAGGTTATCGACCTGGTGGAAGGCGAGTTCGAACTTCCCTACGTGCCCTGGTGCTGGATTGTCTTCGGTTCGGAAGGCAGGCTGGAGCAGACCCTGGTCACCGATCAGGACAATGGCATCGTCTTCGCGGCGGCATCGGCGGCGGAGGCAGAGGATCTGCGGCAGAAATTTCTGCCCTTCGCCCGTGCCGTCAATACGGCACTCGACGTTTGCGGGTTCCCGCTGTGCACCGGGCAGATCATGGCCGGCAACCCGGCCTGGTGCCTTTCCCTCGACGAGTGGAAGCTGACCTTCGGCGGCTGGATCTCGGTGCCGGAACCCAAGTCTTTGCTCAACGCCAGCATCTTTTTTGATTTCCGTCCGCTCTATGGCCGCGAAGAACTGGTGACTGAGCTGCAGCACTGGCTGCTGCAACGCTTCAAGGGAAACACGGCCTTCGTGCGGGCGATGGCGGCCAATGCGCTCGAGCAGGAACCCCCTTTGAGCTGGTGGCGCGACTTCCGCTGCAACGACGACCGCAGGTATCCCCACACTCTCGATCTCAAAGGGCAGGGGATTCGCCTGTTTGTCGACGCGGTGCGGATACTCGCGCTGGCTCACGGCATCGAATACACCAACACCGTCGAGCGCCTGCGTGGCGTGCGCTCCGCGCTGGGGATGCCGGTCGAGGAAGCCGCAGCGATGGCGGCCGCCTTCTACCAGATACAGCGCCTGCGCCTGCAGAATCAGGTATCCGGCGAATTTCCCGAAGCCGTCAACCGGCTCAATCCGGACCGTCTGCACAAGCTCGACCGGCAAATCCTCAAGGAAGCCTTTCGCCAGGCGCGCACGCTGCAGCAGCGCTTGCGGCTGGATTACTTATCATGATTTGGGTGCTTCTGGATGACCTTACAATGGTAGTTTCCCGCGCTGACGCGAAGACGATGCGATGAACCACTTTCAGAAACGCACGGCCATTCGTATCGCTGCCATCAGCATCATTTTGGCTGGCATCGCCAGTTCTGTCTCATGGTTTGTGGCGCGGGAACATGCCGAGGAAGGCATCGTTTCACTCGCCATCGAAGAATCCAGCGGACTGCTGCGGCACTTCAGCGCCATCAATCTGGACGCGCCGAATTCCGCCGAACATGCCATGAATGCCGCCAGGACAATCTCGGGCGGTTTGTTTGATATCGCAGAAATTTACGACGGCAAGGGGCGCAAACTCGCCGAAGCGATGACCCCAGAAGGCGATGCGGTTGAGCCGTCGCTGCCGAAACATGCGGCGCCGGGCTATGTCGCGGCGTCGTACGAGAGCCTGGATCTCCCGGGAGGGTATTGGGTGCTGCGGGTCTTTGTCCCGTTGCGCGCTTCCAAGACTGATACGAGCGGGCCCATTTCCGGATATTTCGAAGGGGTGCGCGTGGTACCTGCGTGGCAACGGGACCAGATATTTACCAGTTCCCTGATCATGGCACTGATGGCCGGATTGGCCTCCCTGCTTTGCGGTGCTGCGCTTTACCCGGTCGTAGTGCGTCTGTCCGCCGACAATGAGCGCAAGACCCGCGAGGTACTCGATTCGCAGACCGCGCTGATTGAAGGCCTGCAGCGCTCGGAACGTGAACTGGAGGAGAAGGTCTCCCAGCGCACACTTGAACTTCAGCACGCACAGGTACGCACCAAGGAGTTGCTGCACAACATCCTTCCCGTTGAAATCGCGGAAGAATTGTCGTCGACAGGCCGTGCCCGTCCGGTGCGGCATGAATCGGTGAGCATTCTGTTCACCGACTTCAGCGAATTCACCCAGGCCGTCTCCACCATGCCGGCGGACCGGATGGTGGCAGAACTCAATGAGATATTTGCCGCATTCGATGGCATCACGGATGCGTGTGGCGTCGAGAAAATCAAGACGATCGGCGACGCCTACATGGCCGCAGCCGGGTTGCCGAAGCCTTGTGCCGATCATGCACAACGCTGCGTACGCGCCGGACTGCAGATGGTTGGCTATCTCGAGAACAGAAACCGGACAGCGGCCTTCAAGTGGTCACTTCGGGTCGGCGTTCATTCCGGCCCGGTGGTGGCCGGTGTCGTCGGCAAGCGAAAGTATGCGTTCGATCTATGGGGAGACACCGTCAATGTGGCGTCGCGCATGGAAAGCTCCGGCGAGATCGATCGGGTGAATATCTCGGCCTATACCTACGACTTGATTCGGCAAGAGTTCGATTGCGAGTACCGGGGCAAGGTGGAAGCCAAAGGCAAGGGCCATATTGACATGTACTTCGTCAAGGGCCCGCTTAAAGCCGAGGTTCCGCCCATTGCCGGGCGCGACGTTTACGTTTCCGAGCCGGGATAGCCGGTGATGTCGCGGATGTCCCGATAGGGCGGCTGCAGGCGCCGGTACATGCGGCAATAGACCTTGCGGTAGAGCTGATCATGGATACGCGCGTGCTGCGGCTCGACTACGTGACGCAGTAGCGTTTTGACCCGATGACAGATGCCTGATTTCAAACTCCGGGAAATCGAATGAAGGCCCAATTCGCTCGCTGATCGACTGGTACGATCTAGCGAGCTGTCAATCAGATATCGGAGAGCATTATTTCGGGTTATGCTGGTGGCGATAGTGGCGACTGATACCGCTGAGTGTACTCAGCGCACCGGTCCAGAAAGGGGGCCATGAACCCATCCGAAAAAAAGCAACAGCATGATCCGCAACTCCATGCGGTAGCCGAGGCGCAGCTCGCAAGCGCGCCGAAAGAGGCCCCGAAGCGCACGGCGGAACAACTCCTGCATGAACTCCAGGTGCATCAGATCGAACTGGAAATGCAGAACGAGACCTTGCGCGAGTCGCAGAGAGCCTTGGAGGAATCTCGCGACCGTTACGTGGATCTCTATGAGTTCGCGCCGCTTGGCTATCTCTCGCTCACCGACAAAGGCCTGATCACGGAAATAAATCTTGCCGGAGCTGCGTTGCTGGGGGTGGATCGGTCGAAGCTGATCTCCGGCCGTTTCGCGAAATTTGTCGCCGCAAGGGACGGCGACCGCTGGCATCGACTATTTCTGAGTACATTGCGGCAGCAGGAGCAGCGCTCTGATGAACTGATGCTCCAGCGCGGCGACGGCAGCGAATTTCAGGCGCTGATCGATTGTCGGCACCCGCCAGTTGACGGTGCAGTCGGTTCTGTGCTTCTGACGCTGACCGACATCACCGACAGGGTGCTGTTGAAACAAAGTGAACAGATCTTTCGCGCCATCTTCGAGAGCTCGCCGATCGGTATCGGCATTGCCGGACCGGACATGCGCTATCGGCGCGTCAACCCGGCCTTGTGCCGCATGCTCGGTTACAGCGAGGCGGAATTGCTCGGCATGCGCTACACGGACGT
>JAPLQZ010000181.1 GCA_026399415.1 Rhodocyclales bacterium | reverse complement strand
CGCCTTCCGAGTCAAGGCGCCATAGTCGGCAAGATCCATCCGTCGCGCAACTCGATGGAACGCGACCGGAGCAATTCGTCGAGCAGCCATTCGGCGAATCCCGCATCGGAAAAACCCAGCATGCTCTGATTGACGCTGTCGAACAGGCGCACACTTTTCAGATATGCCGCTAGTTCATCCTCGCGCAGTCGTTGCAGGTCAAGCAGGTTGAAAATGAAGCAGGCGCGCACGGCATTGCGCCCGACGCGCGTCGAGTCCGTCTCGAAGGACGCCAGGCGCTGCATGCCACGGTCCATCGCCGCATCGAAATCATCGAAGGCGGCGCCGTGGCCGGGGATGACGATATCGACGCCGAGCCTGCCGATCATTTCCAGCGTGGCGCGGGTCGCCGGCAATGCATCCTTCTTGCCCATCAGTTCGCCGAAGATGATGCCGAAGCCGTCCTGCCACAGCGCATCGCCCGAAATCAGGATGCGTTTTTCGGCGCAGTAGTAGATCAGCGCTTCCATGTCGTGACCGGGCGCCGGCAGCGCCTGCCAGGTCAGCCCGCCCATTTCGAATTCGCTGTCGGCCTCGATCACGGCGTCATGGGCGAAGCGGTCGCCGCGCTGCTTCGCGCCATCGAGCAGCAGGGCATCGGTATCCCATTCGGTGATCATGCGCTCGATGCCGGCGGGAATCACGATCTTGCAGCCGAAGGCCGCCTGCAGTGCGGCGTTGCCGCCGATATGGTCGGAGTGCGAATGGGTGTTGATCAGGCGACTGAGTCGCCGCCCGGCGAGCACCGACTTTACAAGTTCGACCGTCTGCGGCGCATGGCCGACATAGCCGGCATCGACCAGCGTCGCCGACTCGCCTTCGAAGAACAGCACGTTGTTCGACGACAACCAGCCGCGCTCGATGACGAGGATCGAATCAGGGAGCTTCATGATACGGGGCTGGAATGAGTTTTCCGCTGTGCCACGGCGGCAAGAATCTGTCGCTTGTCGTCGTCGCCGGCATCGGCCCAGCGGGCGATCTCGTCAAGGGTGCGAAAGCAGCCGGCGCACAGGCCCGCTTCCATCTTGCAGACATTGATGCAGGGCGAGATCACCGCGGGACCGCCCCCGTCACCTTGCCCGGAAAGCCCGGTCACGCGCTTTCGGCAGCCTGCATGGCGCGCCGGGCGAGGACAGCGCGCGCCACGCGCGAGGCAGGTTCGCGCTTGAGCTGTTTCGAAATCCAGACGCCGGTATCCACCAGCGCATCGAGGTCAATGCCGGTATCGATGCCGAGACCAGTCAACAGCCAGACCACATCCTCAGTCGCGACATTGCCCAAAGCGCCCGCAGCGTAGGGACAACCGCCGAGGCCGGTAACGGAACTGTCGAAAATGCCGATGCCCATCTGCAACGACGCGTAGATGTTGGCCGCGGCCATGCCATAGGTATCGTGATAATGGCCGGCAATCTTTTTCAGGGGGATGCGGCGCGCGACGGCCTCGATCATGTCCTTGGTGCGCTCCGGCGTGCCGGTGCCGATGGTATCGCCCAGGCTGATTTCATAGCAGCCCATTTCCAGCAGCGCCTGCGCCACGTCTGCTACGTGCAGCGGCGGCACTTCGCCCTCATAGGGGCAGCCGAGTACGCAGGAAACGTAACCACGCACCTTGATGTCCGCCACCCTGGCCGCTTCGACGATGGGACGGAAACGCTCCAGCGATTCCGCAATCGAGCAGTTGATGTTCTTTTGCGAAAAAGACTCGGACGCCGCGCCGAATATCGCGACTTCCCTTGCCCCGGCGGCAAGTGCCGCCTCGAAGCCCTGCATGTTGGGCGTCAGCACCGGATAGCTTACGTCGGGCAGCTTCTCGATGGCGGCGAAGACTTCCGCGTTGTCCGCCATCTGCGGCACCCACTTGGGCGAAACGAAGGCTCTTCTCGTTTTGCAGGCCGTCACGCGGGCCGACTTCGACGATGCGTACTTTGCTGGGGAGGGTCATGCGAATTCACGTCTGTTTTTGCTCGATCTCGAATTCTACTAGCTCGGCGCCATCGCTGACCTGCTCGCCGACATTGAAACAAAAAGCCTTTACCGTCCCGGAAGCCGGCGCGGCTATCGTATGTTCCATTTTCATGGCCTCGAGAATCAGCAGCGGCGCGCCTTTCTCGACTTTGGCGCCCACCTCGGCGATCAGCGCGATGACCTTGCCCGGCATCGGCGCCGTCAGCCCGCCTTCGGCGCCGCCGCCGCTACCGGCATGGAACAGCGGGTCAATCGCGGCAAAGATGAAGGAGATGCCGTCGATGAAGACATGGCGCTTGCCATTGGCCGACACCACGGTGACGTTGATGCGGCGGCCGCCGAGATCGACGCGCAGCTCGCTGCTGCCGGTAAAGCGCCCGCTGGCCGTGGTGCGCTGACCTTCGAATTCGAGCGTGAAACTGTCTCCGGCGTATCCGGCATTGACCACTCTTTCGGTGTCCCCGGCACGCAGCTTGATCTCGCGTCGCGCATTGCCATTAAGGCGCCAGCCGTCGCGCGCATGCCAGGGCGAATGCGGGTCGCTGCTCGCCGTGGCCTCCGCGGCGGCATACTGCTGGTCGCGAATCAGTTCGGCCAGCGCGGCGACCAGCCAGGCTTCCGCCGGCGGCTCGGCCGCTTCGGGGAAGAGGAAGGCGCGCTCGCGCTCGATCAGCCCGGTGTCGAGATCGGCCTGGGCAAAGGCCGGGCAGGCCACGACCCGCGACAGGAAGCCGATGTTGTTCGACACGCCCACCACGCGGTAGTCGGCCAATGCCTGCAGCATGCGCGCCAGGGCCTGTTCGCGGCTTTCATCCCAGACGATCAGCTTGGCGATCATCGGGTCGTAATGCGGCGAGATTTCGTCGTCCTGCTCGACACCGGTATCGACGCGCACGTGCAGGGTTTCCGCCGGCGGCGCGAGGTGGATCAGGCGGCCGATCGACGGCAGGAAACCCTTGTCCGGATCTTCGGCATAGATGCGCGCTTCCAGCGCATGGCCGCGGATGACCAGTTGTTCCTGCTGCAACGGCAGCGTCTCGCCAGCGCCGACTCTCAACTGCCATTCGACCAGATCGAGGCCGGTAATCATTTCGGTCACCGGATGCTCGACCTGCAACCGCGTGTTCATTTCCATGAAGTAGAACGTGCCGTCGTGATTGACGATGAATTCGACGGTGCCGGCGCCGACGTAGCCGACCGCCTTGGCGGCATCGACCGCGGCCTTGCCCATGGCGGCGCGGCGCGCGGGCGTCATGTTGGGCGCGGGAGCTTCTTCCAGCACCTTCTGGTGGCGGCGCTGCACGGAGCAGTCGCGCTCGAACAGATACACGCAATTGCCGTGGCTGTCGCCGAAAACCTGAAACTCGATGTGCCGCGGACGCTGCAAATACTTTTCGATCAGCACGTGCTGGTCGCCGAAACTCGAGGCCGCCTCGCGCTTGCAGGAAGCCAGCGCATCGAGGAAGTCCTCGCTCCTGTCGACGGCGCGCATGCCCTTGCCGCCGCCGCCGGCCGCGGCCTTGATCAGCACCGGATAGCCTATGCCATCGGCCTGCTGCCGGAGGAAATCCGGATCCTGGTTGTCGCCGTGATAGCCCGGAGTCAGCGGCACGCCGGCTTTCTCCATCAGCTTCTTGGCTTCGGACTTCGAGCCCATGGCGCGCAGCGCATACAGCGGCGGGCCGATGAAAACGATGCCGTTTTTCTCGCAGGCGCGGGCAAAGTCCTCATTCTCGGAAAGAAAGCCGTAGCCCGGATGAATGGCCTGGGCGCCGGTCGCCATTGCGGCGGCGATGATCTTGTCCACCACCAGGTAGGATTCTTTGGGCGGCGGCGCGCCGATGCACACCGCCTCGTCGGCCATGCGCACATGGCGTGCGCCGGCATCGGCCTCGGAATACACGGCAACGGTGCGAATGCCCATGCGCCGCGCAGTCTTGATCACGCGGCAGGCGATTTCTCCGCGATTCGCAATCAGTATCTTCTTGAACATGGTCGGATCAATCAGGTGAAGTTGTTGGTAAGCGTCGGGAAGAGTCGGCGCTGGCGACACGGCGAGTGCCTTGGTTCTGAGACTCGATAATCATGCGGATTTCCTTTTCCCGAGATGCTTCTTCCCAATTGAGCGCTCAATCGGGAAAAATATTTCCGGCTTATCCAAATCGCTCCACCGAGATGGGGCCGCACCATCAAGACGAAAGCCATTTCCTGCCGACAACAGCCAAACACCCTCCAGCGCAGCAAGAACCAGCCATTTAGCTTCGAGTCGCAAGGCGTAAGAACGGCCCTGTATCCATGCCTCTTGCAAGTCGTTCTGGGTGGCGATGCGGTACTTGGCTTCAACAACCAAAGCGCCGCGCTCTTGTCCGAAGGTCAAGTCGGCGCCAATGACGTAATCGGGAAATACACGATCACCGCGTCCCATGCGCAAGCGCAACTGACGTGTCCAATCCTGATCGGCGTAACCCAGGCGTTGTAGCAATGGCTCAATCAAGTGTTGCTCCACGTCGCGCTCGTTCATGAGCCCTCGTCCGTGGTCTTCGATGCGAATGTCTAGGCGCGGCAGCGCTGACACATCGGCCCCTTTCCCTGCCAGCACTTCGAGCAATGCAACGTAGTCCTGATCCCTAAAATATTGTCCGGCACTTCCTTGGAAGCATGCGCGAATCATTGGACTGCCTGCAAGTACCGGATTCGCTTTCATGTCGGCCAGCTTTATCGGGGCGACTCTCAGTGGGTGACCGATCTTTACCAGCGAGTACCAATCAGCAAGAGGATCGTCAAAGCCATCCTCCACGATGCGCCAAACGGAATGAAGACAGGCGCGCGGACTGCTACACCAAACAACGGCAATATCGCCCCGACGGGCATCGCGATGTCCGCGCCAAGTACTCCGGCTTGTCGCATTCGCTTGATCTAGAAACTTGAAATCTTCCTGGGTACCGACGCCCGCCATGATGAACCAAGCCCGCTGGGGAGGCGGCAGTTCGTTATCGACGGCAGTCTCAAGATAGCGCGGAGCAAAGTCATAAAGAAGGGCATTGAGTTCCTTCGGACTCAGTCCGTTGTCATCGCGAAACTCCTGAAGCGCGCGATTGATCGTCAAGTAATACATGGCTCTCGCGGCGGCTTGTAGCTTTCCCGGAATCGGCGGAAGAGGAATGTCGAAGGCCTCACAAATTTCCGCAAGCCGGTTGTAGCGGTGCGCAAAGTAGTAGGGAACAAACCAATCGGAATAGCGCCAATGAAGAAACGTCGAAATAGCGCCTATCGCGCCGGTGATTTCGCCTTCGTATCCCTTGCCGCCAAAACTGGCATAGAGCTTCTTGCCTGATCGCTCATCATCGTCCCATTCTAGGAAGCCTCCTTCGTTGACCAACTCTCTGAAGCTATCCTCGGCCACTGCGAAAGTGTTTGAGTCTCGAAAGACAAAATCAAGCAGCAACCTGACGGGAGCGAAAAACGCGGCTTGCGATTTACCCTTGAAGCCTTCGTCGACTTCGGGAAAGACAGCAATCGAAAAACTCAAGGGCTGAGGGCGCGCTCCAAAACCAATTCCGCTTCGAGAAAATCTCGGGAATGCGCGATTGATCATTTCTCGACCACGATCCGAATCGCGGTACAGCGACCAAACATAACGATTGAAAGTCATTTGCTTTTAGTGCGGGCCATCAGTTCATGGGCAAGTCCGCTGCCAGAGCCAAGTACGCCCACCGCTTCTCACTTCGCCATCGACATCGGAATATTCGGACTCAGCGGATTGACGTCCACCGTCTGGCGGCTGGGAACAATCACCAAGTCCATGTCCTCCATCGGAATCGCGCCGAGCAGCGGTTCGTCTCCCAGCACCATCGCCCCGGTGAAGCAGCGCCGATTCTTGAACCTGACTTCGACCGGGCCGACATAGGGAACAGTCACTCTGTGGCCGTTGGCGAGCGTGACCTCGCGCCGCTCCAGTTCCACCAATTCCAACTGGATCGCCAGATGCTCCGGGATACAAAGGTGTACCGCCCCGGTATCCACCAGCGCATTCACCTCGATGGGTGACAAGGTATTGCCCATGCTTGGATTACGTAGCTGCAAAGTGGTGCGGATGATTCCCATGGTCGATCTCCCAATAGTTTTGTCGCAACGGATTGGTCAGAGCTTAACCCTGGGCGATCCAATCCAGTTGGGTTTGCGCTTTTCTAGAAACGCGCTCATGCCCTCGCGCCCCTCGGCGCTGGCGCGCAGGCGCGTGATGCGCTGCGCGGTGTCTTCGATGACGTGGGACGAGAGCGGCTTCCATGCCACTGCCGCGATGAGTTCCTTGCACTCGGCCAGCGCTCCCGGACCGTTGTTCAGCAGGGCATCGACAATCTCGCCGACGGCCTCGTCGAGCGCCTCCACGTCGGTCACCAGCTCGTGAATGAGGCCGATGCGGTAGGCCTCGGCGGCCGAGAAACGTTCCGCCGTCAGCATGTAGCGCCGCGCGTAACGTTCGCCGATGGCGGCGATGACGTGCGGGCTGATCACCGCCGGAATGAGGCCGAGCCTGACTTCGGTGAGCGAAAACTGCGCCTCGAACGTTGCGATCGCCACGTCGCAGCAGGCCACCAGACCCACACCGCCGCCATACGCTGCGCCCTGAACGCGGGCAATGGTCGGCTTCGGGCATTGCGCCAGACTTCGCAGCATCTCGGCCAGCATGCGCGAATCGCGCAGGTTCTCTTCGCTGCCGTAGTTGGCGGCGCGCTTCATCCAGTTGAGATCGGCGCCAGCGCAGAAACTCTTGCCGCTGCTCGAAAGCACCAGCACGCGCACGGCGGGATCGGCTGCCATCAGGTCGATGGCAGCCGACAGTTCGCCGATCAGCGCGTCGTCGAAGGCATTGTGCCGCTCGGGGCGATTGAGCGTGATGATGCCGACGCCGAGGTCGATTTCAGTAAGTATGTTGTTGTACATGACAGATCCCTACATGCGGAAGACGCCGAACTTGGTCGGCAGGATGGGTGCATTGAGTGACGCCGATATTCCCAGGCCCAGGGTGCGCCGCGTCTCTGCCGGGTCGAGCACGCCGTCGTCCCAGATTCGCGCCGTGGCGTAGTAGGGGTGCCCCTGCGTTTCGTACTGCTCGCGGATCGGCGACTTGAAGCGTTCCTCCTCTTCCTTGCTCCACTGCTTGCCGGTGGCTTCCATGCCGTCCCGCTTGATGGTCGACAGGACCGAGGCGGCCTGTTCGCCGCCCATCACGCTGATGCGCGCATTCGGCCACATCCACAGCATGCGCGGGCTGTAGGCGCGGCCGCACATGCCGTAGTTGCCGGCACCGAAAGAGCCGCCGATGATCATGGTGAACTTCGGCACCTGCGCCGTCGCCACCGCCGTAACCATCTTCGCGCCGTCCTTGGCGATGCCCGCGTTCTCGTACTTGCGGCCGACCATGAAGCCGGTGATGTTCTGCAGAAACAGCAGAGGAATGCCGCGCTGGGCGCAGAGTTCGATGAAGTGCGCGCCCTTCTGCGCCGATTCGCCGAACAGGATGCCGTTGTTGGCGACAATGCCCAGCGGATAGCCGTGCAGCCGCGCGAAACCGGTGACCAGTGTGGTGCCGTAGCGCGACTTGAACTCGTCGAAGCGCGAGCCGTCGACCAAACGCGCAATGACTTCGCGCACGTCGTAGGGCTTCTTGGTATCGACCGGAATCACGCCGCCGAGTTCGCCCGGATCGTATAGCGGTTCCTCGGGCGTGGCGATGTCGAGCGATACGGGCTTCTGCCAGTTGAGGTTGCCGACGATGCGGCGCGCGATGGACAATGCGTGGTGATCGTTCTCGGCCAGATGGTCGCAGACGCCGGAGATGCGCGTATGCACGTCGCCGCCGCCGAGGTCCTCGGCGCTCACCACCTCACCGGTGGCGGCCTTGACCAGCGGCGGGCCGCCGAGAAAGATGGTGCCCTGGTTGCGAACGATGATCGACTCGTCCGACATGGCCGGCATGTAGGCGCCGCCTGCCGTGCAGGAACCCATGACGACGCCGATCTGCGGGATGCCGAGCGCCGACATGTTGGCCTGGTTGTAGAAGATACGGCCGAAGTGGTCGCGGTCGGGAAAGACTTCGTCCTGCGTCGGCAGGTTGGCGCCGCCGGAGTCCACCAGATAGATGCAGGGCAGGCGGTTCTGCAGCGCAATTTCCTGCGCGCGCAAATGCTTCTTCACCGTCAGCGGAAAGTAGGAGCCGCCCTTCACCGTCGCATCGTTGGCGACGATCATGCACTCGACACCCTTGACCCGGCCGATGCCGGTGACGACTCCCGCCGATGCCACGTCGCCGCTGTACATGCCCATCGCGGCGAGCGCCGAGAATTCTAGGAATGCCGCGCCGGGATCGAGCAGCGCGTTGATGCGCTCACGCGGCAGCAGCTTGCCACGCGCCTTGTGCTTGGCTGCGGTTTCCGGCGAGCCGCCGCCCGAGACCGCGATGGTCTTCTCGCGTAGGTCGGCGACCAGCACGCTCATCGCCGCCGCGTTGGTCTTGAACTCCTCGCTGCGCGTGTTGAGTTTGGATTTGATGACGCTCATGCTGCCTCCGCCGGGCCGCCCCAAGGGGGCAGCAAGTGTTCAACCGGAAGCCGCCTCGGCGGCTGAACCGCGGTCACCCCCTTTCCTGGAAAGGGGGGTGGGAGGAATGTAGTCATATTCAGAAGCCTCCCGTGGCAAGCCACTTGTCGATCTGCGGCAGGCGGTCGGCGCCCCAGAAGGGCTCGCCATCCACCATGAAGTAAGGCGCGCCGAACATGCCCCTGGCAATCGCGGCGTCGGTTTCCTGCTTGAGCCGATCCTTGATTTCCGGCGTGGCGATGGCCGCCGCGAAGGCATCGCCGTCGATGCCCAGCCGGCCGACAATGTCCAGCACCACCGGCAGCTCGCCGATGTCGAGGCCTTCGACCCAGTAGGCGCGGAACACCGCATGGGCGAACTCGCGCGCCTTCGCGCAGTCCTGTCCGTGCAGCCAGTAGTAGCCTCGCGCCGCAGCCAGCGTTGCGAGCGGAAACTTCGGCGGAAACTTGTAGGGTATGCCGAGAAAGCGCGCCGAGCGGTCGAAGTCGCGCTTGCTGTACTCGCCCTTGAGGGGGATGGTGATCAGCAGCGGCATGTTCGAGGCCTTGAACGCGGCGCCGAGCATCATCGGGCGCCACTTCACCTTGCGCCCATGCTTCGCCGCGAGATCGTCGATCAATTCGCTGGCGAGGTAGGAATAAGGCGAGGAAAAGTCGAACCAGAATTCGACGGGGGCTTTCGTATCGCTCATGACTTTTCTCCTGTTCCCCAGCCGGCCAGCGGATGGCCGGGCATCAGTTGGTAGGGATGTTGCCAGCCGGGCAGGCCGGCGATGCGCGCCGACCAGTCGCGGATGTTCGGATAATCCTTCCAGTCCACACCGATTTCCTCGGGCCAGAAGACGTAGCCTGCCAGAGAAAAGTCGGCGATGGTGGGACGGCGAGCGACGACCCACTCGCGCCCGGCGAGGTGGGCGTCGAGCACTTTCCAGGCGGCCTCGGCGCGCGTGCGGAACATGGCGAGTACCGCTGGATCGGTGCCCGGCACGAAATTGCGCAGGTAGCGCAACGTCGCCGTGTAGCCGGTGAACTTGTGGTTGTCGAACAGCGTCCAGCGCAGAATCTCACGCCGTTCGTCATTATCCTGCGGGCCGAACTTGCCGAGAGTCTCTGCCAGGTAGTCGAGGATCACGCCCGACTGCGACCAGGTCCGGCCGCGATGTTCCAGCAGCGGCACCTCGCCCATGACGTTCAGCGCCCGGTACTCCGGCGTGCGCGTCGCGCCGTGGAAGAAATCGACGAAGCGCGGCTCCCAGTCGGCGCCGGACAGGGCCAGCATCAGCGCCGGCTTGTAGGCGTTGCCGGACTGGGCGAAACAATAAAGCGTGTACTCGGCCATGGTTCCTCCCGCGTATCGTGGCTTAAAGCTTGTGAAGAAATCGTCCCACCAGGGGACTTCCTGCGGGGCGTAGCGAGCGGGCCGCAGCGGGGTGCGGCCGGAGCACAGCTACCGGAGCGTATGTGGTTATACGCGAGGATAGCGAGCACCGCCCAAGCCCCGATCCGGTACGCGCAGTAGATTTATTCATAAGCTTCGGCCGATCACCAGGCGCTGGATGTCTGAGGCGCCTTCGTATATCTGGCAGACGCGCACGTCGCGGTAGATGCGCTCGACCGGAAAGTCGCTGACATAGCCGTAGCCGCCGTGGATCTGGATCGCATCGGAACAGACCTTCTCGGCCATTTCCGAAGCGAACAGCTTGGCCATCGAGGCTTCCTTCAAACAGGGCCGGCCCGCGTCGCGCAGGGCGGCGGCGTGATGCACCATCTGCCGCGCGACTTCGATCTGCGTCGCCATGTCGGCGAGGCGGAAGTTCACCGCCTGATGTTCGAAGATCGGCTTGCCGAAGCTCTTGCGTTCATGCGAGTAGTGCAACGCCGCCTCGAACGCGGCGCGCGCCATGCCTACCGCCTGCGCGGAAATGCCGATGCGCCCGCCTTCGAGATTGGACAGGGCGATGCGGTAGCCCTGCCCTTCGCCGCCGAGCAGATTTCCGGCGGGAATGCGGCAGTTTTCGAACAGGATCTGCGCCGTGTCCGAAGCATGCTGGCCGAGTTTTTCTTCCACCCGCGCGACGATGTAGCCCGGCGTGTCGGCGGGCACGATGAAGGCCGAGATGCCCTTCTTGCCGGCACCCGGATCGGTGACGGCGAAGACCACCGCTACCTGCCCGTTCTTGCCGGTGGTGATGAACTGCTTGACGCCGTTCAGCACCCAGTGATCGCCGTCGCGGACTGCCTTGGTGCGGATCGCCGCGGCGTCGGAGCCAACATGCGGCTCGGTCAGGCAGAAGCAGCCCAGCCATTCGCCGCTGGCAAGCTTCTTGAGATACTTTTCTTTTTGCACGTCGCTGCCGAAGGCATTGATCGGGCCGCAGACAACTGAGTTCTGCACGCTGATAACGGTTGAGGTCGCACCGTCGCCGGCGGCGATTTCCTCCAGCGCCAGCGCCAGCGAAACGTAGTCGAGACCGGCGCCGCCCCACTCCTCGGGCACCACCATGCCGCAGACGCCGAGTTCACCCAACTGGCGCAAGGCATCGCGCGGAAAGGTCGCATTGCGATCCCACTCCGCGGCAAAGGGAGCAAGTTGCTCGCGGGCGAAATCGCGCAGCATGTCGCGGATCTGTTCCTGCTGTTCGGTCAGAATCATTTGTAATCCTTGTAACTCTTGCTGCCGGGAATCGGCTCGCCGGAGTCGCGCAGCCGCACGGCCTCCTTGAAACCTTTTTCCTCGGCGTAATGTTTGAACCACTGGCCTTCCGGCGAGTGACGCGTGATGCCGTCGAACAGCGCAGCGATCATCTGGGTGTTGGCCAGGCCCATGTTGTCGTAGGCCTGGTTGATCATCAGCTTCTGCATCATCAATTGGTTCTTCGGCATGCCGGCCATGCGGTTCGCCAGCTTCAGCACAGTATCTTCCAGTTCCGCTTCGGGCACCGCATCGATGACGAGTCCCCACTCTTTTGCCGTCCTGCCGTCGATGGTGTCGCCGGTCAGCAGCATGCGCTTGGCCTTCTCGGCGCCGAGGCGATAGACCCACATCGCCGTGGTCGGACAGCCCCAGACACGCGCCGGCATGTAGCCGATCTTCGCGTCCTCGGCCATCACCACGAGGTCGCAGCACAGCGCGATGTCGCTGCCGCCGGCGACCGCGAAGCCCTGCACCTTGCAGATGGTCGGCTTGTAGCTGCGCCAGAGGCTGAAGAAGTCGTCGGTGAAACCCTTCATGGCGCGGTAGTCCACCATCGGATCCCAAGGCATGGATTGGGTGCAGGGCGTGTCGGCGTCGGCCTCGGCGAAATCCTTGAGGTCGTAGCCGGAACAGAAGGCGCGCCCCGCGCCCTGCAGGATGATGACGTGGATCTCGTCATCGGCATTCGCCCGCTCCACCGCAAGGCGGATCTCGCGCGGCATCGCCGGCACGATGGCGTTGAGCCGCTCGGGCCGGTTCAGCGTGATGCGCGCAATGCGCCCCTCGGTGCTGTAAGTGAGGGTTTGCGGGGTCATGACCGACTCAAGCCAGCTCGATGCCGACCGCGGTGGCTTCGCCGCCGCCGATGCAGAGGCTGGCGACGCCGCGCTGCTTGCCGTATTTCTTCAGCGCACCGATCAGGGTAACGATGACGCGCGCGCCGGAGGCACCGATCGGGTGGCCCAGCGCGCAGGCGCCGCCATGCACGTTGACCTTTTCGTGCGGCAGTTCGAGGTCGTGCATCGCGGCCATGGTGACCACGGCAAAGGCTTCGTTGATTTCCCACAGGTCGACGCTGTCCGCGGTCCAGCCGTTCTTTGTCAGCAGTTTCTTCATGGCGCCGACCGGGGCGGTGGTGAACAGGCCGGGTTCCTGGGCGAAGGTGCTGTGGCCGACGATGGTGGCAATGGGCTTCAGCCCGAGCCTGATAGCGGTCGAAGCGCGCATCAGCACCAGCGCCGCGGCGCCGTCCGAGATCGACGAGGAGTTGGCGGCCGTCACCGTGCCGTCCTTGCGGAAGGCCGGCTTCAGGGTTGGAATCTTTTCGAGCTGGGCCTTGAAGGGTTGTTCGTCCTTGTCGAAGACGACGTCGCCCTTCCTGCCGGAGACGGTGACCGGTGCGATTTCCCAGGCAAAGCTGCCGTCCGTATTGGCCTGCTTGGCGCGCGTGGTCGAGGCGACGGCGAAGGCGTCCTGCGCCTCGCGGGTGAACTTGTAGCTGCCGGCGCAGTCCTCGGCGAAGGTGCCCATCAGGCGGCCTTTGTCATACGCATCTTCGAGGCCGTCGAGGAACATGTGGTCCTTGACTTCGCCGTGGCCGAGGCGATAGCCGCCGCGCGCCTTAGGCAGCAGGTAGGGCGCGTTGCTCATCGACTCCATGCCGCCGGCGACCATGACATCGACGCTGCCGGCCAGCAGCATGTCGTGGGCGTACATCGCGGCGCGCATGCCCGAGCCGCACATCTTGTTCACCGTGGTGCAGCCAGCGGCAAGCGGCAGTCCGGCGCCGAGGCTGGCCTGTCGTGCCGGGGCCTGGCCCTGGCCGGCGGGCAGCACGCAGCCCATGATGACTTCATCGACCTGCTCGGGCTTGAGGCCGGCGCGCTCGACGGCAGCCCTGATCGCGACGCTGCCCAACTGGGCGCAGGTGAGCGAGGCAAAGTCGCCCATGAAGCCGCCCATCGGAGTGCGGGCGGCGGAGACGATGACAATGGGATCGGACATGAGGTTTCCTTTCAGTTCAGGGTTGAGAGCGCAGCTTGGTAACGCTCGGCGATGTGTTCGGGGGCGCTGACGGTAAGACCCAGATCGCGCATCAGGCCATCCTTGAGGCCGTAGATCCAGCCGTGAATGGTGATGCTCTGACCACGCTGCCAGGCGTCGTCGACCACGATGCTGCGCGCGACGTTGATCACCTGTTCCAGCACGTTGAGCTCGCACAGGCGATCCTCGCGGCGATCCTCTGCAAGCCCGTCGATGCGCGCCTGATGCTTGACGTGCACGTCCTGCACATGACGCAGCCAGAGATCGGCGAGACCGACACGCTGATGGTTGAGTGCCGCATGCACGCCGCCGCAGCCGTAGTGGCCGACCACCATGATGTGCCTGACCTTGAGCACGTCGATGGCGAACTGGATCACCGACAGGCAGTTGAGGTCGGTGTGTACCACCACGTTGGCAACATTGCGATGGACGAAGACTTCGCCCGGCAGCAGGCCGACGATCTGGTTGGCCGGCACGCGCGAATCCGAGCAGCCGATCCACAAATATTGCGGCGACTGCAGGTGGGAGAGTTTCTCGAAGTACTCGGGATCGACTTCGCGGATCTGCCTCGCCCAGGCGCGGTTGAAGTCGAACAGGTGAAACAGGTTTTCGTTGGCCACCTCGTCTTCCGACCAGTTTTCGAGATCGAGCGCAAGAAACTGCGTGCCTTCGACCGGAGTCTGGTAGTAGGCAGGCGCTTCCAGAAAACCCAGTTCGCGATACAGCTTCACCGCAATGCGCATTGCCGGAAGAGTATCGAGCATGATCTTGCGGTAACCGATCTGGCGTGCCGCGCGAATCGCGGCGAGTGCCAGCAGGCGACCGACGCCGAGGCCGCGCCGTGCCGGATCGACATACAGGCGCTTGAGTTCGCAGACGCCTTCCTCGAGCTGCCGGATGCCGACGCAGCCGACGCCCCTGCCCTCGAATTCGGCATAGAACAACCGTCCCCGCGGCGCCGCATAACGGCCCGGCAGCGTCGCCATTTCCTCATCGAAATTCTGGAAGCACAGATCGACGCCGAGCCACGCCGCGTAGTTGCGGAAGAACCGGCGCACCTCGTCGAGCTCCGCCGCGTCGCCGGCACCGAGCTCGCGCACTCGAGTCGCCGTCTCGCCAGCACCGACTCCTGGGCTTTGGTCAAGCATTCTGGGTCAGGCCGGCCAGGGCAGCTTGTGCGTCGTGACCAGTTCGCCGGCCTTGACCCGCGCCTCCTCGGGCAGGGCGCAGGACTTGCGCGTCTGGGTATCGAGGTGCACGCCGGTGAGCAGCGTCACGGCCGAGAGTTCATCAGTGTCGGCATTGCGCATTTCGTGGAAGAAGATCAGCTTCTTTTCAGCCACCGAAACGACTCCGGTGCGAACGGCCACTGTGTCGCCGGCATGCAGTTCGCGCTGATAGCTGATGCGCTGATCCACCGCTGCCATACCGCGATGATGCTCACGCAGGAAGGCAGCGTTCATCCCCAGATGGGACATCAAATTCCAGGTCGCCTCGTCGAACTTTCCCACGTACCACATGACGTTCATGTGGTTCATGTGATCGCAGTGCCACGGATAGACGGTACCGCGATAGGTTTCGAGCAGGCGGCTCATGAGTCAAACATTGAAAATGAGGCAGGTTGTGGTGGCGTGGGCATAAAGCTTGCCGTCAGCATCGACCAGCTTGCCTTCCGCAATGCCAATCTGCTTGCCCGTATGGATCACACGACCTTCCGCACGGACCGGACCGGCCCGGTCGGTGAGCGCCCGGATGTAATTCACTTTGAGTTCCAGCGTGGTGTAGCCCTGACCTGCCTCGAGCGTGGACTGGATCGCGCAGGCTACGCAGGAATCAAGCAGCGTGGCATGAACGCCACCGTGCACCGAACCGATCGGGTTGTAGTGGCGGTGCTGCGGCGTACATTGGAATACCACACGGCCTTTCTCGGCCTCAGCCAGAAAGAAGCCCAGCGTATCGGCGATTGGCGCCCGCGGCAATTCTCCCGAGATCATCTTCTGGAACAACTCCAGCCCTGTATTCTCCCGCAGGTTTTCCAGCGTAAGCACGCCAGGGCCAGTAGACCTGGCCATCACCTCGGCCTCGAGCCTCAGCCACTCTTCCCTTTTCTGTGCGCTCATTACATTGTCTCGTTGTAGAGTTCGCGGCCGATCAGCATGCGGCGGATCTCGGAAGTGCCGGCGCCGATCTCGTACAGCTTGGCATCGCGCCACAGGCGGCCAGCCGGAAATTCGTTGGTGTAGCCGACACCTCCAAGGGCCTGGATAGCCTCGCCGGCCATCCAGGTGGCCTTCTCGGCTGAATAGAGGATGGCGCCGGCGGCATCCTTGCGCAAGTGCCGCGAGTGGTCGCCGCGGTCGCAGGCCTTGCCAACCGCATAAACGTAGGCGCGGCAAGCCTGCCAGGTGCTGTACATGTCGGCCAGCTTGCCCTGCATCAACTGGAACTCGCCGATGCTCTGGCCGAACTGCTTGCGCTCGTGGATGAAGGGCAACACCACGTCCATGCAGGCGGCCATGATTCCGAGCGGGCCGCCGGAGAGCACGGCGCGTTCGTAATCGAGCCCGCTCATCAGCACCTTTACGCCACTACCCTCGCCGCCCAGCACATTTTCCGCCGGCACTTCGCAATCGTCGAAAAACAGCGGGTAGGTGTTCGAGCCGCGCATGCCGAGCTTGTCCAGATGCGTCCCCTTGGAAAAACCCTTGAAGGTCTTCTCGATGATGAAGGCGGTAATACCGCGTGGACCGGCATCGGCGTCGGTCCGGGCATAGACGATCAGGGTGTCGGCATCGCCGCCGTTGGTGATCCACATCTTCGAGCCGTTGAGGACGTAGCGCGCATCTGCCCCCACTCCGCGCTTTTCGGCGCGCAGTTTCATCGACACGACATCGGAACCGGCGTTCGGCTCCGACATGGCGAGCGCACCGACATGCTCGCCGGATACCAGCTTCGGCAGGTATTTCTGTTTCTGTGCCGTATTGCCGTTGCGCCGCAGCTGATTCACGCATAGATTGGAATGGGCACCGTAGGACAGGCCGACCGAGGCGGAGGCACGCGAAATCTCCTCCATCGCCACGATGTGGGCCAGATAACCCATCTGGGTGCCGCCATATTCTTCCTCGACGCTCATGCCGAGCAGGCCCATGTCGCCGAACTTCTTCCACAAGTCGGCGGGAAATTCGTTCACGCGGTCGATCTCCGCGGCGCGCGGCGCAATCTCTTTCGAGGCGAAAGTCCACACGCTGTCACGCAGCATGTCGATGTCTTCGCCGAGGTCAAAGTTGAGTCCTAACACTATGTTTTCTCCTTGGCATGCATGGTCATGAGGGTCTGCTGCATGGTCGCGCAATGAGTCGCCACGCCGTTCTTGATGGCATAGACCTCGCCGCGCGTGATGATGAGATTCCGGCCGGATTTCAGCACCTGGCCTTCGGCGACCAGGTACTCGCCGTCGGCGGGTGCCAGCAGGTTGAGCTTGAACTCCACGGTGAGCACTTCGGCCCCTTGCGGCATCAGCGTGAGCCCGGCGTAGCCGCCTGCACTATCGACGATGGTGCTGGTAATGCCGGCATGGAAATAGCCGTTCTGCTGGGTCAGGTCATCACGGAAGGGCAGACGTATCTCGCAACGGCCGGGGCTGAGCGCACCCATTTCGGCACCGATCAGGTTCATCACTTTCTGCCGGGCGAAACTCTGCCGCACCGTGGCTTCCCAGTCGGGGTTGCGCGGCTCGAAGGTGCTGCTGGCGGGTCGTGCAGTGTGGGGCATTTTTTCTCCTGCCAATAATTCACATGGTAGTTGACGTTGACGTCAACGTCAACTACCGGGGCTGTTTTTTCGGGCGTGGGCTGGAACCGGCCTTGGCCGCGTCGGACTTGAGCATTTCGCGGCACTGCCGCTCGAAGCGGGCAATTTCCTTGAGCACGGCCTGAATATCATCGCGCTGCTGCTCGAGCGAGGCGCGCCGCTGGGCCAGCACGTCGAGAAAGGACAGCAGTTGGGAGGACTCATCCTCCGCCGTGTCGTACATGTCGATCAGGTCCTTGATCTCGGCGAGAGACAGTCCCAGCCGCTTGCCGCGCAAGGCCAGCTTCAACCGCGTCTGGTCGCGCTTGCTGTAAATCCGGTTGCCGCCCTCGCGCGCCGGGGACACCAGCCCATGGGATTCCCAATAGCGGATGGCACGGGTGGTGACGCCGAAATCCCGGGCCAGTTCGGTGATGGTTTGAGTTTCGTTCATGGTGGGGGACCGGCATGCAGCCGATGCTGCACCGCACATAAGGCCTCGAAAATTAGATAAAATGTCAAGTTGACTGTTTCCAAGTTAAGCAGATTTCGCCTACCGATGCAAAGAGACCCGGGTTGAACGCCCCTTTGAACGCGCCCATTGCCTACCCGCACGAGACCTCCCCCGCCCCCGGCGTGGCCGTGCCTGTCGCCCCCGGCATCGAGTGGCTGTGCATGCCGTTGCCGTTTGCGCTGAACCACATCAACCTGTGGCTGCTGGCCGATGGCGAGGGCTATACGGCGGTGGATACCGGCATCGCACTCGACCCGGTGAAAGAGGCCTGGAAGTCGGCGCTCGCCAGACGCCGCCTGTCACGCTGCATCGTCACTCATTGCCATCCGGATCATCTTGGCCTGGCTGCCTGGCTGGAGCAGGAAACCGGTGCCCCGTTGTGGATGGCACAGGGCGAATATCTGGCCGCGCAAATGATGTTCGAGCAGATCGCCGGCTATGCCATTCCCTACATGGTCGAGTTTTTCAGCCATCACGGCCTCGACCAGGCGCGCATCGATGGCCTGGTCGCCCGCGGCAACGGCTACCGGCGCGGTGTCCCGGCGATTCCCCTGACCTACCGCCGGCTGTTCGACAATGAAGTGCTGCGCATCGGCGACCACGACTGGCGCACCATCGTCGGCCACGGCCACGCCCCGGAACACATGAGCCTGTACTGCGCCGAGTTGGGCGTACTGATTTCCGGGGACATGCTGCTGCCACGCATCTCGACCAATATTTCGGTGATGGCCAGCACGCCTCGGGCCAATCCGCTCGGGCTGTTCCTCGACTCGATCGACGTCTTTCGCGCGCTGCCCGCCGACACGCTGGTGCTGCCATCGCACGGCCGCCCCTTCCGTGGCCTGCATGCACGCATCGATCAGCTTCATGCCCACCACGCCGAGCGTTGCGAAGTGCTGCTCGA
>JAPLQZ010000040.1 GCA_026399415.1 Rhodocyclales bacterium | reverse complement strand
GGTGAGGCGGGCGTCGACGTCAATCTCGCCCGGCCCCTCGCTCAAGGCATGCCAGTTGCCGCTGGCTTCGCCGGCGGCGTCCTTGTTGTGGAACGAGGCCTTGCGCAGATTTACGCGCAAGCCGTCGGCGGCCGATTTCCATTCGATGTCTGCGGTGAAAGCCTCCAACTCGAGCTTCGGATCGGCGAAGACGGTGGGCAGTTCGAAAGCCGCCCGTTGGCCATCGAGCGAGAGGGCGCCGCCTTTTTCGTTGCCGTCGATGCGGCCGTTGATCCCGGAAATGCCCGGTACGGGTCCCTGGGCAGTGAGTCCGAGGCCTTCGAAGCGGCCTTTGACTCTCCATTTTTCAAGGGCACCTGGTTTTTCGGGGGTTTCAACCCGGCCCTTCCAGTCCACCTTAAGGTCGAAAACGCGGCCGCGGGGCGCATGACGGGCGAGCCGGGTGCGGGTCGCGTCGTCCAGCGGCAAGTGGGCGGCGAGACGAGCCAGGGCGTCGAGATCGAGGCCGTTGGCGGTGGCGGTGCCTTGCGCCGGACGGTTGGCGGCGGCCTCTTGCCAGACCAGTTTGAGATCGGTCGGCTGCAGTGCAAGACCATCGCGGGTCGCCAGCGTGAGATGCTTCAGCTCGGCTTCAAAGCCGCCGTCGAGGCGTCTTCCTGCCAGCCTTCCTTCGAGCTGGAGCAGATCCAGTTCGGGCAGATCGGGGCGCAGTTGCAGACGCACGTCGGCCAGGCGGACGTCGGCAGTGGTCGAGATCAATTGTTTGTCGGCAAATCCCAGCCATAGCCTCAGCGCGCCGCTGCCTTGCGGCAGGGCCACCGGATAATCGACCCAGGTGCGCCAGACGGCGAGGTCGGCATAATCCAGTTCGGCGTAGATGTCGCCCTTCCAGGCTTCCAGCTGGTCCAGGTCGCGCCCCCTGAAATCGCCGCGGATGTCGATCCGCGCCGCCAATTGGGGCGGAGGTTCGGCGGTCAAGCCGAAGCGATGGTGGCTGCCGCTGTTGTCGAGCTGAACGTTCAGACGTCTTAATTCCAGTGGCGCCGCGCCGCGCAACTCATCGTGCCAGACGATGCTGGCATCGCGGATGATGACGCGATCCTGTGCCAGCAACCAATCGGTGACGTCATCCTCGTCGCCCGCCTGGGGAGTGATTTCCAGGCTGGCGGCAAAGAAGCGGCCTTTGCTGTCGCGGCGCAGTTGCAGCGTCGGTGCGTTCAGCTCCAGCCGAGCCAGGCGCAACTGGAAATGCCACAGCGAGCTCCAGGACAGTTCGGCTTCGACCTGGTCGAACCCCAATGCGGGCTTCCCCTGGGTGTCGCGAATCTCGAAGCCTTCCAGATTCAGCGCGGGATGCAGTCCGGCCCAATGTGCTTCGATCTTTCGAATGCCGACCGGCCGATTGACGGCCGAACTGATCATTTGCTCGACATCGCCGCGGTAGCTTTCGATCTGCGGCAGGATCGCGTAGCGCAAGGCCAGCAGCAGCAGGGCGAAGGCGAAGTAGCCCAGCGTCACCGCCCAGAACAGCGCGCGCAACAGAACTCCCAGCCGGGGGTAGGCTCGGGGCAGCAGGCGCAGACGGGAAAGCAGTTGGGAAATGATGGACTTGGCGGCTCTTGATGCTGACATTGAGGGAGGCTGCCCCTGCCCCACGTTAAAATGGGCCATCACAGCGCTGAACGCACAAATCACAGCGCTGAACGCACAAATTCTAACCGATGCCCCCCCTCGTCGATATCGTGGAAACATCGCCTTACCTCGGGCGTTTGCTTGCCGCAAACCCGGCACTGGCGGCTGAAGTCGAGTCCACCCTGAATCAGCCGGTCGGCGCAAGCGAGTTATCCGCGTGGCTCGCCGCCCAGCCGGTCACCGAAGGCAATCTCAAGTCGTTGCTGCGGCAGCTCAAGCAGCGGGCCTACGCCCGCATCGCCGCGCGCGATCTGGCTGGCCTGGCGCCGCTGTCCGAAGTGACCGAATGCATGACCCTGATCGCCGAACTGGCGGTGAGGAAGGCGGTGGAAGTCCTCAGCCTGGGCCTGGTGGAACGCTACGGCACGCCGCGCGGCGCGGGCGAGGGGAGTGAGGAATACGCGGCGGCGGGTCGTGCCCAGGAGTTGATCGTGATCGGCATGGGCAAGCTCGGCGGGCGCGAGCTGAACGTGTCTTCCGACATCGATCTGATCTTTGTTTATCCCGAGGATGGCGAGACTGACGCAGTTAACGCAACTTCGCGGTCGATATCCAACTTCGAATTTTTCACGCGCCTCGGACGCAGCCTGATCAACGCCATTGCCGAGGCGACAGAAGACGGCCGGGTGTTTCGCGTCGATATGCGCTTGCGTCCCGACGGCGAGTCGGGACCGCTGGTGTGCTCCTTCGATATGCTGGAGAACTACCTGATCACCCAGGGCCGCGAATGGGAACGCTATGCCTGGATCAAGGCGCGACCCCTGACGGGAGATCGCCACGACGAGTTGGAAAGCATCCGCCTGCCCTTCGTCTTTCGCAAGTATTTCGATTTCGGCGCCATCAATGCGATGCGCGACCTCCACGC
>JAPLQZ010000028.1 GCA_026399415.1 Rhodocyclales bacterium | reverse complement strand
TTCGTCGGCCTGCGTGTCGAGTTCGATGACCATTCATGGATCGAGATCCGTGATGCCACGCAGAAAATTGTTTTTGTTGGCGAGTACCCGGCGGGCACGCGCCAGAATGTCGAGGGCAAGCCGCCCTTCCAGGTATGGATCGGCAAGGCATCCGGTGTTCGTCTGTTCATGGGCGAGCGCAGCATCGATCTGAAACCGCACACCCGCGAAGAAGTTGCCCGGTTCAGCCTGGAATGAGCGAAATGTCCCGAGGGCCGACAGCGCGTCGCGCCAGTCGTTTAGCCATGGTGGCAAGAGTCGGCGTTGGCGGTACGGCGCCTGTCGTCATTCAGTCGATGACCAATACCGATACCGAGGATGTGTTTGCGACCTCGATGCAGGTGGCGCAATTGGCGCGCGCCGGTTCGGAACTGGTGCGCATCACGGTCAACACGCGCGAGGCTGCCGCTGCCGTGCCGAAGATTCGCGAGCGCCTGGCGCAATTGAACGTCGATGTGCCGCTGATCGGCGATTTTCATTTCAACGGCCACAAGCTGCTGGCAGAGCACCCGGAATGCGCGGAGGCGCTGGCCAAGCTGCGCATCAATCCCGGCAACGTCGGCAAGGGAGCGCGGCGCGACGAGCAGTTCGCGCAGTTGATCGAGATCGCCTGCAGATTCGACAAGCCGATTCGCATCGGGGTGAACTGGGGCAGTCTTGATCAGGCCTTGCTTGCCCGCGTCATGGACGAAAACGCTAGGCGTGCCGATCCCAAGGATGCCACGGAGATCATGCGCGAAGCGATGGTGACGTCGGCGCTGGAGTCGGCTGCGCAAGCCGAGGAGTTGGGATTGGCCGGGAATCACATCGTGCTTTCGTGCAAGGTTTCCGGTGTGCAGGATCTGATCGCGATCTATCGCAAACTCGCGGCGTGCAGCGACTATCCATTGCATCTTGGGCTGACCGAGGCGGGCATGGGCAGCAAGGGTATTGTTGCCTCCACGGCCGCGCTGAGCGTGCTGCTGCAGGAAGGCATCGGCGATACGATCCGCGTGTCGCTGACGCCCGAGCCCGGCGGCGATAGAACGCGCGAAGTCGTCGTCGCCCAGGAGATTCTGCAAACCATGGGCCTGCGCGCTTTCACGCCGCTGGTAGCGGCCTGTCCCGGTTGCGGGCGCACCACCAGCACGGTGTTTCAGGAACTGGCACAGGACATCCAGAATCATGTGCGCGAGCGCATGCCGGAATGGCGTCTGGCGCGAGAGGGCGTCGAGCACATGACTCTGGCCGTAATGGGCTGCGTGGTGAATGGTCCCGGCGAAAGCAAACATGCCAACATCGGCATATCGCTGCCCGGCACCGGTGAAGCACCGGTAGCGCCCGTGTATGTGGATGGTGAACGCGTCATCACGCTGCGCGGCGACAACATCGCTGCGGAATTCCGCCAGATTGTTGACGACTATGTAATGAATACATATCCCGAAAGGCAAAACCATTAGCCACAGAGGACACTGAGATCACAGAGAAAACGTCTTTCTCTGTGCCCTCTGTGGCAAAAAGATTTTATGACACAGACACTGCAAGCCATCCGCGGCATGAACGACATCCTGCCGGTCGAAGCCGAACTCTGGGAGCAGTTCGAGGAAGCCGTGCGCGACTGGTTGCGCGCCTATGGCTACCGTCCGATCCGCATGCCCATGGTGGAGCCGACGCCGTTGTTTGCCCGCGCCATCGGTGAAGTCACCGACATTGTCGAAAAGGAGATGTATTCCTTCGAGGATGCCTTGAACGGCGAAAGCCTCACCTTGCGCCCGGAAGGCACGGCGTCCTGCGTGCGCGCCGTGCTCCAGCACAATCTGCTGTACGACGGTCCCAAGCGTCTGTGGTACATGGGACCGATGTTCCGCCATGAACGGCCGCAGAAAGGCCGCTATCGCCAGTTCCATCAGGTAGGTGTCGAGGCCATGGGTTTTGCCGGACCCGATATCGATGCCGAACAGATCGCGATGTGCGCTCGTCTGTGGGATGACCTCGGGCTTGATGGCATCCGTCTCGAAATCAACTCGCTTGGACAGAGCGAAGAGCGCGCGCGCCACCGCGCCGATCTGCTGGCCTACCTCGAACAGCGCCATGACCAGCTCGATACCGAGGCCCAGCACCGCCTGCACAGCAACCCGCTGCGCATCCTGGACACCAAGAATCCGGCAATGCAGGCACTGGTTGATGCGGCGCCGAAACTGATCGACTATCTCGGCGCGGAGTCCCTCAAGCACTTCGAGGGTGTTCAGCAACTGCTCAAGGACGCGGCAATTCCCTATCGCATCAATCCGCGTCTGGTGCGCGGACTGGACTACTACAACCTCACCGTGTTCGAGTGGGTAACTGATCAACTGGGTGCGCAGGGTACAGTCTGCGCCGGTGGCCGCTATGATGGTCTGGTAGAGCAACTCGGCGGCAAGCCTGCGCCTGCCTGCGGTTTCGCCATGGGCATCGAGCGCCTCCTTGCGCTGTGGCAGGATCAGGGCCATCGGCACGAAACTCCGGCACCCGACGGCTACCTGGTGCATCAGGGCGAGGCTGCGGGTCGTTTTGCTTTTCGCGTAGCCGAACACTTGCGCAGTGCCGGATTTTCGATCCATCTGCATTGCGGTGGCGGCAGCTTCAAGTCGCAAATGAAAAAGGCCGACAGCTCCGGCGCGCAGATCGCACTAATAGTCGGCGATGACGAGACGGCGGCAAATTCGGTGAGCGTGAAACCCTTGCGCACGGGCTACGATCAGCCGGCAGGGCAGGTTCGCGTGAGTTTCGATGAACTGGCCGATCATCTCGGAGATATTCTTTTCCCAACGGAAGACGACAATGGCAACCTATGACCTGGAAGAACAGGAACAGCTTGACGAGCTGAAGACCTGGTGGAAGATGCACGGCAATCTGGTGACCGGTATCATGGTCGCGGTGGCGCTGGCGGTGGTTGCCTGGCAGGGATGGAATTGGTGGCAGCGTCAGCAGGCGGTGCAGGCATCGGCGCTGTTCTCCGGTCTGCAAACAGCAGTAATGCAGAAGGATGCCAAGCGCGCACGCGAACTGGCGGGCGAGTTGATCGACAAGTACTCCGCTACGTCCTATGCCGGCATGGGTGCGCTGGTGGCGGCACGGGTGCAGGTTGATGCGGGTGATGCGAAGAATGCCCGTGTGCAGCTTGCCTGGGCCGCAGAGAACGCCAAGGATCCAGGCTTTCGCGAGTTGGCCCGGCTTCGACTGGCGGCCGTGATGCTTGACGAAAACGCCTACGACGAAGCCATCAAGCAACTTGCCGCCGAACCCGCCGCGGCTTTTGCACCGCGATTCGCGGAGCTGCGTGGCGATGTTTTCGCTGCTCAAGGCAAGACTGCCGAGGCACGAAATTCCTATGATCTTGCGCTGGCAAAATTCGATGCTCTGGCCAAGGACGATGAAACCAGGCAGCGCGGCGGCTACAAGGAAGTACTCCAGGCCAAACGCGATGCGCTGGGAGCAGCGAAGTGAACGCCATGCCGTTGCTGGCTGTTGCTTCCGCGCTGTTGCTGGGCGCCTGCTCGACAGTCGACAAGCTAAATCCGTTCAGTTCCAGCACGCCCAAGGTCAAGCCGGCGGAACTTGCTGTTATCCGGACTACTGCAGAGCTGCGCAACGTATGGCAGGCGAGCGTCGGCAGCGCAGGTGAATTCACGTTCTCGCCGGCGGTGGTGGGCGATAGCGTGTACGCGGCAGCGCGTGATGGCGCCGTGACCCGCTTCGATGGCGGTCGTCAGGTCTGGCGGATTGCCGCCGGGCAACCGATTTCCGGCGGTGTCGGCAGCGACGGCAAGCTGGTGGTGGTGGGCACGTCCAAGGGCGAAGTGCTGGCATTCGATGCGGCGACTGGCCGCGAGACATGGAAGGCGCGCGTGAGCTCGGAAGTGCTGGCGGCGCCGGCCGTGGCCGACGGATTGGCCATCGTACGTTCCGGTGATTCGCGCATCTTCGGTTTTGACGCAGTGGATGGCAAGCGGCGCTGGGTCTATCAGCGCAGTACGCCAACGCTGTCGCTGCGCTCGAACGTGGGCGTGGTGCTGGCTGGAAAAGTCACGCTCGCAGGATTCCCCGGCGGCAAGCTGGTGGCCATCGCCAACAATAACGGCGCCGCCGTTTGGGAAGTGACGGTGGCCCTGCCCAAGGGCGCGACCGAACTGGAGCGTGTCGCGGATGTCACCAGTTCGCCAGTGGTGAGCGGCAGTACAGTTTGTGCGGCGGCTTTTCAGGGGCGCGTTGCGTGTTTTGACAGCAACAGCGGCAATACCATCTGGTCGCGCGACATGTCTTCCAGCGCGGGTGTCGATATTGACAGGCGCTACGTTTATGTTGCCGACGACAAGGGCGCCTTGCATGCGCTGGATCGCAACAGCGGGGCCAGTGTCTGGAAGCAGGACAAGTTGTCCAATCGCGGCCTTTCACGTCCGGTGGCGCTCGGTGGACAGGTTGCCGTAGCGGACTACCAGGGCGTGGTGCACCTGTTGCGCAGCGAGGATGGCGCTTTTGCCGCGCGTGCCACTACCGACGGCAGCGCCGTGCGGGCAGAGCCGGTGCGCTTCGGGGCCGGTCTATTGGTACAGACCACGAGCGGCGGGCTGTATGCGCTGGGAGCGCGTTAACCCATATGCATATTTTGATCTGGGTCCCGGTTTAGGATGAAACCTACTCTGGTGATCGTCGGTCGGCCGAATGTCGGCAAGTCGACCCTGTTCAACCGCCTCACTCGCTCGCGGGATGCGCTGGTGGCCGATCAGCCGGGACTGACCCGGGATCGCCATTACGGGCACGGCCGGTTAGGTAGCAAGCCCTATCTGGTAGTCGATACCGGTGGCTTCGAGCCGCAGGCGAAAGAAGGCATCGTGCACGAAATGGCGCGTCAGGCCGAGGCGGCGATTGCCGAAGCCGATGTGCTGATCTTTGTGGTCGACGTGCGTGCCGGCCTCGCGCCGCAGGACAAGGTCATTGCCGATCTGTTGCGCCGCAGCGGGCGACCGCTGCTGCTCGCCGCGAACAAGGGCGAGGGCATGGATCGCGCGGTGGTCGCCGCGGAATTTTATGAGCTCGGCTGCGGCGATCCCTGCGTAATTTCCTCCGAACACGGCGAGGGCGTGCGAGAACTGGTCGAGCTGGCGTTGGCGCCGTTTCCCGACGACAGGGAGACTGATGACGTCTCGACAGGTCCCAGAGTGGCCATCGCCGGGCGGCCCAACGTCGGCAAGAGTACGCTGATCAACACCCTGCTTGGCGAAGAGCGCGTGATCGCCTTCAATATGCCCGGCACTACGCGTGACGCGATCGAGGTGCCGTTCGAGCGCAACGGCCGCGCTTACACCCTGATCGATACCGCAGGTCTGCGGCGCAAGGGACGCGTGTTCGAGACCATCGAGAAGTTTTCGGTGATCAAGACCCTGCAGGCCGTCGAGGAAGCCAATGTCGTTGTATTGCTGGTCGACGCCACCCAGGAAATATCCGATCAGGATGCGCATATCGCCGGCTTCATCATCGATGCTGGGCGGGCGCTGGTGGTCGCGGTGAATAAATGGGATGCGGTGGATGATTACCGTCGTGAGCAGATCAAGCAGGACATCACGCGCAAGCTGAACTTTCTCGGCTTTGCCCGCGTGCATTACGTTTCGGCACTGAAAGGGAAAGGCATCGCCGGCATCCTGTCCTCGGTGGACAAGGCCTATGCCGCTGCGATGGCCAAGCTGTCCACCCCGAAGCTGACCCGCGTGCTGATCGCCGCAGTGGAAAAGCAGACGCCGCCACGGCATGGGGCCTTCCGTCCAAAGTTGCGTTACGCCCATCAAGGCGGCAGCAACCCGCCGATCATCGTAATTCACGGCAATGCACTGGAGCACATACCGGCATCGTATTCCCGTTATCTCGAGCGTTACTTTCTGGAGGCCTTCAAGCTGCAGGGCACGCCGCTGCGCATCCAGTACAAGACAAGCAAGAATCCCTATGTCGATTAGAAAGTCGGCGCTGGTGGCACGGCGAAGCAAAATCGATTACAGTATTTGACTCACAAAACCAACAGTCCGAAGAGGATCATCAAAATGAGTAATAAAGGGCAAATGCTACAAGACCCGTTTCTGAACACGCTGCGTCGCGAGCACGTTCCGGTTTCCATCTACCTGGTCAATGGCATCAAGTTGCAGGGCCAGGTTGAATCCTTCGACCAGTATGTTGTTCTGCTCAAGAACACGGTGACCCAGATGGTGTATAAGCACGCCATTTCGACGGTTGTTCCCGCGCGCCCGGTCAATTTCGCCCAGGAAGACGAAGCCGCTTGATCGCTGCCCGTTGCAGTCGGCGCTTGCCGTGAAGGCATCGCCCTGATGTTCGAGCGTCCCGCCAGCGGCGAGAATGCGGTTCTGGTGCAACTCGATTTCGGCGAAGGCGATTTTGCCGAGCGTCTTTCAGAGTTCAATTTGCTGGTCGGTAGCGCCGGCGCACACGCGTTGGCGGTAATTTCCGGCAAACGATCGCGGCCGGACCCGGCGCTGTTCGCCGGCAAGGGCAAGGTGACTGAAATCGGTGATGCCGTGCGGCTGCACCAGGCGGACGTTGTGCTGTTCAACCATGAATTGTCTCCCGGGCAACAGCGCAACCTAGAACGTACCCTCGAGTGTCGCGTGGTCGACCGCAGCAGCCTGATTCTGGATATCTTCGCCCTGCGTGCCAAAAGCCACGAGGGAAAACTCCAGGTCGAACTTGCACAACTCCAGCATCTCGCTACCCGACTGGTGCGCGGCTGGACTCACCTGGAGCGGCAGAAGGGTGGCATCGGCCTGCGCGGACCGGGTGAAAAGCAGCTTGAAACCGATCGTCGCTTGCTCGGCAAGCGTGT
>JAPLQZ010000113.1 GCA_026399415.1 Rhodocyclales bacterium | reverse complement strand
GGTGGGGCGATGGATTTCAGAGTTTATCGGGGGTCTTTTTCTCGCCGGGAGTTCGCCGAGCTATAACACGAGATATCTCGTCTACCTTTGTGCGGACGGCGAGTGGCGAAAATTCGAGGCGAGGGACGCCGACGGACAGGGATTTGAAGTCGAACTCAACTTGTCCCGCGTAATGACGGACGGGCAGGAGATGTTTCTCCTCAATTTGCGCCGCCCGGAGGACGACACGCACCCATAGTTTCGGGCGTCATTTTTCATTTACGAGAGCGGTCGCCGTTGCGGCCGCCACCGTGCTTTCCCATCTCGTTGCATACAAATGAGGAGACCCATATGAAAACCGGTACCGCATCCGTGAGCAAGAGCAAAGACAATGGATCGTCGCGACAGGCGCTGGCATCGGGCGAACCGCTTTCATCGTCCACCAGTGATGACTGCCCGCGTGAACAAATGATTGCCGAAGCAGCCTATTTTCGCGCCCAGCAGCGCGGCTTCGAGCCCGGCAACGAAATGTCCGACTGGCTTCAAGCCGAAGCTGATGTCGAAACCATGCTGGGGAATATTCATTAGCTTGTCGCCGGCTTAGCCTTGTTCCGTCGGCAAGTCGGCCTTTATCCGTACATGACAAAGCCGATTTTATTGCCATTGTGACCGGACCCGGCTCACGCTGGTCGTGAGCGATGATGGTTGCGGCTTCGATCCAACCGGTTACCATGATGGCGTGCCTGGGCGAGGTGCTATTGGCCTGAACTCCATACATGAACGCGTGACCAATATCGGAGGCAAAATGGAACCCGACAGCAGCCCTGGCAAAGGCACCACGGTTACTCTGGCCGTGCCCTGCGCCATCGTTGCGAAGGAGGATTGGTCGTGAAAATCCGGATCATGCTACGCCGGGATGCAGGTCGTCGCCGAAGCCGGCGACGGCGAGGCGGCGTTGCGGATAGCGAAAGAGTTGGTGCCCGACGTGGTCGTGATGGATGTTGCCCTGCCCGGGCAATCAGGCATCGAGACCACGCGGCGCCTGCTCGCCAGACACCCGGACATGAAGGTGCTGGCCTTGTCGACTTATCTCGACCGGCGCATCGTCCAGCAGATGCTTGACGTGGGGGCACGCGGCTACATCACCAAGTCCGCGGCCGGTGCCGAATTGAAACAGGGCATTCGGAGCGTGGTCCAGGGGCGCAGCTATATTTGCGCCGAAGTTGGCGCGCTGCTGGCGGACAGTCTGCGCGACCGGCAACCCAAGTCGGGAAAGTCCGACAAGAGCGCACTCTCGCGTCGCGAAGTGCAGGTGGTCACCCTTCTCGCCGAGGGCAAGAGCGCTCCGGAAATCGCAGCTGAACTGCATATTGCGCCCAGTACGGTTGACGTGCACCGCCGAAATCTCATGAGAAAGCTCCAGGTGCACAATGTGGTCGACCTGACCAAGTACGCTATCCGCAGTGGCCTGGTATTGCCCTGACGCCGGGTTGTTTCAGGCAGATGATGACTCGCCGGCGAGGGACCCGGAACTACCCGTAAGGCGGTAGCCGAAATACCTGTCTGCAGGTATTTTCATTCCATTTGAATTGCATAGAATGATTGCCAAGGGCGGATTGTGCTCCGCTTGGCTGGATCGATGTCGGCGCTGGCGGTGATATTGGCTCTTTGACTGAGCAGACCGATGACGCACAATTGCAATGTTGACGAAAGGACTTGAAATGCCAATCGCCAGGAAGCTAGCCACCGCCGCGAAGCTTGTCCCGACTGCGGCCGAGTCGAGCACTGTGACCCGAGCTAACCGCGTGCGACTTTCCAAAGTCCTTGCGGCAAGACCGGCGGAAAAGCCGGCAGGCAGTGCGACGTCTGCAAAACAGCCGAAGTCGATCAGTGGCAAGCAGAAGAAACTCAAACTCGTATCCAGTCGTTGCAAGATGCCGGACACCGAGTATGCCCAGCTTACCGCCCTGAAGAAGCGCCTGTTGGTATTGGGCATCGGTGTCAAGAGAAGCGCATTGCTGCGCGCCGGCCTGATGCTGCTGGTGGATCTGGGTGACGGTCAGTTGAAGAAGACAGTGGCAAAAGTTGAACTCGCAAAGACCAGTCGCTCCGCCACGAAAGCCAACCAGTCGCCTGCCAGGCCGAACAGCGTGGCATCCGGAACACGAGAATGATTCGTCCGCTCCATGAAATGGTTGGCTTGCCGCCGGCAACGCCACCGGAAGAACTCCGCTACGCGAGTGAGCAGCGTTTGCGGGCGGCGTTTGAACGGGCTTCGCGTGGTGACAAGAATGCGCATCGCGAGTTGGTCGGCTTGCGTCTTGCCTATCTCAATTGGGCTTATACCACCAGTGAGGTTGGTCCTGCGGGCGCATCCTCGCACAAGCGATCAGAGGCGATAGTTCTGCTGCCTGCGTGAGCCTCGCCGAATGAATGCTAAACGCCCCAGACGATTTCCCGTCGGGGGCGTTCCTTTACCAATACTCAAGAGTCGGCGCTGATGAAGCAACTGCGCTACAAGGCGGTCGAGCAAGAAACGCTCTCCTCGCCGTAGCGGATGATGACACGCCGAGTTTGAGGTTTACACGGTCACCGTATCCGCCACTTCCTTGAACTCGGCAATCTGGTCGAAATTCATGTAGCGATAGACCTCGGCCGCCTTGGCATTCACTGCCTGCACCTGCTCCAGATACTCGCTCATGGTCGGGATCCTGCCCATCAGCGCCGTCACCGCCGCCAGTTCGGCTGAGCTTAGATAGACGCGGGTGTCAATACCGAGCCGGTTGGGGAAGTTGCGGGTCGAGGTCGATATCGCCGTGCTGCCCTTCTTGATCTGTGCCTGGTTGCCCATGCACAGGCTGCAACCGGGCATTTCCATGCGCGCACCGGACTTGCCGAGAATGGCGTAATAGCCCTCTTCGTTGAGGATCATGGCATCGCGGAAGTGGCCGATGTTGGTCATGCAACTGCCGATGAAAACTTCGTCGATCTTTTCGCCGGCGACTTCGGAAAGCGTCTTGGCGTCGTCCGGATCGTTGGGGCAGGCCAGGATCGGCTCCTTGACATCGGCCAGATCGATTTCGATTACCGCGGCATATTCGGCATCGGCATCCGGGGCGAGCAGGGTGCCGTTGGCGATCCACGCTTCCATGGCCTTGACGCGGCGACCGAGGGCACGCCTGTCCTCATAGCCTTCGGCGATCATCCACTTCATCAGGGTGATGTTGGAACGCATGTACTCGACGATCGGTTCCTTGTCGAGGCGCACCGTGCAGCCTGCGGCGGAGCGCTCGGCGGAGGCGTCGGTGAGTTCAAAGGCCTGTTCGATCTTGAGCTTGGGCAGGCCTTCGATTTCAAGAATGCGGCCGGAGAAGATGTTCTTCTTGCCCTGCTTGG
>JAPLQZ010000251.1 GCA_026399415.1 Rhodocyclales bacterium | reverse complement strand
TCGCTTGGAACTCTTCGCCATGATTACAGGCCCTCCACGACAATGCCCATGCTGCGGGCGGAACCCGCGATGGTGCGTACAGCCGCCTCAAGATCCGCAGCGGTCAAATCCTTCATCTTGGCCTTGGCGATTTCCTCGGCCTGCGCCTTGGTGATCGTGCCCACCTTGTCGGTATGCGGCTTCGGCGAGCCCTTTTGAATTCCAGCGGCCTTCTTGATCAGAATGGTCGCCGGCGGCGTCTTCATGATGAAGGTGAAGCTCTTGTCCGCAAATGCGGTAATCACCACGGGGATCGGCAGGCCGGGCTCCAGGCTCTGCGTCTGGGCATTGAAGGCCTTGCAGAATTCCATGATGTTGAGACCGCGCTGGCCCAATGCCGGACCGATGGGAGGCGAGGGATTGGCCTTGCCCGCCGGCACTTGCAGCTTGATGTAACCGATTATCTTCTTCGCCATGACGGCTCCTATCTACGTGAGTCCTAGCGCGCGGTCGGCATGCCTACTGGCGCTCCTCTTGCCGCGGAAACCGCCGCGGCGCCGGTAAAAAACTATGCCTTCTCGACCTGAGCGAACTCCAGTTCGACTGGCGTGGCGCGACCGAAAATGGTCACGGAAACACGCAAGCGGCTCTTTTCGTAATTGACTTCCTCGACATTGCCGTTGAAGTCGGTAAAGGGCCCTTCCTTGATGCGAACCAGTTCGCCCACCTCGAATAGCACCTTGGGGCGAGGCTTCTCGACACCTTCCTGAACCTGCTGCATGATCTTTGCGACTTCCTTTTCGGAAATCGGAGTCGGCTTGGTCGACGTGCCACCCACAAAACCGGTGACCTTCGGCGTGCTCTTGACGAGGTGCCAGGATTCATCGTCCATGTTCATCTCGACCAGTACATAACCGGGAAAGAACTTTCTCTCCGAAATGCTCTTCTGACCGTTTTTCATTTCGATGACTTCTTCGACCGGGACCAGAACCTGGCCGAACTTGTCCTGCATCGCGGCGCGAGTAATTCGCTCGATCACGTTTAGTCATGATTTTTTCCAGCCCAGAATCAGGTCGTAGAGCACCCATTCGAGGCCCTTGTCAGTCGTCCACAGCACGATCGCCATTGCCAGCACGAAAGCGAATACGATGCCGGTAGTCTGCATGGTTTCCTTGCGCGACGGCCAGACAACCTTTTTCGTTTCCACCACGGCTTCCCGGGCAAAGTCGAAAAAGCGCCGCCCCGGTGCGGTGAACCACGCCACGGCAATACCTGCACCCAAACCCGCGAACACAGACAGCACGCGCAGGATCATCGGCTGCTCACCGAGGAGGTAGAAACCAGCCACACCAGCCGCCAACAGCAGCAGAGCCAGCATGAACTTGAGTTTATCGGCCATAAATAGTCAGTTATTGCGCAAATGCTTCAATTCAGTGGCAGGGGCGGAGGGAATCGAACCCCCAACCTGCGGTTTTGGAGACCGCCGCTCTGCCAATTGAGCTACACCCCTGCAGCAGAGACTGCAGGGCGACACCTCGTTGCCGAAGTGCCGCCCGCTTGCTAAAGCTGCGCTGTGTTATTCGATGACCTTGGCAACGACACCGGCGCCGACGGTACGACCGCCTTCACGGATGGCGAAACGCAGACCTTCTTCCATCGCGATCGGTGCAATCAGCTTCACCGTCATCGCAATGTTGTCGCCCGGCATCACCATTTCCGTCCCGGCCGGCAACTCGATGCTGCCCGTGACGTCGGTGGTGCGAAAGTAGAACTGCGGCCGGTAGCCGTTGAAGAACGGCGTGTGACGCCCGCCTTCGTCCTTCGACAGTACGTACACCTCGGAGTGGAAGTGCGTGTGCGGGGTGATGGAGCCCGGCTTGGCCAGCACCTGGCCACGCTCGACTTCTTCCCGCTTGGTGCCGCGCAGCAGGACGCCGACGTTGTCTCCGGCCTGACCCTGGTCCAGCAGTTTCCTGAACATTTCAACGCCGGTGCAGATGGTCTTGACGGTGGG
>JAPLQZ010000067.1 GCA_026399415.1 Rhodocyclales bacterium | reverse complement strand
GCAGGCATGGCCAGAACGCCCTACGAAACCTGGATGCGGAAGATCGCCGCCGCCATCCTGATCGCCGGCCTTGCCGTCTCCGCCGTGATGTTCGCCATCGCTCCGGCGGAAGTCGATGAAGAACAGGCCGGGCCGCATGTAATCAACGCCGCCAATTCGAAGCAATACCAGCGCGACCTGCAGCGCATCGGCGGCAAGGCGGCGGTGGTCGCCGCCGAGTTCAACGAATGGTTCGACACCCTGTGGCACGGCAGGCGGCTGGCCGGAACGCTGGCCGTGATTTCGGTGGCCGCCTCGCTGTTGTGCCTGCTGGCGGCAAAGCTGCCGCCGCTCGACGACTGAAAGCCCCGCCAAACCTCCCTGTGGTCGGTTAAGCTTGCACCCTTCCAAATAAACCACCCAGACCCGCAAATGGCCCAGTACGTTTTCACCATGAACCGCGTCGGCAAGATCGTGCCGCCGAAGCGCCAGATCCTCAAGGACATCTCCCTCAGCTTTTTCCCCGGCGCCAAGATCGGCCTGCTCGGCTTGAACGGCTCGGGCAAATCCACCGTGCTCCGGATCATGGCCGGCATCGACAAGGACATCATCGGCGAGGCGACGCCGATGCCGAATCTTTCCATCGGCTACCTGCCGCAGGAACCGCAGCTCGATCCGGCCAAGACCGTGCGCCAGGAAGTCGAATCCGGCATGGGCGAAGTCATGGAAGCGCAGGCCAAGCTCGAAGCCGTGTATGCCGCCTACGCCGAGGAGGACGCCGACTTCGACAAGCTGGCCGAGGAACAGGCGCGGCTCGAAAGCATCATCGCCGCCTCGGGCGCCGACACCGAACATCAGCTCGACCTCGCCGCCGACGCCCTGCGCCTGCCGCCGTGGGACGCCAGCATCAAGACCCTTTCCGGCGGCGAGAAAAGGCGCGTGGCGCTGTGCAAGCTGCTGCTCTCGCGCCCCGACATGCTGCTGCTGGACGAGCCGACCAACCACCTCGACGCCGAATCGGTGGAATGGCTGGAGCAGTTCCTCACCCGCTTTCCCGGCACCGTGGTGGCCGTGACCCACGACCGCTACTTCCTCGACAACGCCGCCGAATGGATCCTCGAACTCGATCGCGGCCACGGCATTCCGTGGAAGGGCAATTATTCCAACTGGCTGGAGCAGAAAGAGGCGCGGCTGGAGACCGAGGCCAAGCAGGAAGACGCGCACATGAAGGCCATGAAACAGGAACTGGCCTGGGTGCGCAGCAACCCCAAGGCGCGCCAGGCCAAGAGCAAGGCGCGCCTGGCGCGCTTCAACGAGATGTCGGAAACCGATTACCAGAAGCGCAACGAGACGCACGAACTGTTCATCCCCGTCGCCGACCGCCTCGGCGACAAGGTGGTCGAGTTTCATGAGGTCAGCAAGGGCTTCGGCGATCGCCTGCTGATCGACAAGCTGTCCTTCACCGTGCCGCCCGGAGCGATCGTCGGCATCATCGGCCCCAACGGCGCTGGCAAGTCGACGCTGTTCAAGATGCTGACCGGGCAGGACAAACCCGACAGCGGCGAAGTCGTCGTCGGCCCGACGGTGAAGATTTCCTACGTCGACCAGAGCCGCGACTGCCTCGATGGCAGCAAGACAGTGTTCGAGGAACTCGCCGACGGCGCCGACATCATCACCATCGGCAAGCTCGAGATCGGCAGCCGTGCCTACATCGGCCGCTTCAACTTCAAGGGCGGCGACCAGCAGAAGAACGTCGGCAATCTTTCCGGCGGCGAGCGCGGCCGCCTGCACCTGGCGAAAACCCTGATGACCGGCGGCAACCTGCTGCTGCTCGACGAACCCTCGAACGACCTCGACGTCGAAACCCTGCGCGCACTCGAAGACGCCCTGCTCGAGTTTGCCGGCTGCGCCATGATCATCAGCCATGACAGGTGGTTCCTCGACCGCATCTGCACCCACATCCTCGCCTGCGAGGGCGATTCGCAATGGAGCTTCTTCGCCGGCAACTACCACGAGTACGAAGAGGACAAGAAGAAGCGCCTCGGCGAAGAAGGCGCCAAGCCGAAGCGAATACGCTACAAGCCGATTACGCGCTAACAGAATGATGTTCCGTCTCTAGCAATACAAACGCATAGACGGACAGCTAAGGGGAGGAAGCACTATGGTCCGCAAGATTCAAGGCTACGGCTGGGTGCCGGACCTTCCCGACCAGCGCGACCTACGCTATGCCGCGCCGCGACGGGTGCTGGCGGCGCTGCCGAAAAGTTGCGACCTGCGGCGCCATTGCCCGCCGGTACTCGACCAGGGCGAACTCGGCAGTTGCACCGCCAATGCCATCGCCAACGCCCACCGTTTCGACCAGATGAAGCAGGGCAGCGGCGGGCATTTTTTGCCGTCGCGCCTGTTCATCTACTACAACGAACGGGCCATCGAAAGCACGGTGAAGGAAGACGCCGGCGCCCAGATCCGCGACGGCATCAAGACCCTGGCCAAGCAGGGCGCCTGCCCGGAAACCCTGTGGCCCTATGACGTCGTCAAATTCGCCAAACGTCCGCCGGCCCCCGCCTACCGCGAGGCCGAAAAGCATCAGGCCATCCTCTACCGGCGCCTCACTCCCACACTGACGCAGCTCAAGGGCTGCCTGGCCGAAGGCTATCCCTTCGTCTTCGGTTTCTCGGTCTACGAAAGCTTCGAATCCGCCGAAGTTGCGCGCACCGGCAAGGCGTCCCTGCCCGCCAGGGACGAACACAACATCGGCGGCCACGCCGTGCTCGCCACCGGCTACAACGACCGCCGGCAACGCTTCACGGTCATGAATTCGTGGTCCGCCAAATGGGGCGCCCAGGGCTACTTCACCCTGCCCTACGCCTACCTCACCAACGCCGGTCTGGCGGACGATTTCTGGACGGTCAGGGTGGTGGAGACATGAGTACGGTGCCAGAATCGCCGTGTCGCCAGCGCCGACTTTTCGGAAACCATCAATGCCACTCAAGCTAATCCGAAGCCGACCCCTATTGCGTCGATGGAAAGTATTTGCTTTGCATGGTGCCGATGGAAAATAAACGTGAGGAATTCCTGGATCATGAATTCGCGCATTCAAATGACACAATGGGTAGTCCGGACTGTAGCCGTGACGCTGATACTGACAGGCTGCACCGCAACCCCACCGAGCACCGATGAGGACTTCTTCCGAGCTGCAAGACTGGGCGATGCGAGGGAAGTCGCCCGTCTCATGGAAAGTGGCAAGAGCGTCCACGCAAGAGACGAAGTTATGGGCACCCCCCTTTCTCATGCAGTTGGCGCCGGGCAAAGGGAGGTAGCGATGCTGCTCATTGCCAGGGGGGCGGATGTCAATGCCAAAGACAATATCGGCTGCACGCCGCTTTATTACGCAAAGTCCCGGGAAATCGCCGAGCTTTTGGTCTCACGGGGAGCCAATATCGATACCAGGGACAAGATCGAGGCGACTCCTCTAAGTGCCGCTGCCTACAACGGCCACTTGGAAGTCGCTGACGTGTTGATCACGAAAGGCGCCGACATCAACGCCAAAACCAATACCGGCATGACTGCGCTCCATACGGCCGCATCCATGGGAAAGAGAGATGTTGTCAGCCTTTTGTTATCCAGGGGTGCGGAAATTGGGGCGCAAATGAAAAACGGCGCTACTCCTCTACACATGGCAGCTTCAGCGGATGTTGCTGCATTGCTCGTGTCCAAGAGCGCGAATGTAAATAGCAAAGACGAGTTCGCCAATACTCCGCTGCATTACGCGGTCGGACACGGACACATGGACGTCGCTGAATATCTGATAGCGGAAAAAGCGTTGGTCGAGGCAAAAAGCCGGGATGATGTGACCCCATTGCACCAGGCAGTATTGTCGAATCAGGCCGGCATCGCCAGTTTGCTGATTTTGAATGGTGCAAGAATGGATGCCAGAACTAACGATGGCGCCACGCCTCTGATAGTCGCCACAAAACAAGGCAACCAGGAAATCGCCAAGTTGTTGATCTTCAGGGGTGCTGACGTTAATGCCAAAGATAAGGCCGGTCGTAGTTCCTTGGCATGGGCGAGAAAACAAGGGCATGAAGCGCTGGTGGCGCTATTGAAGCAACATGGAGGCAGGTAGGCACCGTCGATTGCAACCCTGCGCAAGTACGTCAAGGCCTACGGCAAGAGCCGGGTCTTGCGCGTCGCCTGAAGAATCGAGCGTGCAAGCGAATTCTGTCGCGCTCATTGGTGTTCCGCCACCTCAGATGATCTTGTTCAGCGGATACTCGACGATGCCCTCGGCACCCAGCTTCATCAGTTCCGGAACGATACGGCGAACCTCCTTTTCCGGGAGGATGGTCTCGATCGACACCCAGTCCGAGTTGTGCAGATGGGCCACCGTCGGGTTGTTGAGGCTGGGCAGGATGCCGGTGATGGCGGTCACGCGATCACCCGGCGCGTTCATCTTGAGGCCGACCATGCCCTCGGCCCGCAGCGTCGATTGCAGCAGGGTGGCGACCTGCTGGATCTTGACCCGCTTCCAGGGGTCTTCCCAGGCCGCCTTGTTGGCGATCATCACCGGTACCGACTCCATCAGGTCGCAGACGATGCGCAGGCCATTGGCGCGGATGGTGGAGCCGGTCTCGGTCACTTCGACGATGGCGTCGCACAGCCCCTCGACCACCTTGGCTTCGGTCGCGCCCCAGGAGAACTCGACCGTCACCGGAATGTTGCGCTCGGCGAAATAACGCTGGGTGAAGCCCACCAGCTCGGTGGAAATGGTCGCGCCGCGCAGATCCTCGGGCGAGCGCACCTTCGAGTCGCCGGCGACCACCAGCACCCAGCGCACCGAGTGGCGCGAGACCTTGGAATACACCATCTCGCAGACTTCCACCACGTCGGAATCGTTTTCCCGCACCCAGTCGCGGCCGGCGATGCCGACGTCGATGGTGCCGCGTTCGACGTAGCGGCCCATCTCCTG
>JAPLQZ010000116.1 GCA_026399415.1 Rhodocyclales bacterium | reverse complement strand
CGGTATCGCACCAGACGCAGCGCAAGGGGCAGCCGGTGAGCCGCACGAAGACCGTAGGCAATCCGACACGGCTGGATTCGCCCTGGAGGGAGTGAAAGATCTCGGTGACGCGCAGCGTGGCGTGTTCAGCCACTACTTCCTCTTCAGCCGGATTTTTGCCCGCTTGCCGGGTTCGCTGTTGGGATATTTGTCGGCCAGCTGGATCAGGGCGGCCCTGGCGGCTTTGGCGTCCTTGATGGTTTCGAGGCTGGTCATCCGGCTTTCCAGCGCCGCCGGTGCGCGATCGTCGGTCGGCCAGCCGGCGACAAACTTGCCGAACAGTTCGGCGGCGCCGGCGTGGTCTTTGGCCTGGGCGTGGGCGTAAGCGCCCCAGTAGTGGGCCGAAGCGGCCAGGCTGCTGTTCGGGTAGGTCTTGATGAAAGCGAGGAAGGCGGCAGCGGCCTCTTTGGGGTTTCGGCGTCTCGGCCTTGGCTTCGGCGGGTGGTTGCTCCAGCTTCCTCAGCCGGTTGTCGAGGTCGACATAAAAATCCATCTGGCGTTTCTGCGCGGCCTCGAGCCCGTAGGTCAGGACTTCGATCTGGCCGCGCAACCTGGCGATATCCGCCTTGATGGCTTCGACCTGGTTGGCGAAGTCCAGCTGGTTGCGGCTGATGGTGTCTGCGCGTTTGCCGAGTTCCGTCACTTCCGCCCGCAGCTGCTCGCGCAGTTGTTCGATCTTGTTGCGCGCCTCGTCGTCGTCAAACATCCCTGCCCGGGCAGGCGAAGATAGTGCAGCCGCCAGCAACAGCGCCGGCAGCAGTGCGCGCCAACTGCCTTGCATGTTCAGAATTCACCCGAGTAAAGCATGTCGCCCCGGCGATTCTTCGCCCAGCACTCTTCGGTGGATTCGCTACAGACAGGCTTTTCTTCGCCCAGGCTGACGGCTTCGATCTGTTCTTCGCGGGCGCCGATCAGGGCCAGGGCCTTTCTTACCGCGTCGGCGCGCTTCTGGCCGAGAGCCAGGTTGTATTCGCGGCTGCCGCGTTCATCCGCGTTGCCCTGGATCAGCATTTTCATCTTCGGATTGGCCGAGAGGAACTTGCCATGGGCTGTCAGCAGCGCCTGAAACTCGTCCTTGACCACATAGCTGTCGTAGTCGAAGTAGACGTTGCGCTTGGACAGGGGGCTGCGCGGATCTTTCAGCGCGGCGGCGCTGGTGGGATCGAACGTGTCCGCCACAGGTTGCACCTTGGCTATCGCGGGCGGCGTGGCGATCCTGACCGGGCCGGGAGTTCGCGATTCGACGCCGGCCGGGTTCTGTTCGGGCGCCGGCGGCTGCGAGCCGCAGGCGGCCAGCAGCAGAGTCACGGCAGAGAGGGCGGGGAGGGAAATGAGGAGGTGTGCGCGCATGGTGGCTTCCTTGATGAATTCGACTGCTTATCTGACCAGGGGACCCCAGGCAGGTTCCCGCACGTCGGCGGCCTGCACGGAGAGTTTTTGCTTGACGCGGCCGTCGCTTGAGACCGCCGCCAGAACGCCGCGTCCGCCAATCTCGGTGGCATACAGGATCATGCGCCCGTTGGGCGCGAAACTGGGCGATTCGTCCTTGGCCGAGTCGGTGAGGATCTGCGTCTGCTTGGTCGCCAGATCCATCAGCGCCAGCTGGAAGCGGCCGCCGTTGCGGGCAATGAAAGCGAGGCTCTTTCCGTCCGGCGACGGTCGTGGCGTGACGTTGTAGCTGCCTTCGAAGGTGATGCGTTCAGCATTGCCACCAGAGGCAGTGATGCGGTAGAT
>JAPLQZ010000144.1 GCA_026399415.1 Rhodocyclales bacterium | reverse complement strand
TCTGTTCGGCACGCCGCGCCGCGTGGCGCTGGGGATTGCCGCCGCGGAAGGCGAAGAGAGCGAAAGCGCTGACTGGAAGACCCGCCTGCGCGAAGTCGGGACCTTGCTGGCCTACCTCAAGGAGCCGGAGCCGCCGAAGGGTCTGAAGGACGCGTGGGACAAGTTGCCGGTGCTGAAACAAGTGCTCAACATGGCGCCCAAGGTCGTGAACTCGGCGCCTTGCCAGGAAGTCATTTGGGAGGGCAAGGACGTCGATCTGGGGCGCCTGCCGGTGCAGACCTGCTGGCCGGGCGATGCCGCGCCCTTGATTACCTGGGGTCTGGTAGTAACGCGCGGACCTCAGAGGACGCGGCAGAATCTGGGCATCTACCGCCAGCAGATCATCGCGCCCAACAAGGTCATCATGCGCTGGCTGGTGCATCGCGGCGGCGCGCTGGATTTCCGGGAGCATTGCGCGGCCCGGCCCGGCGAACCTTTCCCGGTCGCGGTGGTGATCGGCGCCGATCCGGCGACGATCCTGGCGGCGGTGACGCCGGTGCCCGATACACTTTCGGAATATCAATTCGCCGGGCTGCTGCGCGGCGCCAAGACGGAACTGGTGAAGTGCATCGGCTCGGATTTGCAGGTGCCGGCATCAAGCGAGATCGTGCTCGAAGGCGTAATCCATCCCGGTGAAGTTGCGGCCGAAGGACCCTTCGGCGACCACACCGGCTACTACAACGAGGTGGCCGAGTTTCCGGTGTTCACCATCGAGCGCATCACCCTGCGCCGCGATCCGATCTACCATTCCACCTACACCGGCAAGCCGCCCGACGAGCCGGCAATGCTCGGCCTGGCCCTCAACGAAGTGTTCGTTCCGCTGCTGCAAAAGCAGTTTCCCGAGATCGTCGATTTCTACCTGCCGCCCGAGGGTTGTTCCTACCGCATGGCGGTGGTCAGCATCAGGAAGCAGTATCCGGGACACGCCAAGCGCGTGATGTTCGGCATCTGGAGCTTCCTGCGCCAGTTCATGTACACCAAGTTCATCATCGTCACCGATGACGACGTCGATGTGCGCTCCTGGCCCGAAGTGATCTGGGCGCTCACCACCCGTGTCGACGCGGCGCGCGACACGCTGATTGCCGAGAACACGCCCATTGACACCCTCGACTTCGCCTCACCGGTGGCGAGCCTCGGGAGCAAAATGGGCATCGATGCGACCAACAAGTGGCCGGGTGAAACCACCCGCGAATGGGGTCGCCCGATCGCCATGGACCCCGCCGTGAAGCAGCGCATAGACGCACTCTGGCTACAATTGGGACTGTAGGAGGAGCGATGACCGAAGCCGAAGCGATTCCGCCGCAACAGGACCTGGACGGTCCCCGTGCATGGTGCCACGTGATGTACGGGCTGCATGCGCTGTCGGCCGTTTCCGGAATACTGAGTTCGGCCACGATTGTCGGCGCCTTCGTCTTCGGCTGGCCGTCGATCATCGCCGTGATCATCAATTACGTCACCCGCGACCGGGTGCGCGGCACCTGGCTGGCGACGCACTGGCGCTGGCAGCTGCGCAGTTTCTGGTTCGCCGCCCTGTGGCTGCTGGTGGCTGGCCTGCTGGTGATCACCCTGATCGGCATACCGGCGGCGTTCATGGTGGTTGTCGGCACCGGGCTGTGGGTGCTCTACCGCGTGATTCGCGGCTGGATGGCGCTGCTGGACCGGCGGGCGATGCCGGTGCCGGCACCCTGACGCCGGCGCGAATCCTTTGCGCGGCATCCGCGCAAGCGTTCCGGCTTGCGCTTGCAGGGAATGAATTGCGGGTCCGTTGGCGCGGACTATACTTTGCCCATGCGTCGCTGTTGTATTACATTCTGGTCGGCCTTGCTCGCCGTGCTGTGGCTTTGCGGCGCGCTGCTGCCTGCCGCCGCTGCCGAGAACGCCCGATCGGTGTTGCTGATAGCGGCCGAGGGGATGGCGGATCCGCGTTTCCGGCAGAGCGTGGTGCTGGTCACGCGACATGGCCCCAGCAGTGAAACGGTCGGCGTCATTGTCAATCGTGCCACCGATGTGTCCCTCGACCGGCTGTTTCCCGAACTGAAACCGGCGCTGCGGCACCGTCTGCATTACGGCGGGCCGGTCGCGCCAGGACAGATCGTGTTTCTGGTTCGCAGCGAGGCCGCACCAGTGGCGGCGATTGCCATGGCGGAGCACCTGTTCCTCAGCAGCGACGGCGGCAGTCTGAAGCAGCTTTTGGCCGCGTCGACGCCAGTGACACGACTGCGTGTGTTCGACGGTTTCGCCAGTTGGGCGCCGGATCAGTTGGAGGGCGAGATCGACCGTGGCGGCTGGCATCTCTTGCCCGTCGATGCCGATGTCCTGTTCAGCGGTCCGCTGGACGAGATGTGGCTCAAGCTGTGGCGTCGCGCGACCCAGGTTATGGTGCGGGCTCCGTCCGCGGCACCTGCCAACGGGCGTCGCGATGCGAAGATGTCGCTGAAGCAGCAGGCGGCGGCCGGCTTAGGCGAAACAGACTACTTTCCGGGGCGGGCAGC
>JAPLQZ010000219.1 GCA_026399415.1 Rhodocyclales bacterium | reverse complement strand
GGTGCGCCATCGCAAGGACGACAGCTATCGCGACAACTATTTCTTTTTGCTGATCCTTCCCGTTTTTCTGCTGGCCAAGCAGTTGCTGCTGAGCGCCGACCAGTTCCAGGCCGGCATCGGCATGGCCACCGGCCTGTTCCGCGTGGCCTTCCTGGTCATGCTGGAACGCACCCTGACCCAGTTCATGAAGAACATCTTCCAGGTGGACATCCTGCGCAACGCCGCGCTGGACAGGATCATCAAGCTGCTCGGCCTGCTGCTGGTCGGCGCCGGCCTGATGCCGCCGCCACTGGCGGCTTGGCTGTCCCTTCTGCTGGCGTTGCTGCTGACGGGCAGATTCTTCTTCTGGAAGCCGCAACTGGCAATGCAGCGGCTCGACCTCGGCATCATGTATCTGGGCTACATCGCCATCGTCCTGCAGCTGCTGGCCGAATTCCTCGGCCAGATCGCGCCACCGGCCTGGGTCGGCGCATTGTCGGTGCATGTCTTCGCGCTCGGCGCGATGGGCCTGATCATTCCGGCGATGCTGATCAGAATCTCGAAAGGCCACACCGGCAGAAAAGTGGTTTTCGATGCCATTGACAAACTTGTGCTCTGGATCATGATCGCCGCCTTCGCGCTGCGGGTGATTGCGCCGCAGGTTTATCCGGCTGCCTATGCGCTATGGATTGTGCTCGCCGCCTCCTGCTGGCTGGCCGGCTTTGCGATCCTGGCGTGGCGCCTGATTCCCTTTCTGGCCCAGGTCAGGGTGGATGGCAAGGAGCATTAGACAGCGACACAAGCGGCGACAGAGGCGTTTGACCGCAATGCAGAGGTCGGGGATACTATGCTCCATGCGCTTACGATAGCGATCTGTTGCAAAGGAGACTGTCATGCTTGTCCATCCAAAAAACGTTTTCATTGCGGCCGTTTGGCTGCAACGGGTTATTGCGACGACGGCGCTGCTGCTGGTCACGGCGGTTCCGGCTCTGGCCGCCGCCGTCGGCATGGTGACGGACCTGACGGGCAAGGTCTGGTTGGTCGACGGAGCCATCCGCCAGCCACTGGCCATTCTTGCCTACCTGGAACCGGCCGCGGTGATCGATGTGGAAAAGGGCAGCAGCGTCTCGATCACCTTCTACAGCCCGTCGGAGGAACAGGTGTTTTCCGGCCCGGCGAAATTCAAGATCGAGAAACAGGGCATCACCAGGATCAGCGGCGCGGCGCCTGCCGTGCAGCGTCTCGGCGCACTGGCGGCCGATGCGACGACGAAGGAGATCAACCAGGGCGGACGCAAGACACAGGCGGCGGTAAGAATGAGGAGCATGGCTGTGGGCACCTGGATCGGCGGGTTGTCACCCGACAAGACCGCCGTGCGCTCGACCGCGCCGCGATTTTCCTGGGCCGCCGTGTCCGAAGCAGGAAAATACCGCCTGACTCTGACCACCCTCGAAGGGATTCCGGTATTCGAAGAAGCCGTTGCCGGCACGGAATTGCGCCTGCCTGCGGACAAGGCGCTGACGCCTGGCAGGGAATACGCCTGGAGCGTCGATACGGTACGGGCCGATGGCGCCAAGATGGTCGGCAAGGGGCGTTTCAGCGTGCTCGACGCGAATGCTGAAACGCGTCTGGCCGCAGAGTCGCCGCAGAGTGGCGCGCCTTTCGCGCAGCGGGTGCGCTATGCCATCATGCTGGAGACGGCGGGCCTGGCGGAGGAGGCACGCGAGCTCTGGCGCGAACTGGCGAGGGAGCGGCCGGGAGAACTGGCAGTACAGAATCGGGCGCAACAGTAACCGGGCTGAACCCTTGTCCGCGGTCTTGAAGACGTCAAGCCTGCGGCGCGATCTGTGGCTGCTGCTGGGGTTTTCCGCGGCTGCCGTGGTGCTTCAACTGACGGGAGCATTCGCGCCGTTCGAGCGACCGGTGCGCGATGCCGGATTCCGCCTCCTGCGCGCCAGCGGGCCCCTGCCGATTGCCAACGATCTGGTGCTGGTGGCGGTCGATGAAGCCTTTCTCGAATCGACGCCGGAACCGCTGACGCTGATCCATCCCTACCTCGGCCGGGTCATGTCCGGGCTGGCGCAGGTGAAGCCGAGCGTCGTCGGGCTGGACCTGGTATTGCCGTCCAAGAGCTATCGCGACATGCAGTCGTCGCGCGTGAAGGATTACGATCTGGCGCTGCTGACCGGCCTGCACGCACTGGCCAAGGTATCGCCGATCGTTCTGTCGGAAACCTGGGACGGGCTGCAGGGCCGCTTCCGCCCCATTTTCCCCTCCTTCGTGACAGTCGCCCGCCGCAGTTCCAAAGGCGATCCCACGGCCTCGCCGGTGGTTTGCGAAGACCCGGACGACATCGTGCGCAGCTATCCCGGGAGCAAGTGCCAGCCGACCACGGCCGCCGTGCCGCAGGCGGCACGGATGGCTGCCCAGCTGGGCAATGCGCAGGACTGGTCGGGCGAAATAAATTTCGCGCTGGGCGCGCCGATGACCCTGGTTTCCATTGTCGACGTGCTGCAGTGGGTGGATAGCGGCGCGACGGAAAAGATCCGCGCGGCATTTGGTGGCAAAGCCGTGCTGATCGGCGGCGCATTTTCCTTCGAGGACAGGCACACGCTGCCGGTGTCGCTGTCGGCGGCAGAGCCCGGAGAACGCAAGATCCCGGGCCTTTTCCTGCAGGCGCAGATCTGGCGCTCGCTGATGAACGGCGGTCTGGTCGCTTCATTGCCGGCACCGCTGCAAGCCGCCTTCGTTGCTTCCGGCGCCCTGGCACTGCAAGGTAGAACCCGCCTGCGCAAAATCCTGCTCTGGCTGGCTCTGGTAGCCGCGATGGCGGGCATCGCCCTGTTCTGTCTCGGCGCCATGACCCTGATCCTGCCCTGGGGAGGCTGGGCAGCGACGGCCCTGGTAGCGGTCCTGTTGCGTGGCCTGATCGACCTGGCGGAAATGCTGCGCAGCCGGCGCGAAGTGGCCGATGCATTTTCCGGCTACGTCGGGCCCCAGGTGCTGCGCGCCATCGAGCGCGGGGAACTCAAGCCGGACCTGGGCGGCGAGATGCGCAAGGTGTGCGTGCTGCATGCCGACATACGCGGCCTGGCCGAGGTCAGCTCGGTACTGGCGCCGGATCAGCTGGTGCGCCTGGTGAATCGTTATTTCGCGGTGGTGTCGCCCTCCATTCAGGAAGCCGGAGGAATGATCGACAAGTATCTCGGCGATGGCCTCATGGCGGTATTCGGCGCACCCCAGGCACTCGACGATCCGGTTCGCCATGCGCTGGAGGCGGCCCAGGAAATGCTGCTCGGGGTTCAGGCCCTCAACCGCGACCTGAAGGCGGAAGGAAACCCCGCCTTGCAGGTCGGCATTGGCGTTCACTATGGCGACGTCATCGTCGGGCATCTGGGGACGACCGAGCGGCACGAATACACGGCGGTCGGGACGACGGTCAACGCGGCGTCGCGGATCGAAGTGTTCAGCAAGCAGTTTCCCTATCCGGTGATTGTTTCCGCCGCGGTGGTAGAGGCGATGGCGGGACGCGCAGCCTTTGCCGACATCGGCGTGCAGGAGGTGCGGGGCATGGAAACGATGCAGTTGTACGGCTGGAAACCCACTGCGCTGGACCCGCTGCAAGACGCCAGGCACGTGCCGGGCGCGGGTAGCCGAGGCTAGGCGGTCATGGCGACGTTCTGGCGCTCGGATGCATTGCAGTTGATAGCGGCGGTGGGCGGCAGTGTGCCGTCCTTGCGCCAGCAGAGGGTGCGCACCGTGTTCTGGCAGCAGTTCATCCGCCTCGGGCTGGATCCGGCGGCCAGCATTTTTTTCCGCGCGGCGATGATCGGCACCATCATCATCGCCTACGTGATCAAGGTCCTCGCCAGCAACAGCGGCATGGCGATCGATTTTCTGGTGTATGCCGTGGTGCGCGAAGTCGGGCCGCTGCTGACCGCG
>JAPLQZ010000114.1 GCA_026399415.1 Rhodocyclales bacterium | reverse complement strand
GCGCATGCGCGCCAGCGCCAGCGCCTTGTCGGCATCGCGGCGCGAACCGACGGCCTCCTCGACGACGAATACCTGCTTGCCGGCTGCCAGCAGCTCGATCACGGTCTGCAGCACGCAGACGTGGGTTTCCATGCCGCAGACAACGTACTGTCCCGAGCCGCCCGCTTGGTCCAAACCATGACAGGCGCCTGCCACAGCCGAGAAATGCAGCTTGCCGGCAACGCAGCCGGCGGGCAGTTCGGCGGCCACCGCCGGATGGGTCGGACCGAGACCTTGCGGGTACTGCTCGCAGGCCAAAGCCGGGATTTCCAGCTTGCGGGCGACGCGGATCAACCAGATCACATGGTCCAGCAGAGGCTGCCAGCCGGAGATGGCCGGCACCAGCTTGCCCTGCACATCCACCACCAGCAGCGTCGAATCGCGTGCGTCGATCAGCATGATGCCTCCCAGGCGGCCATGAATTCTTTCCAGTGCGGCAGGCCGGTCGCCGCCAGCGTGGTTTTCACCAGTTCCAGTTCCTTGTCATGTTCGGCCGCCGTCAGCAGGCCGCGCATCAGTTGAAAACGCAGAAACACCAGCCAGGTATTCACCACGTCGGTTTCGCAATAATCGCGAATCTCGTCGATGCGGCCCTCCAGCCAGGCGCCCCAGACCGCGGAACCATCCATGCCGAGCTTGCCCGGCAGCCCCATCAGGCGCGCCAGTTGATCGAGTGGCGCGCTGCCGCGCGGCTGGTACATCGCCAGCAGGTCCATGAGGTCGAGATGGCGCGAGTGATAGCGGCTGATGTAGTTGTTCCACTTGAAGTCCTTCGAGTCGCGGTAATCGCCTTCGCCCATGTCCCAGTAACGTGGCGCGGCGACGCGATGGATCAGGCCGCGATAGTGCAACACCGGCAGATCGAAGCCGCCGCCGTTCCAGGACACGATCTGCGGCGTGAATTTTTCCACGCCATCGAAAAAGCGCTGGATGATTTCTCCCTCGCCCGACTTTGGTTCGGCCAACGACCAGTCATCGCTGCGCAAGGCGCAGGAAATCACCACCACGCGCTGCAAATGCAGCGGCAGGAAGTCGCTGCCGTTCTTCGCCCGCTGGCGCTGGAAGGCAAACTCGGCCACCTCGGCGTCGGCCAGTGTCGCCGGCAGTTCGTGCAGCGTGCGCAGTCCGGTGATGTCCGGGATGGTCTCGATGTCGAAGACGAGGGTGGGAGTCATGGGCTGGGTTATATTGAAAGTCGGCGCTGGTTCGCGTTGCGTACCTGAAATTCCGCTTCGCGGGCAGGTAACGGCGATTCTATAATCCCCGCCATGTTAGCCGAAGAAAAAAACGAAGACAGCCGCCAGGGAATCCAGTCGATCGAAGTCGGCGTACCGTTGCTGCGCGTGCTGGCCGATCACGGCGGGCCCATGATGCTGCGCGATCTCGCCGGAGAGGCCGGCATGCCCGCCGCCAAGGCCCATCGCTACCTGGTCAGCTTCATGCGCACCGGGCTGGTGACGCAGGACCCGCTGTCGGGCCGCTACGATCTCGGCCACTTTGCGCTGGATCTCGGGCTGGCCAGCCTCGCCCGGCTCGACGCGGTGCGCGTGGCGACCCCGGTGCTCGATGCGCTCGGTGATGAAATCGGGGAAACCGTGGCCCTCGCGGTGTGGGGCAACATGGGTCCCACCATCGTGCGCTGGGTCGACTCCAAGCGGCCGGTCACCGTCAATCTGCGCACCGGCGCGGTAATGCCGCTGCTGCATTCGGCGATCGGCCTCTGCTTTGTGGCTTTTTTCGATTCACCGCTGCTGCAGTGCCGGATCGAGGAAGAACTCCAGATCAACGCGCGCGGCGAGGATACCCGGGCGCCGATCACGCGCACCCAGCTCGATGCGCTGACGGCCGATGCACGCGAACACGGCATGTCACGCGTAGTTGGAGCGCTGATCCCCGGCATCAACGCCTTCTCCGCCCCGGTTTTCAATCACGACGGCAAGATGGCCCTGGCGATTACCGGCCTCGGCCCGGCCGGCCTTATGCCGCCGAACTGGAATGGCCCGATGCCGAAAGCCATTCGCGCCGCCGCCCGAACCATCTCGCGCCAGTTGGGCTGGCGCGGCCCCGCTGTGCACGACGGCAAGTGACGGCGCTGCGGAGGTGCGCCAGTCAAGAGTCGGCGCTGGTGGGACGGCGGTTTATGCCAGGGCCGCTAATCCTTCCGTTGTCACTGCACTATGGCCCCGCCCGCCTGAAGCCTATTTCTGTTTTTCCAGGAACGGCGTCAGCAGATCCATGGGCAGCGGGAAGATGATGGTCGTGTTCTTGTCGGCGCCGATCACCGTCAGCGTTTCCAGATAACGCAACTGGATCGCCTGCGGTTCCTGGGCGAGGATCTTCGCCGCCTGGAACAGCTTTTCCGCGGCCTGCAGTTCGCCCTCGGCATGGATCACCTTGGCGCGCCGCTCGCGTTCCGCTTCGGCCTGGCGGGCGATCGCCCGGATCATGGATTCGGTCAGGTCGACCTGCTTGATCTCGACGTTGGCGACCTTGATCCCCCACGAGTCGGTCTGCGCATCGAGCGCCAGTTGGATGTCCGTGTTGAGCTTCTCCCGCTCGGCGAGCATGTCGTCGAGCTGGTGCTTGCCCAGCACCGAGCGCAGCATGGTCTGCGCGAGCTGGCTGGTGGCGTTGAGGTAATCGACGACCTGGATGATGGCCTTTTGCGGATCGATGACACGCAGGTAGACGACGGCACTGACTTTCACCGACACGTTGTCGCGCGAGATCACGTCCTGGGTCGGCACCTCGAGCACCACCGTGCGCAGATCCACCCGCACCACCTGCTGGATGATCGGGACGATGATGACGAGCCCCGGCCCCTTGACCTGCCAGAAGCGCCCGAGGGTAAACACGACGCCGCGCTCGTACTCGCGGAAGATGCGGACGGCATTGGCCAGGAAGACCACCGCCAGAACCACCAGAATAAAGCCGCCGTCAATCCAGCCGAAGTCAAAGCCAATCATTTTTCATCTCCTTGTGCGGCGGGCTCGACGGCGAGCACCAGCCCGTCGATGCCGACCACCCGCACCATTTGACCACGCCCGAGCGGGGCGTTCGCGCTTACTTTCCATACTTCGCCGTGGATACGTGCCAGCACGCCACCATCATTGTCCGCAATAACTTCGCCGGTGGCGCCGAGCATCTGCTCGCGGCCGCTGACCACCGGCCGCCGGCGCGCGCGCAGCGCCAGGTTCAGCACCACGAGCAGGAAGCCAACGCTCGCGGCCGTCACGCCGGCGATCAATGGCCACGGGACGCGGTAGCCGGGCGCGTCGGTGTCGATCAGCATGATTGAACCTATCACAAAGGCGGTGATGCCCCCCATGCCCAGAATGCCGAAGCCCGGCGCGAAATGCTCCGCGACCAGCAGGCCGACGCCCAGCGCGATCAGCGCGAGGCCGGTGTAGCTGACCGGCAGCAGTTGCAAGGCGAACAGCGCGAGCAGCAGGCAGATGCCGCCGATGACGCCGGGCGCGACCAGACCCGGGTTGAAGAACTCGAACAGCAGGCCGTAGAAGCCGATCATGAGCAAGAGATAGGCGATGCCCGGATCGGTAATGACGACCAGCAGCCGGGTGCGCCAGTCGGGTTGATATTCGATGATCACGGCGGCGCCGGTGGCGAGCCGCCGTTCCTGGCCCAGCACCGGGAGCTTGCGGCCGTCGAGCTGCTTGAGCAGTTGCGGAACGTCGTCCGCGATCAGATCGATGACGTTCAATTTGAGCGCCTCCTGCGCCGACAGGCTGACCGCCTCGCGCACTGCCTTGTCGGCCCATTCGGCATTGCGGCCGCGCAGTTGCGCGAGCCCGCGGATGTAGGCCGCCGCGTCGTTGGTCTGCTTGCGCGTCAGCGTCTGCGCCGTTGATTGCGCGTCGGCGGCGCGGTCGCCATCCTTTTCGGGCTTGCCCTGCGTCGCCGCGGGTTGGCGCGGTTCGGACTGCGGACCAATGGGTTGCGCAGGTTGAGGACCCATTGCCACCGGCGTCGCCGCGCCGAGGTTGGTCGCCGGCGCCATCGCGGCGATATGGCTCGCATACAAAATGTAGGTGCCGGCACTCGCCGCGCGCGCGCCGTTCGGCGCCACGAAGCTGGCGACCGGTATCGGCGAAGCGAGAATGTGCTTGATGATCGCGCGCATCGAGAGGTCGAGGCCGCCCGGCGTATCCATTTTGAGCACGACCAGCTGCGCGTTGAGCTCGACCGCCTTCTCCAGACCGCGCTTCAGATAGTCGGCATTGGCGGGCCCGACCGCTCCGTTCTGGGTGAGCACCACAACAGGGGCAGCCGGCTGTGCCGCGGGCTGTGAAATGGCCAGCGACGACCAGCAAATCATCAACAGCGCGACTGCCTGCATCAACCCGCCTCCAAGGCCGCAGCCAATTCACCGAACCGGGAAAGCTACAGTGCCACAAAACGCGACGCCGTGCCGCCGGTCTCCTTCCGCCCAACTGGAATGGCCCGCTGCCGAAATCCCGAAAAGGACGCTCTGGCTTGCAAAGCAAAAAGCGGGAGCGTCACTCGTCGACCAATTACTGCGTCTATTCGGCCATTAACAGATTTGCTTGTCGATGGCTGAGTGCAGAGTACCCATCGTGATAGCGTAGGTACTTTGCAGAATCGACTGGAACTGTCAGCTTAAGGTTCCGCGAATCATCGGAGACGGAACAATGGAGTCGGGACAAGCGCGAACAGTTGCAAATGGCCGCAATGATCGCCTCGGTGGGTGCGGTAAGCGGCAACGAGGTGCTGGTATTTCTTTCCATGAACGCCCTGCGCTACTTCGTGAAAGGTGCCGACGTACAGGCTCCGTGCGAGGGTCCCGTGGGCGAACTGATGGAGCAGAAGAATGTTCCCCCGTTCAAAATCCTCTTCGAGCACGCCGTGACGCTGGGCGACGCGAAAATTCACCCCTGCTCCATGGCCATGGACGTGCTCGGAATTGAACAAGGCGGACTCGAGGACTATATTGGCGAAGCGATGGGCCTGACCCTGTTCCTCGACGAATGCAAGGGCGGACAGGTCTGGTCTTTCTAACAAACAAGGAAATACATCCATGGCAGAAAAAAAGCTTGTTGATGCCCGCGGCAGTTTCTGCCCCGGCCCCCTGATGGAACTTATTGCGGCGATCAAGATGGTCGAGATCGGCGATGAGATCGAGGTCTTGTCTACCGACAAGGGCTCGGCTGCGGAAATCCCGCAA
>JAPLQZ010000277.1 GCA_026399415.1 Rhodocyclales bacterium | reverse complement strand
CCCAGTAGAAATCAGAAGACATCTCGGTCAGGCAGCGAAAACGGGCTTCGCTTTCGCGCAGGGACTGCAGTGTCGCCGTCAGCTCGCTGGTACGCTCCGCCACTCGCAGCGCCAGGATCGCATTCATCCGCCTCTGGTAAAAGTAAGCGAGCCCTATGAGAAAAATGATCAGTGTGGCGGGTACCAGAAACTTCGCCAGCTCGATGGGCGCTACCGGCCGCGGATCGATCACGCCGAACCATTTTTCGTAAAGGCGCTGGTAGGTGCCGTTCATGCGCACGATCGCCATGCCTTCGTTGATCTGTGCCAGCAGGTCGCTGTCGCCATGGCGAACGGCAAAGCCGAATCTCTGAACCACGCCGCGAATCGGGGCTCCGACTGGCTCGACGGACTTCAGGTTGATCTGCTTCAGTATCTGCAAACCGGCCAGGCGGCTGACCAGCATCGCATCGTGCTTGCCCTCGTTCAACAATCTCATGCCTGCTGCGACATCCGCGACCAGAACAAGATTGCGATAGCCGGCGGCAACGGCATAGTCATGCAGCAAATCACGGTTTATTACAATAATGGACTTGGCCTTCAGTTCCTCTTCGCCATCGAAGCGAAGCGAGCCATTTCGGGCGAAGATGGTGCCGTACGAGACGACGTGCGGCGCCGAGAAATTCGCGAACTGGGCCCTCTCGCTGCTGTAGGCCAGATTGATAAGCACATCGATCTTGCCGGCGCGAAAATCACCGAGGATCTCGTTGAAGGGCTGTACGCGAAAACGGTACTTGAAACCCATTTCCTTTGCCACGGCTTGCCACAGCTCGACCGTGAATCCATCCGGCGCGCCGCCCGCTTCGCCAAGCGCGAACGGGGGGTAGTCGACCTCGCTGCCGACAACCAGTTCCCGTTCCGGGGCGCCATGGGATGTCGCCGGCGCCACGATACCCGCGGCAAACGCCAGGGACATCAATACCAGGCGGATTGCCCGCAGGGCGCTCCGGGAAACATTGCCAGAAGGTCGCATTCTCGTTCGGGACTTCAAGCGTTGGTTGCTAGACGCCCAGAGTACGCCCTTTTGCGCCGACGGGTGTATGTGGCAAGCTATTGCCGACTTGTCACTTCAGCGCTGGCGAATATCCATGCATCAGCCTTTCGGCATTTTTCGGATGATCTCGCGCAAGGTCGCCAGGGCTCCCGGGTAGTCGAAAGCCGCCACCTGCCGTTCCAGTGGCATCGCCTCCGCACCGAGCGTCGACAGCAGCAGCGACCGGTTGGCGACGAACAGATCGCTGGCCCGGGTGTCGTCGCTTGCCAGCAGCGGTTCCAGTTGTTTCAGCACCGCCATTGCGCGGCCGGGATCGGGCGCCAGCGCTTCCGAGGCATCCGGCGTCTGCTCGGATGCCAGTTCCCGGTTGCTGGCCGCGTCGGCAGGCGAAGCATCGCAACCGCGTTGCAGACGGGCCGTAAACCAGAACGTGCTGCCGCTTCCCGGCGTGCTGTCAGCGCCGACTGTGCCGCCCATCAGTTCGGCCAGGCGCCGGGTGATGGCGAGGCCGAGACCGGTGCCACCGTACTTGCGCGTCATCGAATTGTCGGCCTGCTCGAAAAGACCGAACAGGCGGGACAGTGTTTGTGGCGGGGCGCCGATGCCGGTATCGGTGACTTCGAAGCGCACTTTTACGGTATCGCCCCCATCTTCCACCAGCGCCGCGCGCAGGGTGATTGACCCCTTATCGGTGAACTTGACTGCGTTGCCGGCAAGTTTCAGCAGTGCCTGGCGCAGTCGCGCCGGGTCGCCGTGCAGCCACAGGGGCAGGGCATCGGGCTCGACGTCGATCCGCAGCCCCTTGTCCCGCGCCGCCGGGCCGATGATGAAGGCGACATCGTTGAGGATGGAGGCGAGGAGGAAGTTCGCGCCTTCGAGTTGCAACTGGCCGGCCTCGATCCTGGAAATGTCGAGGATGTCGTTGATGATGGCGAGCAGGCGTTGCGCGGAACCCTTGCTCTTGTTGAGCCAATCGATCTGCTGGGGATCGGTGGCACAGCGCAGCACCAGATCGGTCATGCCCATGATGCCGTTCATCGGCGTGCGCAGTTCGTGGCTCATGTTGGCGAGGAATTCGCTCTTGGCGCGGTTGGCGGCTTCAGCGGCGTCACGGGCGGCTACCAATTCCATCGTGCGCTGAGTCACCAGTTCCTCCAGATGATGCCGGTGCGCATCCAGTTCGAGGCCGACTTGTTTTTGCCGGGTAATGTCTTCCTTCACCGCGACATAGTGACTGATCGAGCCGTCGGCCTGGCGCAACGGCTTGATGATGGCGAACTCGACGTATTCGCTGCCGTCCTTGCGCTTGTTGTAGAACTCGCCTTTCCACGATTGGCCCTGGGTCAGGGCCTGCCCGATCGCTTCCTCGCGGCTGTAGCCCGTGGTCTGGACGAAGGATTCGTTCACATACTCCAGTTCGGCATCGATGTTGGTGATGGCGATGCTTTCCGGGCTTTGTTCCACCGCCAGCGAGAGCTTGCGCAGTTGTTCTTCGGCAATCTTGCGCTCGGTGATGTCGCGCATGAAGCCGGTGAAAAACCGGCCACGGCCTGAAGCCCAGCGTGCCACCGAGATTTCCAGCGGAACTTCGCTGCCGTCCTTGCGCTGCCCGAATACTTCCGCTGTCTTTCCGCCCAGCGGCGTCGCGTCGTCTGCCAGCCGCTTCTGCAAGCCTTGCTGATGCGCCTGCCGGAATCGTTGCGGCAGCAACAGGATCAGGGATTGCCCGGAAAGTTCCGCGGCCGTGTAACCAAACAGCCGTTCGCAGGCCGGGTTCCATCCCACGATGTTCCCCGCGCTGTCAATCGTGACGATGGCGTCGGTGGCGGATTCGGTCACCGCCCGGTAACGGGCTTCGCTTGCCCGAAGCTCCGCTTCTGCCGATTTTTGCTCGGTGATGTCGCGCGTCACGCCGAGCAGGTCGGTGATGCGGCCCTCGCCGTCGCGCAGCGGCACGGCATGGGTTTCCAGCCAGCGATGTCCGCCCTTGAGTCCGATGACCTCGAATTCGAGAATGCCGGACTCGCCGCGGATGACTCTCTCGTTCAGCGCCGTGAAGGCTTCCCGGTGTTGCTGCACGACGAGGTCGACGACTTTCTTGCCCAGCACCTGGTCGATGGAATCGGCTTCGATCATGTCGAGACCCGCGCGGTTCATCTGGCGCACGCTGCCGTCCGGCGCAAGAACCTTTACGCACTCGGGTTCGGTCTCGATGATCGTCTGCAATTCGCGCTGGTTTGCCGCAAGCGTCTTCTGGGCGCCGGTCACCGCTTCGAGGGCGGCGAAAAAAATTCTGGAATAGCCAATGGTCAGCCAGCCAACCAGCAGCACCAGCAGGGAAAGCGTCACGGCAATAAATATCGGACCGCCCAGGGTGGCCAGAGTCGGTCCCGGCAGCGCGCCGCCTATCTGGGCGAGTGTCAGGCCGACAATGCTTGCAATGGATACCGAGGTGGCGACAACTGCCGCCGCAGTTCCCCAGACAAAGCCGAGCAGCATGATGACAACGGGCCACAGCGCAATGCCAATCGAGTAAACGCCCAGGCCGACAATGATGGCCGTGGTCATTGGCACGGCATACAGGATCAAGGCGACCAACGCGGCGGCCGGGGCAAGAAAGCCGCGCGACAGCAATACGAGTCCTATCGCAGCCCCGAGCGGAATTGCTGCCGACAGGACGTAACGGACGTTGCGGGCATGCAGATCGGCCCCGGGAGGCGGATTGGTGAAAATGAAAAAGAGCAAACTTCCTCCGGTGGCAATCAGGACTACCCAGAGAGTCACTCGTACTATCTGAATGCCGATTTGCCTGCGTTGATCCGAGACAGGCGGACGGATTGCGTTCATATGCGGGCCAGCCACTTTCTTTGGGGGCAAGGGCCGGACGAATCACGGTATGGGCGGCGCGACGGCCGCGACACCATCATGGCAATTCAACTCCAGAAATCGGAAGAAAGTCTCGCTCGGCGGTTCGGGCGATATTTTTGGAAACACTATTCTTGTTTGGGCGGCGCACTACTGATCTAGGTCAACTGTCGCTCTGGGCGGTGTCAGTTTCTGGTGACGTGTTCGCACGCCAGTCCCGCCAAGGGATCCATCTTCGCCGCTATCGAAAGGCCGAAGCCTCCCTCAGGGCTTCGGCTTTATCCGTCCGTTCCCAGCTCAGGTCGATATCGCTGCGGCCGAAGTGGCCGTAGACGGCGGTCTGGCGGTAGATCGGCCGCGCCAGATCGAGCGCGGCGATGATGCCGCTCGGCGTCAGGCGGAACACCTTCTTCACCGCCGCTTCCAGGGTCTCGTAGGGCACGTGTCCGGTGCCTTGCGTATCGATCATCACCGACACCGGGTCGGCGACGCCGATGGCATAGGAAATCTGTATCAGGCAGCGCCGGGCGATGCCGGCGGCGACGATGTTCTTGGCGATGTAGCGGGCCATGTAGGCGGCCGAGCGGTCGACCTTGCTCGGGTCCTTGCCGGAGAAGGCGCCGCCGCCATGAGGCGCGGCCCCGCCGTAGGTATCGACGATGATCTTGCGTCCGGTGAGGCCCGTATCGCCGTGCGGGCCGCCGATCTCGAAGGGGCCGGCGGGATTGACCCAGAGCCGGAAGTCCGGCGTGCGCAGACTGGCAGGCAGCAGCGGATCGATGATCTCGCGCGTGACTTCCCGCGTCACCCAGGCCGGATCGAGGCCGCTTGCGATCTGCGTCGAGATCACCACGTCGGCGATGCCGGCGACCTTGTGCCCTTCGTAGAGCACCGTCACCTGGCTCTTGGCATCGGGGCGCAGCCACGGCAGGGCACCGGACTTCCTGAGTTCGGCCTGGCGCCTGACGAGGCGATGCGCCAGCCAGATCGGGTAGGGCATCAGATCCGGCGTTTCGTCGCAGGCATAGCCGAACATCAGGCCCTGATCGCCGGCGCCGAGCTGGCCGTCGGCATGCACCACGCCTTTGTTGATCTGGATCGACTGATGGTTGAAGCGCACCTGAACCTCGCAGCGGTCCGGGTCGATGCCGGTGCCGGCGTCGGTGTAGCCTGCATCGCGCAGCACCTGGCGGGCGATCTCCGCGGCGCGATCGCGGACTTCCTGGAACAAGGACTCGTCGGATGTCCTGAACTCGCCGGCAATGACGATCAGATTGTCGGCGACGAGGGTTTCGCAGGCGACCTTGGCCGTGGACTCACGAGCCAGGAAGGCATCGAGGATCGCATCCGAAATCTGGTCGGCCAGTTTGTCGGGGTGGCCTTCCGAAACGGACTCGGAGGTGAACAGGTAAGGCCGCGCGCTCATCGCTCAGTCGAACAGGATGACCTGACGTACGGCTTCGCCGGAGGCCAGCCGATCGAAGCCCTCGTTGATCTGGTCGAGCCGCAGGCGATGCGTGATCAGCTTGTCCACCGGCAGCCGGCCGGCCTTGAACAATGCGATGTAGTGCGGAATGTCGCGCGTCGGCACGGCAGAACCGAGGTAGCAGCCTTTCAGCGTGCGCTCCTCGGCGACCAGATTGACCGCCGGCACGTTGAAGGTGTGCGAGGGCGGCGGCAGGCTGCAGGTGATGGTGGTGCCGCCGCGGCGGGTGATCTTGTAGGCGGCATCGAGGGCCTGCACCGAACTGGCCGCTTCGATGGCGATATCGACGCCGCCTTGGGTCGCGGCCTTGATCTGCGCCACCAAATCGGGATCGTCGGCACGGAAGGCCTGCGTGGCGCCGAGCGTCAGGGCGGTTTCGAGTTTCGCCGGCAGGGTGTCGACGGCGATGACTTGCCGCGCGCCGGCTGCCAGTGCGCCGAGCACGGCGGACAGGCCGACACCGCCGAGGCCGACCACGGCCACGGTTTGCCCGAGGCGGATCTGCGCCGAGTTGATCGCCGCACCGACGCCGGTCAGCACCGCGCAGCCGAAGATGGCTGCGACATCCGGCGGCAGGTCGGGAATCACCTTGACCAGGCTGCCGCGATTGCATACGGCATATTCGGCGAAGCAGGAAACGCCAACCTGGTGGTTCAGTGGCGTGCCGTCGCCGCGCGACAGATGGCGATGGCCGCCGACCATGGTGCCCGCCGTGTTGGCCACGGCGCCGGGTTCGCACAGGGCTGGGCGGCCTTCGAGGCAGGGCAGGCAGTGGCCGCAACTGGGAACGAACACCAGCGCCACGGCATCGCCGCGCACCAGATCGGTGACGCCGGGGCCGGTTTCCTCGACGATGCCGGCGGCTTCATGGCCAAGCGCCATCGGCATCGGCCGCGGGCGGTCGCCGTTGACGATCGACAGGTCGGAATGACACAGACCGGCCGCCGTGATCCTGACCAGCACTTCATTGGGGCCGGGTCCGGCGAGGTTCACTGTCTCGATCGCGATTGGTCGCGTTTGCGCATAGGGGCGCGGAAGTTCCATCTGGCTGAGGACGGCGGCGCGGATTTGCATGAGATTTTCTGCCTTGATTGGGTTTATTCGCGCCAGTCTACCGGATTAGATTTGCTGTCATGCCAAATCCTCGCTATTCGCTTGCTGCAGTGCTCGCCAGTTCGACGCTGGTGCTTGGCGCGTGCGGCGTCCTCAACTATGGTGCGCAGTCGCCGGCACCGGTGGTTTCTTCAAGAGTCGGCGCTGGCGGTACGGCGCCGGAGGCCGGATCGGCCGCTGCAGCGAACATCAACGGCAAGGCCAACGACGTGGTGCTGTTTGCACTGGGGCTGATAGAAACCGGCTACCGCTTCGGCGGCAAGAACCCGGAAGCGGGACTGGATTGCAGCGGCATGATCAGTTATGTCTTCCAGAAGTCGGTCGACATGCGGCTGGCCGGCTCGGCGGCCGACCTGGCGCGGCAGGGCAAGCCCGTGCCGAGCGCGCAACTGCGTCCCGGCGACCTGGTCTTTTTCAACACCCTCAACAAACCGTACTCGCATGTCGGCATCTACATCGGTGACGACCGCTTTGTCCATGCACCCAACAGCCGCGGCAAGGTGCGCACGGAAAGCCTGAGGAGCGGCTGGTTCGCGGCGCGTTTCGAGGAAGGCCGGACCTACTTCGATTGACGCCTGCCCCTACCGGAAACACGGTAGTGAAGATAAGCCATTTGGGGTATTCCCCCGTGAGCGCGGTCGCCGTATTCTTCGCTTCGAGAGTGGGGATGTTGGTTGGCCTGCTCACGGTTTACTCCTCCGTTCCGCGCAATGCGGGGCTTTTGAAGTCCGGCTCGAGCAATCTCGCCGGATTTTTTTGAATCCGTTGCCACGATCGCTTGTGGGACAATCTCCGGTCATGAACGGACCAGACGCTGCGGCTGACACGGAGGACTACGACCCGACGATTTCCTGCGCGGCTTGCGAGGCTTGCTGCTGCAGGCTGGAGGTCATGCTGATGGGCGACGATGACGTAGCGGTTGAATTGACCGCTCAGGACCGGTGGGGCGGCTGGGTGATGCGCCGCCTCGACGACGGCTGGTGCGTGGCCCTGGATCGAGCGACCATGAAGTGCACTATTTACGAACGGCGGCCTGGCGTATGTCGCGACTATCAGGTCGGCGCCGGCGATTGCATCGTCGAGCGATCGCGGCTTCTGGTACAAAAACCGGTGTCGGACGTTGCATGAAAGCGGAAACGCAGCCTGACAACCCGCTCCACGGCATCACCCTGGAAATGCTTCTGAACGAACTGGTGAAGCGCCAAGGCTGGGATGAACTGGGGCGGCAGATCGATATACGCTGCTTCACCCACGAGCCCAGCGTCGCCTCGAGCCTGAAGTTCCTGCGCCGCACG
>JAPLQZ010000212.1 GCA_026399415.1 Rhodocyclales bacterium | reverse complement strand
GCCGGCGACCGTGGAGGCCGTGCAATCGCCCGCCTGGCGGGATCGTGACGGCGTCACGGTGCCATTGGCGGCGGGCATGGAACTGAAGAGCGGCGATGTGCTGCGCACCGGTCAGGGTGCGCGCGCCTACCTGATGCTGGCCGAGGGCAGCCGGGTCAAGCTGGGCGAAGCGGCGCAATTCACTTTTCATACCCGCAGCCTGCAGCCGCAAAGAAGCTTTCGCGGCGCGCTCGATGTGTTGGCGGGTTCCTTCCGCTTCACCACCGGCAAGTTGTGGAAAGCGCGTTCGCGTGAAGTTGCGATTCGCGTCGGCACCGCCACCATCGGCATTCGCGGCACCGACCTGTGGGGCCGGACGAACAGCGACGGCGATCTGGTCGCTTTGCTCGAGGGCCGCATCGAAATCACCCGCGCCGGCCAGGCCACCGAACTAGCGCAGCCGATGACCTATTTCGATGCGCCGCGCGGTCGGGCCGCCGTGGTCAGAACACTTGATCCCGGAGTTTTCAGTACGCTGGCGCGGCAAACCGAAATCCTGGCAGGCGATGGTGCGGCGAGAACCAAGGGTAAGTGGCGAGTACTCGCCGCTAGCGCGGAGAGCGAAGAAGCGGCACTGGAACTTTATGACCAGTTACGCGAAGCCGGTTTTGCCGCGCGCATCCGGCCGCTTCCGGCAGAGGCCGGCGGCTGGCGTTACGAAGTGCTGCTCAGAGGTTTTTCCAGCGTCGCTGAAGCCGAAGTCGCGGCGGCCCGGCTGAAAGCCGCCACCGGCCTCAAAGCAAGCGTGGGACGTTAATTGGCCGTTAACTGAGCTGGTGCTGCCGTGCGGTTGATCCGATCAACCGCCAGCCGCGCGCCGTCAGGGCCGAGCCTTGCTGCGCCACCTGCATCGAGAGCGCCCACACACGGGCCTGGGCACGTACCCAAGGACGCCAGCCGAAAGAGGCCGCGTCTTCACGCAGGGATTCGGCCGCCGTCAGTTCCAGCAAACGATCCACGGCCAGTTTGTAATAGGCCGAAGATCCGGACGCGGCACGGCGTGCGGCCCAGCGCTCCGACTCGAGCCAGAGCGCGGTGGCGCGACGCTCGCTGATACCGGCCTTTTTTGCCAGCCACGGCAACAGTTTGGGTGTCCTGGGGTTGGTTCTCATGCGGTTCTCCTGTTCGGTCGGGCTTTTCCGGCCTTATGGGCCGGGGCCGCCCGTCTTGCATGCAACGTGATGCATTGCAGCATCGCAGATTCTACAGGACAGATATAGGCGATGGACTCTAAATACAAGTAATTTGGTGCGACGCAATAACGACTTTTGCACCGGGCGATTTCAGGGAACATCGTCCTTTGTTAGCGCTTACTGTCGTCGGCTTGCTTCCGGTCAGGTCGATATAATCGTCGGTCGATATAATCGTCACCTCACCTGCACACCGCTGCCATGAATCCCCTGCTCGACCCTCTCAACGCGCCGCAACTGGCGGCCGTTACCCTGCCGCCGGCGCATGCCCTGATCCTTGCCGGCGCCGGTTCGGGCAAGACGCGGGTGCTGACGACGCGCATCGCCTGGCTGATTTCCACCGGCCAGGTCTCGCCGCCGGGAGTATTGGCCGTGACCTTCACCAACAAGGCCGCCAAGGAAATGCAGACGCGGCTGGCCGGCATGCTGCCGATCAACGTCAAGGGCATGTGGATCGGCACCTTTCACGGCCTCTGCAATCGCCTGCTGCGCGCCCACCATCGCGACGCCGGCCTGCCGCAACTGTTCCAGATTCTCGACTCCGCCGACCAGCAGGCTTCGGTCAAGCGCCTGCTGAAATCGCTGAATGTCGATGACGAGAAGTTTCCGCCGCGCGAGCTGTGCCACTTCATCAACGCGCAGAAGGAACAGGGCCTGCGCGCCGCCGCGGTGGAAGCCTATGACGATTGGGCGAGGAAGCGCGTCGGCCTTTACGAGGCCTACGAAGCGCAATGCCAGCGCGAAGGCGTGGTGGATTTCGCCGAACTGCTGCTGCGCTGAGGCTGCTCGCCGGCGGCGGTGCCCATCTCTTCTGCGTCGGCGACGACGACCAGTCGATCTACGCTTTCCGTGGCGCGGATGTCGGCAACATGGCCGACTTCGAGCGCGAGTTCAAGGTGCAGAACCTGATCCGCCTGGAACAGAACTACCGCTCCCACGGCAACATCCTCGATGCGGCCAACGCCATCATCAAGAACAACCCCACGCGCCTCGGCAAGAACCTGTGGACCGAGGCCGGCAGCGGCGAGCCGGTGCGCATCTACGAATCCTATTCCGACGGCGACGAAGCGCGCTGGATCGTCGAGGAAGTCAGGGCATTGACGCGCGAGGGCCATGCGCGGGCCGAGATCGCCTTGCTCTATCGAAGCAACGCCCAGTCGCGCGCCCTGGAACACGCGCTGTTCAATGCCGGACTGCCCTACCGCGTATATGGTGGCCTGCGCTTTTTCGAGCGGGCCGAGGTCAAGCATGCGCTGGCCTATCTGCGCCTGATTGCCAACACCGACGACGACACCGCGTTTGCCCGCGTGGTGAATTTTCCGACCCGCGGCATCGGTGCGCGCAGCCTCGAAAACCTGCAGGACGCCGCCAAGGCCGAGGCCGCGCACCTGCCGCTGCCGGAACTGGTCGACCATGTCGTCGAACTGTCCGGCCTGCGCGCTCATTACCTGAACGAGAAGGAAGGCCAGGACCGGCTCGCCAACCTCGACGAGCTGATCAACGCCGCCGCCAGCTTTGTCGCCGAGGAAGGCGAGCCGAACCAGGATGGCGAGATCACCGGCGAATTCGGTAATGATCTCTCCTCTTTCCTTGCCCACGCCTCGCTCGAGGCCGGCGAGCATCAGGCCGGCGAGGGCGACGACGCGCTGCAACTGATGACCGTGCATTCGGCCAAGGGACTCGAATTCAACGTGGTTTTCATCAGCGGGCTGGAAGAAGATTTGTTTCCTCACGAAAACGCGAAATCCGAGGAAAAGGGGATGGAGGAGGAACGGCGCCTGATGTATGTCGCCGTGACCCGAGCGCGGCAGCGGCTTTATCTCAGCTTCGCGCAGACGCGCATGCTGCACGGTCGGATGCGCTACAACCCGGTTTCGCCCTTCATTAAAGAGATTCCCGAGGAACTGGTGAAGTGGCTGACGCCGCGTGCCGGCAAGGGTGGTTTCGCCGTCCCGTCAGCGCCGACTCCTGGATATGCACCCCGTCGCAGCGAGTCATCCCGCAGCGACAGCGGCTTTCACATCGGCCAGAGCGTGATGCATCCCAAGTTCGGCCTCGGCGTCATCGTCAATGCCGAAGGCCGCGGCACCGACGCCCGCGTGCAGGTCAATTTCGGCGTCGCCGGCATGAAATGGCTGGCGCTGGCCATCGCCAAACTGGAGGCCGCATGAAATCCTCCGCGTCGCATCTTTCCTGTCTGGAGCAGCCGGAAGCATTCCGGCGTCTGGTCGCCGGGTTTCTCAGCGGCTAGCGAAGAAATACTTGGCGATCAGCGCCTGCAGCCTCGACTCCACGACACCCTCCGGAGTGTTGCTGACCTCCTGGTAAAGCGCTTCGGCGATGCCGGCAAATGTCGTCGTCAGGCGTGGGTCGAAATGGGTGCCGGCGCCTTGTTGCAGAATCATCATGGCCTCGGCAAAAGGAAAGGCTTCCTTGTAGGGTCGTTTCGAGGTGAGAGCGTCGAACACATCGACGATGGCGAAAATGCGGGCGGTCACCGGAATGGCCTCGCCGGCGAGGCCCTTGAGGTAGCCGCTGCCATCGAATTTTTCGTGGTGGTACTCGACCACGTCGCGTGCTTTTTGCAGCCAGTCCGATTTCCTGAGAATTTCCACACCCAGCGTGACGTGGGTTCTCATGATCTCAAATTCCTGCGCGTCAAGCGCGTCGGGTTTGAGCAAAATGTTGTCGCTGATGCCGATCTTGCCGACGTCATGGAGAAAGGCGCCGGCGATCAGGTCGCGAATTTCGCCGCGCTTCAGGCCGACCGTTTCGGCCAGCCTTACGGCATAACTGGCGACGCGATAATTGTGGATATTGGTGGCGGCATCCCGCTTGGCAATGGCCGAGCCCAGCACCTCCATGAGTTCGACGTTGCCCTTGAGCAAATCGTTCGAGTAGCGCATCACATCGCGGTTCAGCGAGAGGATAACCGGATAGAGGCAGAGGGTCGTCAGGGTGACGGCAAACAGGACCACCAGCAGGGTGACGATCATTTCGTCGCGCAGCCTGACGAGCGTTTCCTGATCGATCAGAAAGGTTCCCTCGACAGAGCCGGCAATGCCTCCCGCGGTTTCCTTGAGCGGCAATAGAAGGCGCAGCACGGTCTGGCCGTCTGCGGTGAATTTCTTGAAGTGCCTGTCACCGTCGGCCGGAAAGCTGTAGGGCCGACCCCTGAGCTCCTGCTCGAGATCGACGTGAAGGGGATTGACCGCCGCCACCACCCTGTTGCGATTCCTGTCGCGAAACTCGACGGCAATGGCGTGTTGGCGGACGAAGTCGACGGCCAACTGGTTCAGTTCGCTGCGCTGCGATTCCGCGCGGTTGAGCAGCGGCAGGCTTGCGGCGGAGACCTTGCTCAGCTGCGCAGACGCCAGTTCGACCAACTGGCTGTCGATTCTGCTGATGCCCAGCCAGGACACTGCTGCGCCCGTCAGCAGGGAGACAACCACCCAGGCCGCGAGCAGTCGATTGAAAATGGTGCGATGAATTCCGGACATGCTCTTGGTCGGTAATTTAAGCCGCTATGATACGCGTTCAATGAAGCGGAGGAAGAGTCATGGATCTGGGCATTCGCGGACGCAGCGCACTGGTGTGCGCGTCGAGCAAGGGGCTGGGCCGTGGTTGCGCGTTTGCCCTTGCACGCGAGGGCGTGAGCGTGACACTGGTGGCGCGCGGCGCCGAAAAGCTGGAGCAGACCGCCGCTGAAATCCGCGCCGCGACAGGCGCCACGGTGGTCACCGTCACCGCCGATATTGTCACTCCGGCGGGCCGCGCCGCGGCGTTGGCCGCGTGTCCGGCGCCGGACATCCTGGTCAACAATGCGGGCGGTCCGCCCCCTGGCGATTTTCGCAACTGGTCGCGCGATGACTGGCTGGCAGCACTCGATGCCAACATGCTGACGCCGATCGAACTGATCAAGGCCACCGTGGACGGCATGATCGCGCGCAAATTCGGCCGCGTCGTGAACATCACTTCCGGCGCCGTGAAGGCGCCGATCGACGTGCTGGGTTTGTCCAACGGCGCGCGCTCGGGCCTCACCGGCTTCGTCGCCGGGCTGGCGCGAAAGACCGTGGCGCACAACGTCACCATCAACAACCTGCTGCCCGGCTTTTTTGACACCGACCGCATCGCGACGGTGATCGGCGGCCAGGCCAAGGCGCGCGGCGTACCTTATGCGCAGGTGCTGGCCGAGCGCGTGGCAAGCATTCCTGCCGGCCGCATCGGCAATCCTGAGGAATTCGGCGCGGCGTGTGCCTGGCTGTGTTCGGCGCAGGCCGGCTTCATCACAGGGCAAAACTGGCTGCTCGATGGCGGCGCCTATCCCGGAACTTTTTGACCTCTTTTCACCTTGATCAATTTCATTAGACGGAGTTAGCCATGCCTGCCTTGCTCAACACGGTAGATCCGGACGGACTGCTGGAATATTCGGTGGTGTATACCGATCGCTCGCTGAACCACATGTCAAAGTCATTTCAGGAGGTGATGCGCGACATCTCCGCCACGCTGCGGAAAGCCTATGGCGCCAGCGCGGTGGCGGTGGTGCCGGGTGGCGGCACCTTCGCCATGGAGGCCGTGGCGCGCCAGTTCGCCGGCGGGCGCCGCTGCCTGGTATTGCGCAATGGCTGGTTCAGCTTCCGCTGGTCGCAGATTCTCGACATGGGCCGGATCGCGGCCGGCACTGACGTGCTCAAGGCGCGTCGTTCCGGCGAGGGCGCCCAGGCCCCGTTCGTGCCGGCGCCGATCGACGAGGTGGTCGCCGCGATCCTCGCCCAGCGTCCCGAGGTGGTCTTTGCGCCGCATGTCGAGACCGCTTCGGGCATATGGCTCCCCGACGACTACCTGCGGGCGGTGGCGGATGCGGTGCGCCAGGTGGATGGGCTTTTCGTCCTCGACTGCATCGCCTCCGGCGCACTCTGGGTCGACATGCGCAGAATGGGCATCGATGTCCTGATCAGTGCGCCGCAGAAGGGTTGGAGCGGCCCCTCCTGCGCTGGCCTGGTGATGCTGGGCGAGCGGGCGCTGGCGCGTATCGCCGACACCCACAGCAGCAGTTTTGCGTGCGACCTGAAGAAGTGGCTGCAGATCATGGAAGCCTACGAAAAAGGCGGCCACGCCTATCACGCCACCCTGCCCACCGATGCCCTGCGGCAAGTGCGCAATGCGATGCGCGAGACCGAAGCTCACGGTTTCGAACTCGCCCGCAGCCAGCAATGGGAACTCGGGCGGCGGGTGCGCGTGCTGCTGGGCGAGCGCGGTTTCCCCAGTGTGGCCGGGGAGGGGTTCGAGGCGCCCGGCGTGGTGGTCAGCCATACCACCGATCCAGAGATCCAGTCGGCGAAAAAGTTCGTCGGCCTGGGCCTGCAGACGGCAGCCGGCGTTCCCCTGCAATGCGATGAGCCGGGCGATTTCCGCAGCTTCCGCATCGGCCTTTTCGGTCTCGACAAGCTGGCCAATGTCGAACGCACCGTGGCGACGCTCAAAAGCGCACTGGACAACCTGGTCTGAAAACCTCTGAGGCGTGGCGCGCCGCGCGGCTGCTCCCGGCGCTCGGTTTCGTCCTCACCGGGCTGGCCGGTCGCGCACTGATCGACAAGCTGCTCGCGCTGCGAGGCGGCACCGAACTCGTCGCGCACTGGGCGCAGTTGAGCAGCCTGGCCGAGATGGTCGCCGGCGTGACACTGCTCGGCGTCGGCATCGGGCTCACCGGCCGTGTTGCGGGCGTCGCGCCGTGCCACCAGCGCCGACTCCTGGGTGCGGCCTTGCGCCTCGGTTTGATGCTCTCGGCGGCCTGTCTTGCGGTGCTTGCACTGCTGACGGCTTCCGGTCGGCTCGATCTGCTGCCGCCGCACCTGGCGCCACTCGCCATGCCAGCGCTCGGCATCGGGTGGCTCGGCGTCGCGCCCGGGCTGCTCATTGCATGGCTGCTCGGACGCGCGCGGCCGGGCAGGGCCATCCTGCTCGTTGCGACGCAACTCGCCGTGCCACTGCTGGCCTTGTCGCTGGCGCCGTCAGGTGCCGAACTGCCTGCCCTGCTCGGCGCCCAGGCGCTTTTCGGTACCGTGGCGACGCTGCTGCTGATAGCGTGGGCCGTTTCAGCGCAGGAAGGCATGGCGACGGAACATCGCCTGCGCCCGTTCATCGCCGCAGGCATCGCGATCGGCATCCTGAGTCCGGCCGCGATTGCCATCGCGCGCATGGAAATCGCCGCGTCGGCGTCGTGGGAAACGGTGGGTGCGGTGCAGGCACTATGGCGCACCAGTGAATGGATCACGGCCGTCGCCGCCGGTCTGCTCAACGTCTATTTTCTGCCCCGGTTAGCGGCGGCGAAGGCGGCGCCTGCCTTTGCGGCGGAACTGCGAGCCGCAGCCAGGCATGTGGCAGGGCCGGCTCTGCTGGCGCTGTGCGTGCTGTGGCTGCTGTTGCCGCAGGTGCTGGCGCTGCTCTACCGCGATGGCCTTCCGGTCACGCGGCTCGACGCCTTGCCCTTCTTCGCCGGCGATGCCCTGCGCATGTTGTCCTGGATATTCCTGTTCGGCCTGTTCGCGCGCGGTGCCGGATGGGCGGTGACCGCCGGGGAATTTCTTTCCCTGCCGCTGTTTGCCGGACTGCTGCTGGCGCTGCCAGGGCGGCTTTCACTGCCGGTGATCGGGCTGGCCTGGGTGCTGGCTTATGCGGTGTATGCGGGTTTCAATTTCTGGGCGTTGCGGCGCAGCCGGCTATCACCGCGATAGGCACCGAATCTGAAGGGCAATCGGCGCTACGCGAAGACTGCAGCGCCGAGAGTCGGTGCTGATGAAACTCCTGCGCAGCAAGGCGGTCGAGCAAAGTACGCTCTGATGAAACTCCTGCGCAGCAAGGCGGTCGAGCAAAGTACGCTCTCCTCGCCGCTGCGGATCCTCGCCGCTGCGGATGGTGGGACGGCGACAGAATCGATTGGGGGTGTCAGGCAGAGCCCGGATTCTCCGCCAGCGCTCGCCATGAAAATCCGCGACCGCCGCCGCACTCGAAGGAGCGGTCGCCGCCGTGGATAACCCAGGGATCGAGTGCCGCGTCGCCGGCAAACGCCTTCCAGCGCTTCGCTGCATCCAGCCAGCCGTAGGAGAAAGTCATACCGGACTTGATTTCGATGGGCTGCAACCTGCCACCCGTCTCGAACAGCAGATCGATCTCGTGGCCGATGTTATCGCGCCAGAAATACAGCTCGGCGGGTTGGCCGGCGTTGTGGCGTTGCTTGATGAACTCGCCGATCACGAAAGTCTCGAACAGCGCGCCGCGCATGGCGTGCGTGGCAATGCTGCGGGCATCCCGAATCCCCAGCAGCCAGGCCGCCAGACCGACATCAAGGAAATACAGCTTGGGCGTCTTGACCAGACGCTTGCCGAAGTTGCGATGATACGGCGCCAGCAGGCGCACGATGTAGCTCGCTTCCAGCACCGTGAGCCACTGCCGTGCGGTGAAGTGGCTGATGCCGCAGTCGGCCGCGAGCGACGACAGGTTGAGCAGTTGCCCGCAACGCGCGGCGCACATCTTCAGGAAGCGTTGAAACAGTCCAAGCTCGCGCACGGCAAGCAGTTGGCGAACATCGCGCTCGACGTAGGTGGCGACATAATTTGGAAACCAGTCCTCCGGCGAAAGACCTCGGTCATAGAGCGCGGGGTAGGCGCCCTGCCACAGGGCGACATCTACGCTGGTGGCCGCCATTCCGGCGTCAGCCAGTTCCGATTGGGAAAAGGGCAGCAAATGTACGAGGCCAACGCGGCCGGCGAGCGATTGCGTTATCTTCGACAACAGCCCGAACTGCTGCGAGCCCGTGAGCACAAAGTCGCCCATGCGGCGGCGCTCATCGACCAAGCCCTGCAAATATGAAAACAGCTCGGGGCAGCGCTGGACCTCGTCGATGATGGCGCCGTCGGGATAACTGGCAAGAAAGCGACGCGCATCCGTCGTTGCGTAGGCAAGCTGATCCGGATTCTCCAGGCTGACATAGGGCTTGCCCGGAAAGGCGGCGCGTGCCAGTGTCGTCTTTCCCGACTGGCGCGGCCCGGTCAGCGCAACAATGGGAAAGCCGCGCGCCAGGCGCAGGACGGTAGCAAGAGCGGTGCGGGGAATCATGGCCATATCTTACAGATTGAAGATTGGAACTTCAACCTGTAAGAATGAAGCGGACACGTCGGCCGGGGAAAAATTGGCGACGGTCTGGCGCGGCGCGGTGCCGAACCCACCTTGCCGGGCCGTTGTCGGTACTCACTCCGGCGGGCGCTGACATTTCGGTCCGGTACTTCTTGATGAACGCGGCCCACTGGGCCGGTGTCGCGGCTTCCTGTCCTAGCTTCATTGTTTCGACGCTCGGCGCCAGGTTCGGAAACCAGACGTCGTACCAGTTTCCCGAGGCGAATTCGGTCTTCGGCACGCCGCGTGGCGGGCGCCGCACGGTGCCGATGCGGGTGCCTTCGTCTGCGCTGCGGGCAGTTCCGAGCCTGACAATCCGAACGACCATGACTATCTCCTCGTCATGACGGCCAGCATTGAAAATGGCCGACCTGAGCGGAATTTTACGCAGGTCCGCTTGAGCGGATGTTGGGCTGGGTTAAAGGCGCTTTGGGAGCCTGCATTCGCCGTGTCGCCAGCGCCGACTCTTGGGTTTGCGTCTCAACGGAAATGCCGGGACTCGCCCCGGCGGGCGATCTACTTTCTTGTTCGCGTGTATGGACCGGACACATAGGTAACACCTGTACGTGGACATGGGTAACAGTTATTACCCTGCATGGATATCTTCAGGAGGAGAAAGTCGGCGCTGGCGATACGGCGCCCTACGGCGCAAAGGCCTTTCAGGCCCGCTTCTTCGCCGCCGCCTTGGCGCGAAGCTTCCGCGCCTTTTCCAGTTCATCGAATAGCGCGCCAAACTCCAGTGTCACCTTGTGGCTGCGGTCGAGATGGATCATCGGCCTGGCCTGCTGGTGCGATTCCTTGATGCGCACCGAAGACGACAGGAAGGAAGCGAGTACCGGCAGGCCTTCCTCGCGCAGTTCGCCGATGATCTGCTGCGGCAGGCTGGCGCGGGCCTGGTACTGGTTGATGACGATGCCTTCGACTTCGAGGCCGGCGTTGTGGTCGGCGCGGATCTCATTGACGTTGTCGAGCAGGCTGTAGAGCGCGCGGCGGGCGAATTCGTCGCAGTCGAAGGGGATCAGGCAGGCATCGGCGGCGATCAGCGCCGAGCGAGTGTAGAAGTGCAGCGCCGGCGGCGTGTCGATCCAGATTTCGTCGTAGCCTTCCAGCGCGTCGAGGGCTTCGCGCAGCTTGTAGATCTTGTAGCGCGACTCGAGCTTAGCCTGCAGTTCTTCCAGCGCCGGACCGGAGGGCAGGATGGAGAGGTTCTCGAAGGGCGTGGCGGTGATGAATTCCTCGGTCGGCAGCGGGCGCAGCTTGAAGCTCAGCATCTGGTCGAAGAACTCGTTGGCCGTGAGTTCCAGGTCCTGGGCCGCGGCGCCGAGCAGGTACTGGGTGGAATTGGCTTGCGGATCGAGGTCGATCACCAGCGTGCGCGCGCCGCGCGCGGCGGCAATGGCGGCGAGATTGCAGGTGATGGTGCTCTTGCCGACGCCGCCCTTTTGGTTGAATACAACGCGTTTCATGATGTTCCTTCTGAAAGAATTGGCCAAATTCTAACAAGGGTGGACGGCGCTCGTGGATTTCCGTAATGGTGCTGTCAGCCGGACGGGGCTATCATTTGCGGATTCTTCCGCCAGCCGGGTATCCACCATGTCCAACGAACAAGAAAACCTCTCCGCCGCGGCCCTCGAATACCACGAATGGCCCACCCCGGGAAAGATCGCCGTGGTGCCGACCAAGGGCCTCACCAACCAGCGCGACCTGGCGCTGGCCTACTCGCCGGGCGTGGCTGCCGCGTGCAATGCCATCGTTGCCGATCCGAGCATGGCCAGCCGGCTCACCTCGCGCGCCAACCTGGTGGGCGTGGTGACCAACGGCACGGCGGTGCTGGGTCTGGGCAACATCGGGCCGCTGGCGGGCAAGCCGGTGATGGAAGGCAAGGGCGTGCTGTTCAAGAAGTTTGCCGGCATCGATGTTTTCGACATCGAACTTGCCGAGAACGACCCCGACAAGCTGATCGACATGATCGCCGCGATGGAGCCGACCTTCGGCGGCATCAACCTGGAAGACATCAAGGCGCCGGAGTGTTTCTACATCGAATCCAAACTGCGCGAGCGGATGAAGATCCCGGTGTTCCACGACGACCAGCACGGCACGGCCATTGTGGTCGGAGCTTTTATCCTCAATGGCCTGAAGCTGGTCGGCAAGAAGATCGAAGAGGTCAAGCTGGTTACTTCGGGCGCGGGCGCGGCGGCTCTGGCCTGCCTCGACCTGCTGGTACATCTCGGGGTGCGGGTGGAGAACGTCTGGGTCACCGACATCAAGGGCGTTGCCTACGAGGGCCGCGTCGAGGACATGGACCCGATCAAGGCGCGCTACGCCAAGAAAACCGATGCGCGCACGCTTGCAGAGGTGATCGATGGCGCCGATGTGTTCCTCGGTCTTTCCGCCGGCGGCGTGGTGAAGCCGGCGATGGTGGCAAAGATGGCGGCGAATCCGCTGATCCTGGCGCTGGCCAATCCGACGCCGGAAATCACGCCCGAGGAGGTCAAGAGCGTGCGCGGCGATGCGATCATCGCCACGGGTCGTTCGGACTACCCGAACCAGGTCAACAACGTGCTGTGCTTCCCCTTCATATTCCGTGGCGCACTGGATGCCGGTGCCACAACCATCACCGAACAGATGAAGCTGGCAGCCGTGCGCGCCATCGCCGAACTGGCGCGGGCCGAAGCCTCCGACGTGGTGGCGATGGCCTACGGCGGCGAGAACCTGTCCTTCGGCCGCGAGTACCTGATCCCGCGGCCCTTTGATCCGCGGCTGATCGTCAAGATAGCTCCGGCTGTGGCGAAGGCCGCCGAGGAGTCGGGCGTGGCGACACGGCCCATCGCCGATTTCGATGCCTACCGCGACAAGCTCAACAGCTTCGTCTATCACTCCGGCTTTGTCATGAAGCCGGTGTTCAGCGCGGCCAAGAAGGCGCCGCGCCGGGTCATCTACTGCGAAGGCGAGGACGAGCGGGTGCTACGCGCCGTGCAGGCGGTGCTCGACGAGGGCATGGCGCAGCCGGTGGTCATTGGTCGCCCCGAAGTCATCGATAAGCGCATCGAGAAAGCCGGCCTGCGCATGCTGGCCGGGCGCGATTTCGAGGTGGTGAGTCCGGAGTCCGATCCGCGCTACAAGGAGTTGTGGCAGGGCTATCACGACATCATGGGGCGGCAGGGCGTGACGCCCGGCATCGCCAAGCAGATGCTGCGTTCCGACACCACGCTGATCGGCGCCATGCTGCTCAGGCATGGCCATGTCGACGCCATGCTCTGTGGTCTGGTGGGTCTCCACACGCAGCACCTGAAGCATGTCAGCGACGTGATCGGCCTCGAGCAAGGCGCGCATTGCTTCGCCGCCATGAACATGCTGCTGCTGGCCCGGCACACGCTGTTCCTGTGCGATACCTATGTCAATGAAGATCCTTCGGCCGAGCAGATTGCCGAGATCGCGTTGATGGCCGCCGAGGAAGTGCGCCGCTTCGGCCTAGTGCCCAAGGTGGCGCTGTTGTCGCACTCCAACTTCGGCAGCCTGCGCTCCGCGTCGGCGCTGAAGATGGCGGCGGCGCGACGCCTGATCGAGGCGCGCGCGCCGGACCTGGAAGTCGACGGCGAAATGCACGGCGATGCGGCCCTGTCGCAGTCCATCCGCGAGCGGCTGTATCCGGATTGCCGCCTCACCGGCGAGGCCAACCTGCTGATCATGCCCAATGTCGATGCCGCCAATATCTCTTTCAACCTGATCAAGGCGACTTCCGGCGACGGCATTACGGTCGGCCCGGTGTTGCTCGGCGCAGCAAAGCCGGTGCACATCCTGACGCCTACTGCTACAGTGCGTCGTTTGGTGAACATGACGGCGCTGTCGGTCGTCGACGCCAACCACCTGACAGACCTGAAAGGCTGAACCATGACCCATGCAATCCGTTTTCACGCACCCGGCGGACCCGAAGTTCTGCGCTGGGAAGAAGTCGGCGTGGTCGATACGGCACCGAATGAGGCGCGCGTGCGGCATCATGCCGTCGGCCTCAATTACATCGACATCTATCACCGCACCGGCGCCTATCCGCTGCCAATGCCCTCCGGCATCGGCCTGGAGGGAGCGGGCGTGGTCGAGGCGGTGGGCAACGCCGTAAGTGACCTCAAGATTGGCGACCGTGTCGCCTATGCCGGCGGCCCGGTCGGCGCCTATGCCGAAGTGCGCAACATTCCCGCCGACCGCCTGGTCAAACTGCCCGACGCCATCGATTTCAAGACCGGCGCGGCGATGATGCTGCAGGGCATGACCGCGCAATACCTGCTGCGCCGCACCTGCCCGGTGCAGGCCGGCGACACCATCCTGATCCATGCCGCCGCCGGCGGCGTCGGCCTCATCGTCTGCCAGTGGGCGAGGGCACTGGGCGTCACCGTGATCGGCACCGTCGGTTCCGACGAGAAGGCCGCGCTGGCGAAAGCCCACGGCTGCGACCATACGATCATCTACACGCGCGAGAACTTCGTCGAGCGGGTCAAGGAGATCACCGCCGGCAAGGGCGTCCGGGTGGTGTATGACTCGATCGGCAAGGACACCTTTAGCGGCTCGCTCGACTGCCTGCGGCCGCTGGGCATGATGGTGCTGTTCGGCGCCGCTTCGGGTCCGGCGCCGCTGTTCGACACCGGCGAACTGGCCAAGCGCGGCTCGCTGTTCCTGACCCGGCCGACGCTGTTCACCTACATCGCGCAGCGCAGCGACCTGCTGGCGATCTCCGGCGATCTGTTCAGCATGGTCACTTCGGGCAAGGTGAAGATCGAGGTCAACCAGACCTTTGCGCTGAAGGACGCCGCACAGGCGCAGATCGACCTGGTGGCGCGCAAGACCACGGGCTCGACGGTACTGTTGCCTTAGTCATCGACTATTCCAATGGAATCTTTTCTGATCGCCAATCCGAAAGGAGGCGTCGGCAAGACGACGCTGGCGACCAATCTTGCCGGTTTTTTTGCGTTGCAGGGCAAGCGCGTCATGCTCGGCGACATCGACCGCCAGCAGTCCTCGCAGGAGTGGCTCAAGATGCGGTCGCCGGCGCTGCCGCACATTGCGACCTGGGACATCGAGCCGGATCGTCCGGCGCGGCCGCCGAAAGACACCAGCCACGTCGTGCTCGATACGCCGGCCGGATTGCACGGCAAGAAGCTGGGCCAGGTGCTGAAACTGGTCAAGCGCGTGATCGTGCCGCTGCAGCCTTCGATATTCGACATTCTCGCCACGCGGCATTTTCTCGACCGCCTGTTCGAGGAGAAGGAGATTCGCAAGCACGACGCCTTTGTCGCCATCGTCGCCATGCGCGTCGATGCGCGGACCCGGGCGGCGGCGGAACTGGAGCGCTTCCTCGAGGGTACCGCTCTGCCGGTGGTGGCCCACCTGCGCGATACGCAGAATTACGTGCAGGCCGCGGCGCACGGCTTGAGCATCTTCGAATTGCCGACCAGCCGCGCGGAAAAGGACATCGAGCAATGGCGCCCGTTGCTTGACTGGGCGCAGCAGCCGGTTTGACGCAGCAGGGGCGCAAAGCTGTCGACGCCCTAGAGGCCGGGAGTAAAATTGCTGCGCCATGTCCGCCTCATCCCTTCCCAGCTTCGTCCATCTCCGCCTTCACAGCGAGTACTCGATCACCGATGGCCTGACGCGCATCGATGAGGCCATCGCGCAGGCGGCTGCCGACGGCCAGCCGGCGCTGGCGATCACCGACCTGGCCAACCTGTTTGGCATGGTCAAGTTCTACACTGCGGCGCGCGGCAAGGGCGTCAAGCCGATCATCGGTTGCGATGTCTGGATCGGCGACGAAGATTCCGGGGGCAAGCAGGACGGCCCGGTGCGTCTGCTGCTGCTGGTGCGTAATCGCGCCGGCTATCTGCGCCTGTGCGAACTGGTCTCCGCGGCCTATCTGGCGCCGCGGCGTCATGGCCGCGCCGAGATAACCCGCACGCAACTCGCTCAGGGCGACAACAGCGGCTTGATTGCGCTGTCGGGCGGACCGCTGGGCGACATCGGACAACTGCTCGCGGCCGGTAAGCTGGATCAGGCCGACGTGCGCGCCCAGGTCTGGGCGGGTTTGTTTTCCGGCGCCTATTACATCGAGGTACAGCGCCCGTCCGGCAAAGACGGCGCGGCGGCGAGCGAAGTCCTGGTCGCCGCCAGTGTCGATCTGGCGGCACGTCTGGGCCTGCCGCTGGTGGCGACGCATCCGGTGCAGTTTCTCCAGCGCGACGACTACAAGGCGCACGAGGCGCGCGTCTGCATCGCCGACGGCTATGTGCTGGGCGACACGCGCCGGCCGAAGCGCTACAGCGCGGAGCAGTACTTCAAGACGCAGGCTGAGATGGCCGAACTGTTCGCCGACTTGCCCGAGGCCTTGCAGAACTCGGTGGAGATCGCGCGCCGCTGCAACCTGACGCTGGAGCTGGGCAAGAGCCGCCTGCCGGACTTTCCGACCCCTGCCGGCGAACCGCTGGAGGCCTTCCTTGCCAGCGAATCGCATGCGGGCCTCGTGCGTCGTCTTGAACTGTTGTATCCGGATGCCGCTGAGCGCGAAAAGCAGTGCCCGACCTATGTCGCGCGGCTCGATTTCGAGATCATGACCATCGCCCAGATGGGCTTTCCCGGCTACTTCCTGATCGTTGCCGACTTCATCAACTGGGCCAAGCACAACGGCGTGCCGGTCGGTCCCGGGCGCGGTTCGGGAGCGGGTTCGCTGGTGGCCTACAGCCTCGGCATCACGGATCTCGATCCGCTGCGCTACGACCTGCTGTTCGAGCGCTTCCTGAATCCGGAGCGCGTGTCGATGCCCGACTTCGACATCGACTTTTGTCAAGAAGGCCGCGATCGCGTCATCGATTACGTCAAGAAAAAGTACGGCGCCCACGCCGTGTCGCAGATCGTCACCTTCGGCACCATGGCGGCCAAGGCGGTGATCCGCGATGTCGGCCGCGTGCTGGATCTCGGCTACAACTTTGTCGACCAGTTCGCCAAGCTGATTCCCAACGAGCTTGGCATCACGCTCAAGGATGCGCTGGAGAAGGAACCGATCATCCGCCAGCGCATCGACGGCGAGGAGGAAGTCGCCGAACTGTGGGCGCTGGCGCTGAAGCTGGAGGGCCTCGCCCGCAACGTCGGCATGCATGCCGGTGGCGTACTCATTGCGCCGGGCAATCTCACCGATTTTTGTCCGCTGTATGCGGCGGCGGGCGCCGAGTCGGTGGTCTCGCAGTTCGACAAGGACGATGTGGAAAAAGCCGGGCTGGTCAAGTTCGACTTTCTCGGCCTGCGCACGCTGACCATCCTCGACGAGGCGGTGCGCCTGGCCAAGGAAGTCGAGGGCGTCGACATCGACCTCGCCACCTTGCCGCTGGACGACCGCGAAACCTACGACGCCGTGTTCAAGACCGCCAACACCACGGCGGTGTTCCAGTTCGAGTCCGGCGGCATGAAAGATGCCTTGGTACAGGCGCGTCCCGACCGCCTCGACGACCTGATCGCGCTGAATGCGCTGTACCGGCCGGGGCCGATGGACTTCATTCCCAATTTCATCAATCGCAAGCACGGGCGCGAAAAAGTGGTTTATCCGCACCCGAGCCTGGAGCGGGTGCTGGGCAATACCTACGGCATCATGATCTATCAGGAACAGGTGATGCAGACGGCGCAGGTAGTGGCCGGCTACAGCCTGGGCGGCGCCGACCTCTTGCGCCGCGCCATGGGCAAGAAGAAAAAGGAAGAGATGGACCAGCAGCGCGCCGTGTTTGTCGAAGGTGCGGGGCGCAACAACATCGGCGCCGGCCAGGCCAACGAGATCTTCGACGTCATGGAGAAATTCGCCGGTTACGGCTTCAACAAGTTTTGCGGCGGCGACGCTGTCGTCGGAATTGGCCAACACCGACAAGATCCAGTTCTTCTACAAGGACGCCATCGACAACGGCCTCGTCTTCCTGCCGCCGGACGTCAACCAGAGCGGCATCCGCTTCCGGCCGGTGGATGGCAAGACGATCCGCTATGGCCTGGGGGCCATCAAGGGCACCGGCGAGGCGGCGCTCTCGGTCATTCTCAAGGTTCGCGACGGGGGCGGACCATTCCGCGATCTGTTCGATTTCTGTCGCCGCATCGACAAGCGCGTGGTGAATCGGCGCGTGGTCGAGGCCTTGATCCGCGCCGGCGCCTTCGATGCCATCGACGACCACCGCGCCAAGCTGCTGGCCTCCACCGGCGTCGCGCTGGAGGCAGCGGAACAGGCCGAGCGCAATGCGATGCAGGGCGGCCTGTTCGACATGGGCGCAGCGGCCGACACCGTGCATTACGTCGAAGGTCCGCGCTGGACGGAACACGACCGCCTGATGAACGAGAAGCCGGCGCTGGGCTTTTTCTTCTCCGGCCATCCCTACAATGCCTACGCCGCCGAGCTTGCGTCGTTCGTCAAGCGCCGCTTGGGCCAGCTCGAGCCGCAGCGCGAACCGGTGCTGCTGGCCGGTGTCGTCATGTCGACGCGCACCCAGATGACCCGCCGCGGCAAGATGGCCGTGGTGGTGCTCGACGACGGTACCACCCAGCTCGAGGTGACGGTGTTCAACGAACTGTGGGACGCCGAGCGGGCCAAGATCAAGGAAGATGAGCTGCTGCTGGTCGAAGGCAAGGTGCAGAAGGACGACTACAGCGGCGGCCTGCGCATCACCGCCGACAAGCTCTACACGCTGGCCGAGGCGCGCGGCCGCTTTGCCCGCGGTTTGCGCCTGACCATGAACGGCGGCTCCGATGCCAAACACCTGCAGGCCCTGCTCGCCCCGTTTCGCAACGGATCCTGTCCGGTGCGACTGAGCTACCGCAACGGTGACGCCGCGGCGGAATTGCCCCTGCCGGAAAGCTGGCGCGTCAGGCTCGACGATGCCCTGATCAAGGGGCTCGTCGACTGGCTGCAGCCGGAGAACGTGAAGATCGTTTATCCATGATCAGGCTGATCGACCAGACGCTGCTGGATGAACTCTGCGCGGAAGCGGCGGCCAGTCCGCGCCGGCGCAAGAACCGCAACTTCCATCCGTACGACGATCATCCGGCGCATCGCCTGCTCAATGCCATGCAGCCGGATTCCTATATTCCGCCGCATCGCCATCTTGATCCGGACAAGGACGAAACCTTTGTCGTCCTGCGCGGCCTGCTCGGGCTGATTCTGTTCGATGACGCGGGCGGCGTGGTGCGCAGTGCAAGAGTCGGCGCTGGCGGTGCGGCGATTGGCGTCGATATTTCCCACGGAACCTGGCACACAGCGATTGCGCTGGAGCCCGATACCGTATTTCTCGAAGCCAAGGCCGGGCCTTATCTGCCGCTCACCGAAGCCGAACGCGCGCCGTGGGCGCCGGCTGAAAATTCACCGGAGGCCGGGCCTTATCTGGCGGCCCTCAAGGCCCGCCTGACTTAAGAAACGATATATGCCCCGGCTCCGGTGGACAGCAACTTGCCGTCCATCCCGAGAAACTCCATGCGGGTGGTCGCCACGCGCGAGCCGAGGCGCAACACCTCCGCGCGCAGTTCGAAATGTTCGCCGATGCCGGGACGCAGGTAGTCGATCCGCAGGTCGATGGTGCCCAGCTTGCCGAAGCGGTGCAGTCGTTGCATCGGCGCTTCGTCCATGTGGCGCGCGCCGATGGCCGCCATCACCGCCAGACCGCCCATGGCGTCGAGCCCGGCACTGATGACGCCGCCATGGAGCCGGTTGGGGCTGCCGACCAGTTCGCGCCGCATGGCGATGCGCGCCGCAACGCGGTCCGACTTGATCGAGGTGATCTTCAGGCCCAGGACCTGGTTGAAGACGATCATTTCTTCAAAAATGCTGGTCAAGCCGGTGACGAATTCAGGCTCGAACTCGACTGCTGTGGTCGGATGTTTTTTCATGAGGCGTCAGGCCACTTCAGTGACTCGGCCTGCGCCGCAACCTCCGGTGGAAAGGGTCGCGACTTGCGGGTTTCCGGGTTGAGACAGACCACCGTGAAATCGCAGACCGCGCAAATGTCCGTGGTTTCGGTATTGATCAGTTCATGCCGGAAGCGCAGCACCTTTTCGCGCATTTCCAGCACGCCGGTGCGCACCGCTACGGTATCGCCGGGATAGAGCTCCTTGCGGTAGCCGATGTTCTGCTGCACCGCGGCCAGATGCAGCGCGCCGCTGCGCAGCAGCGAGGGCGTCATGCCCAGCATGGCATAGAACTGCCAGCAGGCCTCCTCGAAGAACTCCATGTAGGCGCGCACGTTGATGTGGCCCATGTGGTCGCGTTGCCACTCATGCACTGTGCCGCGTGCCGTTTCGATCATCAGCGTCGCCCTTCTTCCTGCCGCAACCCGGTCCTTACTTCAGGGCATCCGTCAGATCCTTGTCAGTCACCTTTCCCGAGCGATGAAGCCACAACAGGATAGCCAATGGCTTCGGAATGTTGCGGCCCGATTCGTAGCGGGAGCCGCCCGACTGGGTAACGCCATAGCGTGTCCAGAAAGCGGTTTGATTGAGGTTCTCTTTGCTGCGAACGGAACCGATGTCGGAAAAATCGAGTTTCTTTTTGCGTGCCATGGTGAACTCCTTTGTGGTGGGGTGAAGCTGGATTGGTAATGCCGGCGTATGACGAAGGATACAGCTAAGACACGCGTCCGTCCAAACCAGCGCGAGGCACAGAGCCCTAACAAACGGTTACACCAATGCAGTCATCAGTCGTGATCTTGATGCGTTGTTCTCTTGAGCGATATTGTTTGCGCCCGCAACAGAGGAGGATAGGAAAATGTCCAGATTAAGCGCAGCCCTGGCAGCCCTTGTATTCGCAACCGGTGCGGTTGCAGCCACTCCGGCGTGGGCTGATCGTGGGGGTAGCCGTTTCGATCGGGGTCATCCGGTGTATCAAGCGGGACATCAATCGCCTGCTTTCGGTCATCGCGATCACGGCGATAGTGGCTGGATCATGGGTCTCGGGCTCCTCGCCGGAACAGCCATTCTTCTGGCCGCGACCGAACCCCGGCAGGTGGCATATTCGACTCCGGTTCAGGTCTATTCACCGCCGCCGGCGTATTCCGCACCGCCCGCCGTTCTGTATCGGACTGAGTCGGCGGCATATCCACCGCCGGCGCCGCCCGTTGCGGCCTATGCCAACCCGACAAATCAGTGGTGGTACTACTGCGCGCAGCCCGCCGGGTATTACCCGTATGTGCAGCAATGTCCCGCGGGATGGACCCGGGTTTCCCCCCGGCCTCCCGGCTGATGCTTCCCCGGCATTGCCCTGTCGCCGGTGATCATCTGCCGGTAGTCATCGAATCATTTGCAGCCGGTTGCCTCATCGAATCGAGCGGCAGGGTCACAATCACCACGGTTCCGTCGCCCGGCTGGCTGTCGATCTGCATCGTTCCGCCGATCGAGCTGAGGCGCTCGCGGATGCTGAACAGTCCGTAGCCGCCATCCGCCGACGGCATCAGGCTTTGCTTTGCGTCGAAGCCGATCCCGGCATCGGCAACGGTGATCACCAGCTTGTCGTTGTCGGCAAGAACGGACACCTCAGCCGCGTCTACCCGGGCATGCTTGGACACATTGATCAGCAGTTCGCGCACCGTGCGGAACAGTGAACTGCTCAGTGTTTCGTCGAGCAGCACGGATCTGCTTTCGTCATAAATGTGGACGAGCAGATTGTTGCTGCGCTGCATTTCTTCGGCCAGCCACTCGAGTGCGGAAACCAGCCCGAACTGCGACAGTACGGGCGGACTCAGCTGTGTGGAAAAAGAGCGTACGGCGCGATTGGCCTGGGCGACCAGGGTTCCGATTTCCTTGACCTGGTGTTTCAAGTTGCTTTGCCCTTGGGCCCTCTCCGGCATGTCCAGCGACGCCAGTTTGATCTGGACGACGGCGAGAATCTGGCTGAGATCGTCGTGCAGGTCCTGTGCGATCGCACGCCGTTCGCGTTCCTCCACTTTCGCCAGCTCCATTGCCAGTGCGCGCAACTGGGCGGTGCGCTCGACCACCATGTCTTCAAGGCGCAGACGGTGGCGCTGGAGTTCCTCTTCAACCCGCTTGCGTTCGGTAATGTCGCGCAAATTGGCCATGATGAGTTGCCGTCCGCCTGTTTCGACAAGGGAGGCGTTGACTTCAATGTCGAGCGTCGCGCCGTCTTTCTTGCGAAAAGTGCGCTGCCTGACCGGGTGAACCTTGTGTTGCATGACCTGGGCCACGTTTTCCCTTATCTTTTCCAGGGGTGCCTGCACCAGGTCGCCAAGTTTCATGGCGAGCAATTCGTTCCGTTCGTACCCCAGCATCTTGCATAGTTCCGGGTTCACCTCCCGGATGCGCAGGTCGTCCGGGCTGAACAGGAACACGCCGTCGGACGACTGCTGCAACAGGGCGCTGAAGAAGTCGCGCTCGGTATGGAGTTGCGCCTCGCGCTGGCCGAGGGTCTCCAGCAGTTCGTTGAAGCCACCGATCAGTTGGCCGATTTCATCCTGTTTCACTACAGGCAGGGGGTTCAACGGCTTGCCTGCCCTGGTCATTTCATTTAGGTTCCTGGCGGCATTGACCAGGGGCGATAACTGGGTTCTTAGCAGCCACCACGAAAGAATGCCCGCGATCAGCGTCAATATAATCGCCGCCGCTACGATGCGTTGCTGCATTACGTGGATGGGGGCAAAGGCCTCTTCGGTCGGCAGCGTGGCGATCACAAACCAGTCCGCAACGGGAACACGGGCAGACGAGGAGAGGGTTTCCACGCCAAGGGAGTTAACGGCAATCCACGGGCCGTCGAAGCCCTTCACGCGCCGGTCGAAAACCGCACTGGTTCCGGGAGGGGGAAGCGGCTGCAACACGCGGCTCTTGTCGGTGGCGGTAACAAACAGCTGGTATTGGGGCGCAACGACCAGATAACCGCCGCTCTTGCCATAGCGGTGTTCTCCGATGCGATCGAGAAAATTCGGTTTGGCGAGATTGATCACGCCGAACAGGACGCCGATCACCGTGCCGTTGGCGTCGCGGATCGGCGTATTAATGTTGAACAGGGCCTGTTTCAGCACTCTCCCCACCACCGGGCGGCCGATGACGGTTTTTCCTTCGGCCATGGACTTGCGGGTGGCTTCGTTGCTGATGTAGTTTGTTCCACGGCGGCCGGGAACGACAGGCGTATCGGCCAGCGCGACGCCGTCAAGGCCCACGGCAACGACGCCGGAATTGAACAAATCCTGAAAAATCGGCCTCTGGTCGAGCACTTGCTGGAGAGTGGCTGGATTGTTTAGCACGGAGCGGTCAATCGAACGGGCGATTTTTTCCAGGGCTTGAATCCGGTCTTCCAGCGCCTGATTGAGGCCGGAGGCGACATAAGCCACCGTCGAAACCTGCTGGTCGGCCAACAGGCTTTGCAAGTCGTTGCGCAACATGCGGGTGACGTAAAACGACAAAGCCCAGATGCCAACGACGAAAATGGCAAGAATGCCCAGAGTGATTTTTTGTTTCAGCGAGAGTCGCCACCAGCTTTTTTCAGCCATTTGCAAGGGAATCACCAATGGTGGGCACATCGAAACTATATACCTGTCAGCGCGCAACGCAGACACGCCTGAAGTCGCCGGCGCGGTGCCGTCATGAGTTACCCTTCGCCGTATCTGTAGCCTGTTTCATCGAGGAGGGATCTATGAACTACACCGGCGTGTTTCCTATCCTGACCACCCCTTTCAATGAGGACGGGAGCCTCGATCTTGACTCCTTCGACCGGCTGGTCGGCTTCATGGGCGAGCTCGGGGTCGACGGAATTACCCTGTTGGGGGTTCTCGGGGAATCGAACCGGATGCTGGACAGGGAGCGGGAGTCCCTGATTTCACGGGCCGTGGCGGCAACCAAAGGGCGCACCCGGGTCATCGTCGGCGCCAGTCATCCCGGAACCCAGGCCACCATCGGGCTTTGCCATATGGCCAAAGACCTTGGGGCTGACGCCGTGATGATCGCCCCTTCTGCGGAGCCCGTGCCGAACGAGGGGCGCGTGTTCGAGTATTTCCAGAAGGTCGCCGCAGCGGTGACGATTCCGATCGTTGCCCAGGACCATCCGGCGTCTACCCAGGTGCATATGTCGGTGCTGCTGCTGCTGCGCCTGATCGCCGAAATTCCGGGGATTGCCTGCATCAAGGAAGAAGCGCCACCGACCCCCGCAAGAATCGCCGCTCTAAGGCAGGGAATGCAGACGCGTCGCGTGCCTCTGCTGACGGGCTTGGGTGCGCTGTACGGCTTTTTCGACCTCATGGCGGGCGCCGATGGTTTCAATACCGGCTTCGCATTTCCCGAAGTGCTGATGGCAATCGAGCGGGCAGCCCGCGGCGGGAATGCGGAGGAGAGTTATCGCCTGTATGCCAAATATCTGCCCTTGATCGTCTTCGAGCAGCAACCCGGCGTCGCGGTGCGCAAGGAATTGCTGCGCATGCGCGGTCTGCTGAACAACGCCCACGTGCGGCATCCAGGCGCAGCGATCAGCGAGACGGCAGCACGTCAGTTGCGGGAGATCGTCGAACGGGTTCTGCCGGGCATCGATATCACGCGGCCGATACAAGCGTGATGCGAGCGGAAGCCGATTCAGGCTCGACAGGCTTTACCGCGCCTTGCATTGGTCTCGAATGCAGATCGTGACGGCACTGGCGCCACTGGCAACGGGGTAACGCACCCGGGTTCCGTTGGCGGTGCCATTGATGTACAAATGGCCGTCCGGGTCTTTCGTGATCGTGATTGCACACCGCTTGCCGGGGCACTTCTTGTCGGCGCTCGACAGCAATTCGCAGATTCTCGAGGCGCCGGCGTCGCTCGTCAGCAGAACCAGGCCGGTTTCATCGGTGCATCGATATACCGTATTGGCCGCCACCGCTCCGCTATACATGGCCATTGCAGCGAGCGCGGTTAGTGCGGGTGTGGCGAATCTCATTTCAAGTGCCTCCGTAGCGATGCCCCGTCGATCATAGCAGTCGCGGCAGCTGCGTCAAACTTGCGTCGTGGCCGCGGCAATCCAGGACCCTTTGCGCTTTTCCGGGAGATCTGCTTATCCTGATCGGATGGCAGGGATTCGCCGCAATTCAAGCGGTCGGCCGCAATTCGAAGTCTGCGTATTCTCCGCCGGCGGACTCGGCCATGACATCGTCGACTGCGGCCCCGGCCGGACCCCTGCGGCTCCAGGCCAGCATCTCTTCGACCTGCCGCGCATTGCCGGCGATTACGGCTTCGACGCTGCCGTCGCGACGGTTGCGTACCCAGCCGCTGACGCCGAGCAACCGAGCCTGCGCCATCATGGCGTAGCGGAAACCGACGCCCTGCACCAGGCCCTTGACCACCAGGCGGCGAACTTCCATTACTTCACGCGCATGCCAGGTTGTGCGCCGCTGTCCGGCGAGAGCAGGAACAGGCCGGGCGACTTGCCGTCGGTGTCCGATGCGGCGAGCACCATGCCCTCGCTCAAGCCGAATTTCATCTTGCGCGGCGCGAGGTTGGCCACCATCACCGTCAGCCGACCGACCAGTTGCGCCGGATCGTAGGCCGACTTGATGCCGGCGAAGACGTTGCGCGTCTCGCCGCCCAGATCGAGCGTCAGGCGGATCAGCTTGTCGGCGCCTTCGACGTGCTGCGCGTCGGCGATGCGGGCGACGCGCAGGTCGACCTTGCTGAAATCGTCGATCGAGATAGTGGGTTCCAAGGCGCCGGCCTGCGCCTGCACCTTGTCCTCCGTGGCCTGCTGGTGCTGGGCATGACGCTGCGGTGAATGCGGCTCAGGAGTCGGCGCTGGTGGTACGGCGGCCTGTGTCGGCGTGGGTTCCAGCGATTCGCGATTGGCCGCGATCAGCGCGTCGATCTGCTTTGGATCGATGCGCTGCATCAGGTGTTCGTAGCCATTGATCAGGTGCGCCGGCGGCAGCAGGTGGCCGGCATCCATCCAATGCAGCGGCGCGACGTTGAGGAATTCCTCGGCGCGCTGTGCCAGTTTCGGCAGCACCGGCTTGAGATAAATGGTGAGCAGGCGGAAGGCATTGATCAGCAGCGTGCAGACCTCATGCAATTTGGCTTCCTGGCCTTCCTGCTTGGCCAGCACCCAGGGCTGATTCCTGTCCACGTACTGGTTGATCTGGTCGGCCAGCGCCATGACTCGGCGCAGGGCGCGCGCTGTGTCGCGGGCCTCGTAGTAGCCGGCGATCTCCTGCGCAGCCTCGCTGACGCCGGGCAGATCGGCGTGGAAGCGCTCGCTGCTGTGGGTGTGCAGCAAGGTTCCGCCGAAACGCTTGGCGACGAAACCGGCAGCGCGGCTGGCGATGTTGATGTACTTGCCGATCAAATCGGAATTGACGCGCTGGGTGAAGTCATCGAGGTTGAGGTCGATGTCTTCCATCGTGCCGTTGAGCTTGGCGGCGAAGTAATAGCGCAGCCATTCCGGATTGAGCCCCTGCGTCAGGTAGCTCTCGGCAGTGATGAAGGTGCCGCGCGACTTCGACATCTTGGCGCCATCGACGGTCAAAAAGCCGTGGGCGAAGACCTTGGTCGGCGTGCGATAGCCGGCGTGCGCCAGCTCGGCCGGCCAGAACAGGGCGTGGAAATAGAGGATGTCCTTGCCGATGAAGTGGTACAGCTCGGCCTTCGAATCCTTGCCCCAGAACTCGTCGAAATCGAGTCCCTTCTTGTCGCAGAAGTTCTTGAACGAGCCCATGTAGCCGATCGGCGCGTCGAGCCAGACGTAGAAGAATTTTCCCGGCGCACCGGGAATCTCGAAACCGAAGTAGGGCGCGTCGCGCGAGATGTCCCAGTCGGTGAGCTTGTTCTCGCCGGGCGTGCCCAGCCATTCCTGCAGCTTGTTGGCGGCCTCGGGTTGCAGGCGTTCTTCCTGCTGCGTCCATTGCCGCAGGAAGTCCTGGCAGCGCGGGTCGGAGAGCTTGAAGAAGTAGTGGTCGGAGGACTTCAGCACCGGCTGCGCGCCCGACACCGCCGAGTAGGGGTTCTTCAAATCCGTCGGCGCATAGGCTGCGCCGCAGGACTCGCAGGCGTCGCCGTACTGGTCTTTGGTGCCGCACTTGGGGCACTCGCCCTTGATGAAGCGGTCGGGCAGGAACATCAGCTTGACCGGATCGTAGTACTGCTCGATCGAGCGCACCTCGATCAGGCCGGCGGCCTTGAGCTTGGTGAATATGTCTTCGGAATAGTGCCGCGTCTCCTCCGAATGCGTGGTGTAGTAGTTGTCGAAGGCGACATGGAAGCCGGCGAAATCGCGGGCGTGTTCGGCATGCACGCGTTCGATCAGCTGTTCCGGCGTGATGCCTTCCTTCTCGGCGCGCAGCATGATCGGCGTGCCGTGCGTGTCGTCGGCGCAGACGAACCAGCATTCGTGGCCGCTCATTTTCTGGAAGCGCGTCCAGATATCGGTCTGGATGTACTCGACCAGATGGCCGAGGTGGATCGCGCCGTTGGCATAGGGCAGGGCGGCGGTAAGCAGGATCTTGCGGGTCATGACACGGTCTTTCCGGGTGCTGGCGGCGGC